>JACOUI010000253.1 GCA_016177915.1 Planctomycetia bacterium
GCAGCTACGACCAGGCCGTGTTGACCGCGCTGCGCACGCACCCCGACGTCATCATCTGCAGCCAGACGATCGCCGAGCGCAGCGGGGCGGACTTGTGCCACGACATTCGCGCGGCGCTGAAGCGGGCGGACGGGCCGCACGTGATCTTCCTCTCGCGCTCCCAGACGCCCGACATCATCCGCCGCACGGACAGCGGCCAGGGAGCGTACTATCTGCGCAAGCCGTTTGAGACGGCGGTGCTCTTGAAGCTGATCAAGTGCGCGGTGTAGGTCCGGCCGAGCTCGCGCCGCGGTTGGCGCTTCGAGGGCGATCATCGCGCCGTCTACGAGACGACGCCGTTGGCAGAATCTCACGCGAGCGAAGGCCCGCCGGTCGCGCGGTGGTGTGCCTCGTTTCACTCGGCACACCCTACTCCTCCGCCTGCACAAATCGACTCTAACTGCCTCTTCAGCTCCGCAAACGCCGGCGAGCCCAGCCGAGCTGCGCAACGCCAGCGGGCTTCGTCCCAGGCGCGCGATTCGTCGACGAGCAGCCCCTCGAAGCGCAAGGGGTCGCCCGACGACCGCGACCAGGCCCGAAACAGCGCCACGGCCGTGGCGTGGTCGTTCGCCGCGCCCAGCAGGTCCTGCATTTCGACGAGCGCCGGATAAATCGTCTCGCGCAGGTCCGGCAGCGCGCCCGCGAAAACCTCGACGGCGTAGCGGAGCGCCTTGCCGCGGATGCGCAGGGCGTGCAGTCCCTCCGGCGATGACCCGCCTCTGGCGGCATCGAGAAACTTGCCCGCCAGGCGGGCCAGCTCGCTTCGAGCCGCGGCGGCCAACGTCGGCTCGGGAGAGTCCGCATCGCGCCAGCGCACGCGCGCGAGCAGCTTCTCGGCCCGGTCGGCGAATCGACGCCGGCGAAATCGCCGCGCAGCCTTGCCAAGCGCCTTCTGCGCCTGCGCGCGACGGCCTTGGACCTCGTCCAGCGATGCGCCGACTTCGCGCAACTTCGGCGTCGACGCCTCGCGATAGCGCGCCAGGAGCACGTCCAGGTCGCGGGCCTCGTTGGCGGCGCGACGGACCTTGCCGAGCAGTCTTTTCAAACGGCGCGATTTACGCCGAGGCAATAGCTCGCGGCAGGCCTTGATGGCCGCCGCGGCGCGGCGCGTCGACACGCGAAGCTGGTGTACCGGCTCCGCGCCGTCCTCCGATTCCACCGGTTCGCCAGCCGCCCGCTCGACCCAGTAGGACACGGCCGCCAGGCGGTCGCGCAGCGCGATCCTGGCCGCTTCGGAAAGCGGCTGCTCCGGCGCCGTCCCTTCGATCCACTTTTTTCCCGCCGGCATAGCACAGGTCCCAGCGAGTGGTTGCCTGTGCATTATGGCCAGCGGCGCGCTCGCCCTCCAGCCGCTATCACCCTCGCCCCCCTTGCGGGGGAGGTTCGGAGTGGGGGGTAGCAGGGATAACCTGCGCCGCTCAAGTTGCGGTCGAATCACTCGCAGCCTCGCGCCCCCTAGGGCGACGGCAGCGCGCTGATCGGCGACATGGCTGCAATTCCCGACTCCGCCACCATCGGCGCGCAGCAGCCATTGGCCGCCTCGATCGAGAACGGGCTTTGCCGCGCCGGCCGGTCGCCGAAACTGATGCCGAGCGCCCTCGCCGCCTGCACCAGCGAGCTGTCCGGGTCGACGCGCGACAGCCGGCAAACGGCTTCGCGAACGGGCACGCTGTCGATTTGCGGCGGATGGTAGCACACCATCTCGCCGAACCGCCGATGGTGAACGAGCCGCACGGCGTGGGCCCCGAACTGCGTGGCCAAGACGCGGTCGAACGTCGTCGGATTCCCGCCCCGCTGCAAGTGGCCAAGAACGACGCACCGCGCCTCACGGTGCAGCCGCCGCGAGATCTCGTCCGCCACGACCCGCCCGATGCCCCCGAGCTTCACTTGTCCCGCTCCGTCGCTGGTGGAAACGAGGTTTCCGCCGGGCAGGGCGGCCCCCTCGGCCACGACCACCAGCGTGAACCGCTTCCCGTCCGCCTCGCGGCTCAGGACCTTGTCGCAGACGTGCTCGAAGCTCCACTCGATCTCCGGGACGAGGATCACGTCGCCCCCGCCCGCGATGCCCGCGTGCAGCGCGATCCAGCCCGCGTGCCGCCCCATCACCTCCAGGACCATGATCCGCTCGTGGCTGGCGGCGGTGGTGTGCAGGCGGTCGAGGGCGTCGGTGGCGCAGGCCACGGCGCTGTCGAAGCCGAAAGTGTAGGCCGTCGCGGACAAATCATTGTCGATCGTCTTGGGCACGCCCACGACCGGCAGGCCGGCTTCAAAGAGCTGTTGGGCGATCGACAGCGATCCGTCGCCCCCGACGCAAATCAACCCGGCGAGGTTGAGCTGCTCTGCCGTCGTCTTGGCTTCGTCGATCAACTGCCGATCGAGGCCGATATGGTCGTCGACTCCGCGGCGGACGACGAATCGCCCCTTGTTGGTCGAGCCCAAAATCGTTCCGCCGCGCGTCAGGATGCCGGCGGTGTTCGTCGCGTTGAGCGGCATGTAGCAGACGGGGGCGATGAGCCCCTCGAAGCCGCGCAGAAACCCGATGCAGTCGTAGCCGAGTTGGCCGGCGCTTTTGACGACGCCGCGGATGACGGCGTTGAGTCCGGGGCAGTCGCCGCCGGCGGTGAGAATGGCGATGCGCTTGGTCAAAGGGGGTTCCAGCAATGCAGACCTTGGGGCGTTCATGCACGCACATCGGCTCGTACCGGCAAGCATAGGTTGCGGTTGTGGGAGCGAGTCGCAGAATGAATCGCCCTGGCCGGCCCCCCTTTTTGGCTTGTTTGGCCCCCTGCTGCGGGCTTGCTACAATACGAACGGCGATAAGGTGATCGATTCCATGGACCGGCCGAGGCGAATATGCCGCGTAGACAATTCATCGACAGCCTGAGGGCCGCGTCCTCGCTTCTCGCTCCGCCCAGGGTGGTGTGGGCGGAGGGCGGAAAGACGGACGATCGTCTCAGCGCAGTAATTCACCCACCAGACCTCTGGCTTACGCCGAAGTCCGTCGAGGGCTTCGACCCCAATGACTTCGCAGACTGGCCGAAGCCAGACCGAGAAAAACTGGCCCGAGAGGTAGACGCGTTTCTCGCCATTGCCAGACAGGTTCCACCCGACAAACCTGCGACGAAGGCGCAGAGCCGGCAAGCGCGGCAACACTTGCAACGGGTAATCGAGTTCGTGGGCGAGCCCCTGCGCCGCGAGTGGCTCGACGCTCAAGAGAGAATGCTCGCAGAAGCGACGGCGGCCGCGGAATCCAAGGGCTGGTACGTGGAGCGGGACCAGAAGAAGCTCACCGAGAACCTGCTTGGCGCTTACAAAGCCCCTCGCCTGCGCATTCGAACGCAGGACAACGAAGTTGTGCTCGATCCCATTGCGTGCTTCGGCAGCGGCCGGCAGGGCGTGGTCGACCTCGTTGTGCTGCCGACGTACGAGAGGGC
>JACOUI010000282.1 GCA_016177915.1 Planctomycetia bacterium
CACCCCAACCCTCTGAGCGCAAGGGGGGAGGGGGCCATTTGCTCCCGCCGCGCCGCCGCGGCACAATAGTCGCGTCCGGCCCTGCCCTTGCCGCGGAGGAATTCTGATGCTCGCCCGCGCCGCGCTCCTGCTCGTTTGTCTCCTGGCCGCTTTTCTGCCTTCTATCGCGCCGTGCGCCGACGGCCCGGCCGATTTGATTCTGCACAACGGCAAGATCGTGACCGTGGACAAGAAGTTCTCGGTCCACGAGGCGATCGCCGTGCGCGGCGAGCGGATTCTGGCCGTGGGAAGCGACGAGGCGGTGCTGAAGACGAACGGCGAGAACACCAAGGTCGTCGATCTGGCCGGGAAGACGGTCCTTCCAGGGTTGATCGATTCGCACGTGCACGCCACGAGCGCGTGCATGACCGAGTTCGACCATGAAATCCCGGACATGGAGACGATCCGGGACGTTTTGGATTACGTCGCCGCCCGCGCCAAGGCCCAGCCGGAAGGGACGTGGATCAGCGTGCGGCAGGTGTTCATCACGCGCTTGCGCGAACAGCGCTACCCCACGAAGGCCGAATTGGACCAGGCCGCCCCGAAGCACCCCGTCGCCTTCTCCACCGGCCCCGACGCGATGGCCAATTCCCTGGCCCTGCAAAAAAGCGGCATCGACAAGGACTTCAAGGTCTCCGGCACCGGCTACATCGAGAAGGACCCGCAGACGGGCGAGCCGACCGGCATGCTGCGAAGCTGCACGCGTTACTTGAAAATCGAGTCGCAGGGCAAGCGATCGACGGGCGAGCAGCGATTGGAGCGGCTCAAGCTATTGTTGGACGACTACAACTCCGTGGGCATCACGGCCGTCTGCGACCGCGACGCGGGCGACGACGACGTCGAGCAATGGGCCGCACTCCGCGACGCGGGGAGGCTCAATCTCCGCGTAGCCTTGTCGCGAAGCGTCGATGCGCAGGGCCCCCTCGACCGCATCACGGAGCGCATTCGCACGATCGCCGACGACCCGCTGCGCAAGCCCAATACCCAGCTTCGCACGATCGGCATCAAGACCTATCTCGACGGCGGCATGCTGACCGGCAGCGCCTACATGCGCGAGGCCTGGGGCAAGAGCGAAATCTACTCCATCCGCGATCCGGAATACCGCGGCGTGCTCTTCATCCCGCGCGACAAGCTGCTGCCGATCGTGCAGGCGACGGTCGACGCCGGCCTGCAATTCACGGCCCACTCCGTCGGCGACGGGGCGGTGCATCAGCTCCTGGACGTGTACGAGGAGATCAACCGCGCGACGCCGATCGCCAAGACGCGGCCCTCGATCACGCACTCGAACTTCATGAGCTACGAGGCGGCCACGAAGCTGGCGAAGCTGGGCGTGGTGGTCGATATTCAGCCGGCGTGGCTGTACCTGGACACCCGGACGCTGGTGGCCCAGTTCGGCTACGACCGGCTGCGCTACTTCCAGCCGCTGAAAACGATCTTCGAGTCGGGCGGCATCGCGGGCGGCGGCTCGGACCACATGCAAAAGATCGGCTCGCTGCGGTCGGTGAACCCCTACAACCCCTTCCTGGGCATGTGGACGACGATGACGCGGCGGGGGCGGCTCTACGACGGGCAGCTTCACCCGGAGGAGGCCCTGTCGCGCGAGCAGGCGCTGCGGTTCTACACGCACAACAACGCGCACATCTTGTTCTGGGAGGACCAGATCGGCTCGCTGGAGGAGGGGAAGCTGGCGGACATGATCGTGGTGAGCACGGACTTTTTGAAGTGCCCGGTGGACGACATCCGCGGCACGCAGGTGCTGCAGACGTATTTGGGGGGGAAGCTGGTCTACGAGCGGAAGTAGCGCAATCGCCGGGCCGTTGGGTTCGACGCGCAGGTGAGGCCGGCACGCGCCGATGAGACTCGACTTCTCCACACGCCGAAGGCGTTACAGAGCATAGCGCAGGGTCGCCGCGCAGCGCCGCACCCTGGGTGCATGGGCCAACAAAGAACGGTTACCACGAAGGGGTTAGATAGCGGAAGGCGAGGAGACGTGCCTCTTGCGGAACGGAACGTGACCGCCCGGTAGTGTCCTGATTTCAGCCCCGGTCCCCGACCTTTGAGCAGAATTCAAGACGCGCGAGGGGGCGGGAGGGTGAGCGCGGGGCGCGGCTAATTCTTCTTTTTGACCAAGCGAGATAGCTTCTCGTCCTGCCACGCCCCCATTTTGCCAGCATCGAAGGCGTTCAAGGTAATTGGTTGGACCCCCATCCGTGCGCTCATCGATTGGGCAAATTCGCGCCAGTAGGGCCAAATCATGGGAAGGCAGGCTACTCGACCGAAGGCAGTCACAATTGACTGCGGCAGCTTTCCTTTGTCGCCTTCCTTCACTTGGTAGAGGGCGCGGAAGGCGGCCTCGATGAATACAGCAGGCTGATTGCTTTCTGTGCCGACGAGGCGTAGCCCAAGCGTCAAGAGGTAGGAAAGCCGGCGCTTCCCTTCTGGGTTTTCTTCAACGGCAGCCTCAATGTTGATTTGTACCTGCACCTTTTCGCTGAGCTTGGGCACCTGAGGCGAGCGAATCGCAAGACAGCGCTCCATGTGCATAGCGCCCAACTGAACGCGCGTTGCAAGCGCGGCAACGTCACGTCGATCCCGCTGGTTTCCGTGCTTCTTGGTTGCCGATTTCTGCTTTGTTGCCATTATGTCACGAGTTTAGGCACCAGCTCTTGCCTACCGGCGCGAGTCACGTGCCAAACGCCAGTCGTCGCTTCAAGTGGGGGTCGTAGATCGAGTTCAAACGTGACCTGCCCGCGCCCGATGAACTTTTCCGCTCCGCCGTCGAGCGGTTCAGCGGAAAACCGCAAGGAGTGGCCCAGCACGGCAAAAACATCGGCAAGCGTGCGAACGGTCTTGTTTGCTTCGCCATCCAGCAGCTGAGTTACCCAGCCCCTTGTCTTGCCAAGCCGGTTTGCAAGGTCTGTACGCGAGACGCGCTCTTTCTCCATCACGTTTTCGACAAGTCCGGTGACGTCGTAAATCGCACGTTCCTGCTCAAAAAGCCGTACCCCTTCCAGCGTCGAAAGGGCTTCTTCAACACGAGTCTTCATGGGTTTCCCTTGGTTGTCAGTTTCTTCCGCAGGAAATACTCCTTTCGCAATTCAACGGCGCGATCAATCTCCCTCTGCGGCCATTCGCCCAGGCCCTCCTGTGCTCCTGGCTTTGCAAAGCCGTGAGTTAGAATCCAACGCCTGCCGTCGCTAAAGCACGGAAACCGATACTGCACGTTTCTGTGCTCGTGCGCGAAGGCATAAAAACCCTGCATCTCGCTGCGGAATCGTTTCCGTTGAACCTGTCCCGTCTTTGCCATCTGGTCAAAGAGGACGATGAACTTGAAGTAGGCCGTCGCCTTGACGTTGTCTTTCTTCTTGGCGGAGATGGTCTTGAGGTGGTCCAGGAAGTCGCCGGCAGGGCACTTATTGTTGCTCGTAATGAATGATTCGACCGTTCCCCAAGGTCCCCTGGCCTCAATTTTCGTAAGCGGCGGTAGTTCAGCCAGTGCCATTTCTACTTTAGTTGTTTCTAAACAACATGTCAAACGGTACTTGCGCTTTTTATCGCCGCGCGGACCTGCGAGCAAACCTGCTGCTTCAAATTAACATGGCCCCAGTTTCACACTCCAGCCCAGAGCCGCTTGGCGGAGTGGATTAAGGCCAAGGAGCAATCAAATTGGGACACTACCGACCGCCCCGCCCCCCTTCCGAAAACGGTCCGCGCCAGGTTCAATGTTGATTGCGCATCCCGTGCAACGCTCGGGGCCGACGCTTCGCTCGACTGATGAATCCCACGGTTTCCATGCCCAACATCTTCACCCCGACTGAACTGGCCGCTTACGACCGCGACGGCTACCTCCTCGTCCGACAGCTCTTTTCCCGCCAGGAAATCGACGGCCTCTCGGCCTACGCCAGGCGCGACAGCGGCGTCGAATCACAGGCCTACGACCGTCGGGACGCGACGGGAATGCCCGTGAAACTCGCCCTCTGGAACACGCCGGGCGACGATCTGTACGGGCTCTTCAGCCGCTCGCGGCGGATCGTCGACCGCATGGAGGACATCCTGGGGGGCGAAGTCTACCACTGGCACGCCAAGATGATCCTCAAGGAGCCGCGGGTGGGCGGGGCCTGGGAATGGCACCAGGATTACGGCTACTGGTACAACAACGGCTGCCTTGAGCCGCTCCTGGCAAGCTGCTGGATCGCGATCGACCCCTCGACCAAGGAAAACGGTTGCCTGCAAGTGCTCCGCGGCTCGCACGCGATCGGCCGCATCGACCACGGCAAAACGGGCGACCAGACGGGGGCGGATCTGGAGCGGGTTGAGGCGGCCCTCAATCGTTTCGAGCGGATGTACGTCGAGGCCCAGCCCGGCGACGCCTTTTTCTTCCACTGCAACCTCTTGCACCGTTCCGACCAGAACTGGTCGGAAAACCCGCGCTGGTCGCTCATCTGCTGCTACAACGCGGCCCGCAACGACCCGTACAAGGAATCGCGGCATCCGCGGTACACGCCGCTAGCGAAGGCGGAGGACGGGGCGATTCTGGAGTGGCTGCGAACGCAAGAATAAACCCACCGGTGCAACCGGTGGGCTTTGGGTCTGCGAGCGCTTCGTCTCGCGGAGCGAGACGGCTACTGTTCGTAGGAGAACGTTCCGAGGTAGGAGCTGCGCCCCAGGTGCGTCCAGTTCGCGCCCAGGCCCGCGCCGGCGAACTTGCCGACGAGCGTGTAGGCCGGGGCGGAATTGTCGATCTTCACCAGCGGCTGGTAGTAGCGCTCTTCGTTCGAGCAGACGCAGTCGCCCTTTTTCAGCTTGCGGGTCTTGAGCGTCACCTCGTCGCCGGCCTTGAGGTCCGCGACCATGTCGACGTGGTCGACCGTGAGGCTGATCTCGGCCGAGTCGACCCGCTGCACCTTGCCGGCCAGCTTGCCGGCGTGCGCAACCGCAAAGTCCAAAAGCGCCGCCCGCTGGTCGCAGGTGGCGTTGGAGTCAATCAACACGACCGACCGGATCGGATCGACCTTGGTGACGATCCCGTCGCCCAGCGTATCGTTTGCCGAGACGGCCACAACCACTTTCAGGCCCGACAGGTCGATGCCGTTGTGCTTGCCGGAGTCGATGCTCCAGGCCAAGAGGGCCTCGCGGCCGGCGACGCCCATATCGGCGTTGGCGAAGCAAGGCCCGGTGTAGACTTCACAGGTGCGCATCTCCAGGTAGTCGCCGGTGATCTGGGAAGAGCTGATTTGGGCCGAGGCGACGCCCGGCAGAATCCCGACCAGGACCAAGGCCGCCAGCAAGAGACCGGTGAGCGATTTCATGCAGAAGTCCTCCTTTGAAGCCCGAAAAAAACAGCGGCACGCTGTCAGCATGCGCCAGCGGTGATTTCACGACGCGCGGCCGGGCGTGGCTGGGTGGCACTGGGCCGCCTTAGGCCAGCCCCGTCGGGCGAAAAGCATTCTAACACCTGGCGGGGGCCGTTTCCAGCCGATTCGGCCTTGGCCGAGGCGCCCAAGATGGCAACGGCCGGCGTGCTGCGAAGCCAGGCGCATCACGCGGAAAAGGACTGCTAAGCCCGCGTCGCGCGGAGTGTCCAGAAACCTTGTCTCGCCCAAAGCGCTGCATCACGCGGAGCGTGATGGCTACTTTGGGGGACGCATTTTCGTGTTCCCCGCTTTTGCGTTTGCCGGTATCATCGCCCGCCTCTGGAACCCGTTTTGCGGCAAGGAGGCTGCCGTGACATTTCCCATGCCGTCGCCGTCGCCGTTTTCCTCGCGGGTGCAGGCGCACATCCGCTGGATGATCCGCCGCGACATGCCCGAGGTCCTCGACATCGAGAACGAGAGTTTTGAGTTTCCCTGGTCGGACGAGGAGTTCTTGCGCTGCCTGCGGCAGCGGAACTGCATCGGCATGGTGGCCGAGATCGACGACAAGATCGCCGGCTTCATGGTCTACGAGCTGCACAAGACGCGGCTGCACCTCTTGAACCTGTCGGTGGGGGCGCGCTGGCGGCGGCGGGGGATCGGCTCGCAGATGGTGCAAAAACTGGTCAGCAAGCTCTCGCAGCAGCGCCGCACGCGGATCGTCCTGGAAATCCGCGAGACGAACCTGGCGGCGCAGCTTTTCTTCAAGGTCAACAACTTCCGGGCCGTGTCCGTGCTGCGAAACTTCTACGACGACACGCCGGAGGACGCCTACGTGATGCAATACCGCTACGTGGCGCCGGCCGAGGAGCTGCGGAAGGCGGCGTGAATCAGGCAACAAGGAGCAGGAGGCAGGGATCAGGCGACGGGCTTCGCAGTTCGTGAATACTTCACCTGGCCGCCCACAATCACCGTCTCCGTACGCCCCCGCACCGGCAGGCCGTGGAACGGGGTGTTCCGGCTCTTCGATTTGAAGCGGTTCACGTCGATCGTCCACTCCACGTCCGGGTCGATGATCGTCACGTCAGCCTGGGCGCCCACGCGCAGCGTGCCCGCGGGAACGCCCAGGATGCGGGCCGGGCTGCTGGTGAACTTCGCCACCAGGCGCGGCCAGTCGAGATGGCCTTTGGCCACCAGGTGCGTAATCGCCAGCGGCAAGGCCGTTTCCAGGCCGGCGATGCCGAAGGGCGCGCGGTCCAGCTCTTGCAGCTTCTTCTCGGCGGCGTGCGGCGCGTGCTGGCTGCAAATCGCGTCGATCGTGTCGTCGGCCAGTCCCGCCACGCAGGCCGCCACGTCCTCGGCCGAGCGCAGCGGCGGGTTCGTCTTGTAATTGGCGTCGAAGCTGCGCAGCGACTCGTCGGTCAGCGCGACGTGATGGGCGCAGACGGCGCAGGTGACGCGCACGCCCCGCCGCTTCGCCCGCCGCACCAGCTCCACGCTTCCGGCCGTCGAGACCACCAGGTGCAGCCTTCCTCCCGTGGCCTCGGCCAGGCAAATATCCCGGCTCGTCATCACGTCTTCGGCTGCCGCCGGCATGCCCGCGAGGCCCAGCACCATCGACACCGCCCCGTCGTGCATCACGCCGCCGGTGGTCAGCTCGCGGGCCTCCGGGTGGTCGAAGATCGGCTTGTCGAACATCGAGCAATACTGATAGGCCCGCCGCATGAGTTCGGCGTTCCAGACGGGGGCGTCGCCGTCGCCGAAGGCCACCGCCCCGCCCTCGACAAGCTGCCCGATCTCGGCCAGCTCCTTCCCCTCGCGCCCCTTGCTGACGCAGGCCACGACGTAGACGTGGCAGTTGTCGGCCCGCGCCGCCTGGTGCTGCAGGAACTCGACCTGGGCCTGGGTGTCGATCGGCGGCTCGGTGTTGGGATGGCAGACCACGGTCGCAAACCCGCCGGCCAGGGCGGCGGCCGTGCCCGTGGCGATCGTCTCGTCCTCTTCGCGGCCCGGCTCGCGGAGCTCGACGTGCAGGTCGATGAGTCCCGGGCAGACGATCTTGCCCGCCGCGTCGATGCGGCGCACGTTCGGTCCGGCGGCCGCGGCGCCGTCGTCGATGCGCGCGATGCGGCCGTCTTCGATCCAGACGTCGGCCACGCGGTCGATCTCCTGGGCGGGATCGATCACGCGGCCGCGGGTGATGACGAGAGGGGACATTGGATTCTTGTATACCGCGGCGGGGGGATTCGTGCCAGCAGCGGAGGATGGTTTCCGTCTTGCGCTCTCGTTGCTCTCGTTGCTTGACGCTCGTATCCGAGCGATCGACAATGGCCAGCGATGAAACTCTTGAATGCGTGGAGTCAGCGATGGATGAGCGGATTGCGCGGTTGACAACGCCGGAAGAATGCGATCGCTTCGCACGCGATGTCGAAGTACATCTCCCTGAGGTAGCGAAAGAGGCGCGCCTGCGAGGGATTGAACTTCGTACCGATGTTCGTGCTGCGGCACTCGGCGTCAATGGGAAGGTAGAGCGAGAGGCTCTTCGAGCCATCTATGCCTACGAAGCGGCACTCTTCAAGAAGCACGGGAAGAGAGTTTGCGCTTCAAGGACGTGGCAGATGGTCAAGAAGTACGGCGTCATCGCAGCCGTCGAAAGGGCGGTGAATCGCAAAACCGACGCCGCAGGATACCTCGCCCTCGTGGAAATGAACTTGCGCGAGCTCGCCTTCGAAGAAATCGTCCTCAGATACCCGAGCCACTTCAGTCCCGATGCGGTTCGACGCTCCCAAGAGCGGCTAAGCAAGTGGCAAGAGTCGAGTCCTCACTTGTCGCGGAACTGAAACGAAAACACGTCCGCGTCCTTGAGCGAAAAACGCAGCCGCACGGGCTTGCCGGCCAGCGAGCTCACGTCGCTGCCCGCCTTCCATCGCACGGCGCGCTCAATCTCGTTGCCGATCAGCTCCTCGCAGTCCGAAAGCGAGAATCCCGCCAGGGCCGCGCCGTTTTCGTCCTGGATTTCGACGCGCACGCCCCCGGCCGCGGAGGTGGCGAAGTTGAGCAACAGCTCGCGGCCGGAGAAGCGTACGGGGCGCGTCAGCACCTCGCCGCCCTCGAACGGGGCGTGTGCGGATGCAAACCCGTCCAAACGCAGCGAGTACCGCCGCAGGTGGGCCGTCGGCTGCCCGTAGTTCTGGTTGACGTAGAGCGACATCTCGGCCGGGCCGGTTTGCACGACGTTGAGGGCCGGGTAGTTGGTGCGCGAGACCCAGTTTTCCAGCCCGATGCCCGGCCGCAGGAAACCCTCCATGAACGTGCGGTCGTAGCGGTTGCCGCCGCGGGTGGTCATAAAGACGCCGTCGGAGCAGTCGCCGAAGTAGCTCGGGTGTACGCCCAGCTCCTTGGCCTGCTCGGGCGAAAGGACCCGCCGGCCGGGAAAGAACCGCGCGGCCGTGGAAATGTAAATCTGCGGCGCGCGGAAGTAGGGGTGCGTTTGGTTCGTGTACATGTGCTCGATCGGCCGCTCGCCGTATTCCATCAGCTCCGGCTCGCTCCAGTGCAAAAAATCCGACGACGTCGCCCGCGCAATCCGCCGGATTCCGTCCTTGAACACGCGGAAGTAGCAGCAGTAACGCTGCTCGGCCGGCGACCAGAAGGGGACGTTTTGCGAATCGAAGGCCCCGTCGGTGATGACCGGCTCTTCGCGCAACTTTTTCCATTTCAGCCCGTCGCCCGAGACGAACGGCACGAGTCCCGTCTTGCGCGCGCCGGCCAGGGCCTTGAAGCGCTCGCCGGGCGGGACGCCCTGGCGCGGGTCGATCGTCGGGCAGAAGTTGTGCGAGAAGGGCGGCATGCCGGCCAGGATCACGTTGTTCTCGCGCGTCCCGTGGACC
>JACOUI010000283.1 GCA_016177915.1 Planctomycetia bacterium
CTTGGCCAGCTCGTTGAGGAGCTTTTGCGACTCATCGCCGTACTGGCCCGATGCGTACTTCCGCACGTGCTCGTTGAGCTTGCGGTAATGCTCGCGGATGCGGGCCGCGTCGTCCTCGAAGAGCTTCAGCTTGAGGAGCTGGTAGTGGTTGAGCGGCCGGTTCGCGTCGGCGATCTTCAGCCACTCGCGATAGACGTCGATGGTCTGGGAGGTAGGCATGTCGGTTCGGGTCGGGAATCGGCAGGCGGTTTTGAAATTCAAGAGCGGCGACGCCGCGGCCCTCGCGGTGCGGGGCAATGATGCCTCGTCGCCGCGCACGCCATAGGCGGCGTCAGTCGATCTTGTACTCGGCGGCCAGGCGGGTGTAGTTGTCGATCTGGTCCTCCGTGAGGCCGCCGCGCCGGTCGATCTGAATGGCGGCCTCGCGGCCGCTGGTCATGTCCTTGGCGTGCACGTGCACGCGCCCCATCGTGTCGAAGGAATAGGCCACCTCGACCGGCGAACCCTTGGCCAGCCCCGGCGGCAGGTCCCGCACGTAGCAGTTTCCAATCGGCGTGCAGGCGGCGGGGTCCGAGGCGTCCCCCTCCATCACCCGCACGTTGATCCGCTGCTGCCCTTCGTGCCCCGTCTTGAACGTCTGCTTGACCTCGATCGGCAGCCGCGAGTTGCGGGGGATCATCAGGTGGTTGATGTACTTCTTCTTCACGGGGTGCCGCACGACGACGCCCAGCCCGTGCGAGTTCACGTTCTCCTGCTGGATGCTCTTTAAGTGCTTGCGGACCTTCTCGGCCAGCTCGCTGTTGGTGCGGTGCTTCGACTCCAGGATGGCGGCGTGGATGGCGGCCCCCTGGGCGACGGACGTGTAGGGCGACAGGCCGCGGTAGGGCTTCTTGCCCGTCACTTTCTCGAGCATCTCCTGGACCTTGGGCATGAGCGTCGCCCCGCCGACGGTGACGACGGCGTGCAACTCTTCGGGTTTGACGCCGGCCTGCTCCAGCACCAGCTCCGTCGTGTCGACCGTGCGCTGGAAGAGATCGGCGGCCAGCTCTTCGAACAGCTCGCGCGTGATCTGCACGGCGATCGACTGGCCCTTGTAGCGGAAGGTGATCATCGCCTGGTTCGCCTCCGACAGGGCCATCTTGGCCGTGTCGCAGTCGTTCCGCAGGATGCGCATGTCGATCTTGGAATCGCGCGGGTTGACGGCGTGCTTGGCCTCGAACTGCTCGCAGACGTACTCCGACAGGCGGTTGTCCCAGTCGACGCCGCCGAGCTGCACGTCGCCGTCGGTGGCCAGGACGCGGAAGCGCGTCGAGGTGAAGGTGACGACCGTGACGTCGAACGTGCCGCCGCCCAGGTCGTACACCAGGGCCTTGCGCGGCTCCTCCTCGGCGCCGCGGCCGAGGATGCCCGTCTTCCAGGCGTAGGTCAGCGTGGCGGCGGTAGGCTCGTTGATGATGTCGATGACGTTCAGTCCGGCGATGCGGCCGGCGTCCTGGGTGGCCTTGCGGCGGGCGTCGTTGAAGTAGTAGGGGACGGTGATGACGGCGTTGCCGATCTTCCCGATCCGCTTTTCGGAGTCCTGCTTGAGCTTCTTGAGGATCAGGGCGGAGAGGAACTCCGGGGTGATCTCGCGGCCGTCGAACATCCGCTTGTACTCGGAGCCCATTTCGCGCTTGATGAGCTCGACGACGTTATCGGGGTCCTCCATGGCAGCCCGCTGCCGGCTGGGCCCGACGATGACGTGCCCCGACTCGGAGAGGACGATCAGGCTGGGGGTTTCGACCTGGTCCTCGTCGTTGGCGATGGCGGTGGGGTCGCCGTTGTCGTCGAGGATGGCGAGGGTGGAATAGGTCGTCCCCAGGTCGATGCCGACCGTGTGGCCCGGTTTGAAATCCATGTCTGCTTGTTCCGCAAAAAAGGTCCGGCGGCCGGTCCGGCGAGTGGAAAGCGGCCGTGCGAGCACCAAGCGGCGCGGCCGGCTGCCGCTCACGCCGCGGTCCCTGGCCCAGCGCACGTTAAGTTGGGCTTCATTGTACGTTGCGGCGAAAGGCAGTTGTAGTAACCCGGCCGATTTTTGCCGCCGCGGCGCCATTGCAAATGAAGAGCGGGAAACGGCGCTTTGACGGACCGGGGAACGCCGGCCATAATACTCCGTCGGCCAATACGGCGCGACGGCGGGCGAGGGGCCCTGCGGTGGAGCCCTCCGAACCAGGTCAGGTCGAAAGAAGCAGCCTTAAGGGGTCAGCTTCAGGTGTGGGGTCCCTCGCCGGCCGCCGCGACGGCCCATAAGTCGTGAAGTCCCGCCGCCTCCCCAAATTTGCTGGGCGGCTTCTCTTTCTCGGATGCGGCGGAGCCATGGACTCTGCGGACGGAACTTCCTACGTCGTCGTCGCCAGGCGCTACCGCCCGCAACGCTTCACCGAACTGGTCGGGCAGGAGCACGTCGGCCGCTCGCTGGCCAACGCCATCGCCGCGGGCCGCGTGGGGCACGCGTATCTCTTCACCGGCGCGCGCGGCGTCGGCAAGACCTCCACCGCCCGCATCTTGGCCAAGTGCCTCAACTGCCGGAAAGGCCCGACGGCCGAGCCTTGCAACGAGTGCGACATTTGCGAGGGGATCAGCGGCGGGGGGGACGTGGACGTCCTGGAAATCGACGGCGCCAGCAACCGCGGCATCGACGAAATCCGCCAGCTCCGGCAGAACGTGGGCATCCGCCCCAGCCGCTCGCGCTACAAGATCTACATCATCGACGAAGTCCACATGCTCACGAAGGAGGCCTTCAACGCGCTCCTCAAGACGCTGGAAGAGCCGCCCGAGCACGTGAAGTTCATCTTCTGCACGACGGAGCCGGAGAAGGTGCCGGTGACGGTCCTGTCGCGCTGCCAGCGGTTCGACTTCGCCGGCATTCAGGCGGCGGAGATCGTGGCGCGCCTGGCGGAGATCGTGAAGGCCGAGGGCGTCTCGGCCGAGCCGCAAGCGCTGGAGATCATCGCCCGCCGCGCCGCCGGCTCGATGCGCGACAGCCAGTCGCTCTTGGAGCAGCTTCTGGCGTTCGGCGGCAAGACGCTCACGGTCGCCGACGTTCACGGCCTCTTGGGCACGGCGGATTGGGGCCGCATGGCGGCGCTGTTATCGGGCCTTTTGGCGCGGGACGTGACGGCCACGCTGGCGGCGCTCGACGCCGCCCTGGCCGAAGGCTGCGACGTCGGCCAGCTCATGGACCAGCTCATGGGCGTTTTGCGCGACGTGATGGTCGCGGCGCTTTCCGGCTCGCCGGAGCAGTATTTGTATTGCCTGCCGTCGGAGTCGGAGTTGATCCAGAGGGCCGGCAAGGCGGCGGGGCTGGAGACGACGCTGGCGATGCTGCAGATCGTCGAGCAGGCGCTCGCGCGGATGCGGACCAGCACGCACCGGCGGACGCTGGCCGAGCTGGCCCTCGTGCGCATGTGCCACTTGGAGGCGATGGCGGACGTCTCGGGCTTGATCGAGCAGCTTCGGGCCGCGGCGCCATGCGCACCATCGGCGGGCAGTATGAAGGCTCCAACTCCGGCCGTGGCCTCGGAGACTCCGGCCGCCAAGGCGGCGGCCGTAAAAAAAAACGATAGCGGCGCCGTGACGGCCGTTCCGGACACGCTCTCCGCCTCAACCCCCCACCCTAACCCTCTTCCACAAGGGGGGAGGGGACTGGAACGGAGCCCTCCCACTCACGGGGGGCGGGGAGTCGAACGGGAACCGGCGGCGCCGGCCTTGGCCGTCGCCGATCCTGAAGGGGAGACCATGGGTGCGCCGTCGCTCGACGCGGCCGCGCCCCGCCGGTTCGAGCCGACGCCCGACGAGCTCCTCAAAATCTGGCAGCAGGCCGTCGCCGACGTGGCCGGCCTCTCCTCGTCGCTGGCCGGGCAGTGCAGCGGCGTCGTTTTGGAGCCGGGCGGCCGGCTTGTCGTTCGTTTCCGCGGAGAATTCGCCCGAAGCCACTGCGAGCGGTCCGATCGCAAGGCCGAGATCGAACGGGCGCTTTCCGACCTGACCGGCCAGGCGATTCGGCTCGAATTGGCGCTCGACGCCGGCGCCGACACGGCCGCCGCCTGCGCCCCGCGGCCCGTCTCCAAGCGCGAGCGGCTCGATGCGGCCGGGCAAAACCCGCTCATTTCGCGGGCCAAGGAGCTGTTCGGGGCGCGGGTGGTGGACTTGGACGAGCCGTCGTAAGTGTCGTCTTTCGCGGAGCGAAAGGCGACAATTCGGGAAGTTATTATTCGGCCGCTCCTAGATAATCTTCGCCGCGTAGCGAACCGGTGTTGGGGGACCGTGCGCGCCGGGGTGAAAAACGGCCCCGTTCGGCCGCAGGTTCGCATTTCGGCAGCACCGAAAACCGGCTATATTCGCCAGACCCCAATATCCAATGCGGCAAGCTAGCATGGCCAAAAAGACGCTTCCCGACGACAACGACAAGAAGGCCAAAGGCAAGGACAAGTCCGGCCGGCCGGGCGCCTTCCGCGAGACGATCGAGTCGATCGCCATCGCTTTCGTGCTGGCGCTCTTGTTCCGGGCCTACGAGGCCGAGGCCTTCGTCATTCCCACCGGCTCGATGGCCACCACGCTCATGGGCCGGCACAAGGACGAAAAGTGCCCCAAGTGCGGCTACTGGTATCAAGTGGGGACGAGCATCGAGGTGAACGCCGACTCGCAAGAACGCACGCCCAGCTCGGTGGTCCAGGCCATCTGTCCGATGTGCCGCTTCCGCAAACCCACCGGCAACCCCGATCCCAAGGCCCAGGACCCCGCCGGGTCGTCCTATAACGGCGACCGCATCATCGTCCTCAAGTCGTACAACGTCAGCTCGCCGAAGCGCTGGGACGTGTTCGTGTTCCGCTATCCCCGGCAGGCCTCGCAAAACTACATCAAGCGCTTGGCCGGGATGCCGAATGAGGTGCTGCGGATTTATGGGGGCGACCTCTACGTCCGGCCGCACAACGTCGAAGACTCGCAGTTCCAAATCGCCCGCAAGCCGCCGGAAAAAATCCTGGCCGTGGCCCGCGACGTGGCGGACAACGACTACATCGTGGACGAGATGACGGAGCGCGGCTGGCCGCCGCGCTGGCAGGACTGCCCCGTGCCGCTGGAGGAGGCGATCGCCCGCGGCTGGCCGACGGACCCCAGAATCTGGCCCTGGAAACCCGCGGGGCCAGACGGCTGGGTCACGGCCGACGGCTACCGCTCGTTCAAGACGACGGGAGCGCGGGAGGGGGAAACGTGGCTGCGGTTCCAGCAGTTCGTGCCGACGGACCAGACGTGGGACCAGATCGAGCGCAAGCTCCCGCTTGCGCCGCCGGCGCCCGTTTTTATTCAGGACCACATTTCGTACAACGACGGCGCGGTGGAGGAGGGGTTCAACCCCCCGTTTGACCGCGTGGACGTGGCCCGCGACGGCGTGCGGTCGGTCCGGGGGTATTATCGCATGGAGTTGCCCTGGGTGGGCGACCTGGTCCTCGAATGCCGGCTCACGCCGCAAGGCCGCGGCGCCGCAGTGTTGGAGCTGATCAAGGGCGGCCGGCGCTTCCACTGCCGCTTGGACTTCGCCTCAGGCGACGCCTCGCTCTCCATCGACGGCGGAAAGACGCCGTTCATCGACGAGGCAGGCCAGGCGGCCAAACCGGTGGTCACGGCCAAGGGGGTCGTGCCGCCGACGGAGGCCTTCGACGTGCGGCTGGCGAACGTCGATAGCCAGCTCCTCTTGTGGATCGACGACGACCTTGTCGCGCTCGATGGGCCCACCACGTACGTGCCCGGCGAGCCTAAGCGCGAGCTGAACGACTACAGCCCGGTGGGGATCGCCTCTTTTGGCGCGCCGCTTTCGGTCGAGCATCTCCGCGTGAAGCGCGACATTTACTATCACACGATGGTCCGCTACCCGTTCGACGCACCCCACGGGACGATCGACAAAGTGACGGTCGGCGCACACGGCGCTCCCGACGGCGCCCTTACGATTTACGCCCGCGACCATCGGCTCGTGCCGGGCGACTTTGTGGAGATCAAGGGCGTGCAGGGGGTCGCGGGGGCCAACGGGACCTTCGCCGTCGACGCCGCCGAGGACGACTGGTTCACGCTGAAGGACGCCACGGGCGCGGGAAACTACGCCGGGGGCGGCACGTGGAAGCAAATCCTCGACTACGTCCTCTTCGAGGACCAGTTTTTCGCCCTGGGCGACAACAGCCAGGAAAGCCAGGACAGCCGCATGTGGGACAAGGGGCACCAGTTCGTCCACCGCGACATGATTCTGGGAAAGGCGTTTTGGATCTTCTGGCCGCACTCGTGGAACGAGCCGATCCCGTTTACGCCGAACGTCGGCCGGATGGGGTTTGTGCGATAAGAGCCGTCGCCGTAGCCATCACGCTCCGCGGGATGTAGCTCGTCTCGCGGGGCGAGACGGCTACTTTTGGAAACGTCTCGCGGAGCGAGACGCCACGTTGACGGCCAGCCGCAAGGATGCGTCGATGACCGCCGTCAACGTGCCAAGCGCGACCAAGGTACGCGGCCTTTCGATCGCCCGGCTGCGCTTGGTTGTAAAGATCGCGATTGGCGCTGCGCTGCTTTCGGCGCTGTACCTGACCGTCGATTGGCGCAGCGTTGGGCGTGTGCTCGTCAATCTGCATCCCGGCCTCCTGGCGGCGGCGCTCTGCCTCTTCGTGCCGCAGACGCTGGTATCGGCCTGGCGCTGGCGGGTTTTTGTCTCCGGCGTGCGGCGGATTTCGCTGGCCGAGGCGCTGCGGCAGACCCTGGCGGCCTCGGCGTTCAACCTGGTCGTGCCCTCGAAGCTGGGCGACTTTTCCAAGGCGGCCATGCTCGACGCAGACCGCTCGCGGCGGGCGCGGGCCGCGTCCTACGTTGTGGCCGAGAAAGCCGCCGACGTGGCGGCCCTCGGCGTGCTCATCGCCTGCGGCGCCTTGGGCATGCTGGCCTGGCAGCACGCGGCCATTCTCGTGGTTCTGGCCGGGACGGCGCTGTGGGCGCAGCGCGGCGCCGCGGAGCGGCCGCTACGGCGCTGGGTTGCGGTCTCGTGCGGCTCGATCGTCCTCTGGTCGCTGCACCTGGCGCAGATTCACCTGTTCATTTTGGCGGCCGGTGTCGGGGCGAGTTGGGACCAGTCGCTGGCCCGCGTGCCGCTGGCGATTTTCGCGGGCCTTCTGCCGGTGTCGTGGTGCGGCCTGGGGACGCGGGATGCGGCGCTGGTCGTGCTCTTAGCCGATATCGCGCCGGCCCCCACGATGGCGGCGGTGGGCCTGCTAACGGCCCTGCGGTATCTCGTTCCCGGCGCGGCGGGGATTCCCTGGGCGAGCGGCGTGTGGCGCGAGCGAACAAGTTTGGGTGGCACGCCCTGAGCATGCGTGCGATGCGTTCACTTCCGCAAGGCACGAGACGTCGCCACACAAGTCGGCGCCGCAAACTGGCTGCGAAGGGCGTGTTTGCCGCAAACGTGCAGGTGTGACGCCGGACGGCTCAGGCCGCGCCAGCCGCCCACAGCACGCCCTTCGCCGCGCCCTCCGAGCGACTTTTCTCTACTGTCACGGATGGCCTGCAATGTGCATTCGCGGAGCCAACCGGCTCAGGGCGTGCCACCCTTTCCAAGCGATCTGCTTGGCGCGAATCGCCCTGTGGTATTAAATTGTGAGGCTGCACAACTGTGCGCACAGAATCGCAAACCGGCCCTACCCATCCGACCCTGCCCACCGGCGGGGCCGGCCGCTGGCTTTTTGGACTTTGACGCCGTGTCGAATTCGCCCTCCAGGTTCCGGCAATCCGCGCTCGCGAGCGGGCTTCTCACCGAGGCCCAGCTCGACGCCGCCACGGCCGCCCTGCGCGACGACCACCGCAAAACCGGCGTCTCCACGAAGGTCGCCGACGAAGAGCTGGCGGCCAAGCTCGTCGCCCTGGGCCACCTCAACGCCTGGCAGTCCGAGCAGCTTCTTAGCGGCCGCACCAAGTGGAACCTCGGGCCCTACCGGATCGTGGATACGATCGGCCAGGGCGGCATGGGGCAGGTCTTCAAGGCCGAGCACACGATCATGCGGCGGATGGTCGCCATCAAGGTGCTGCCGCTTTCCAAATCGACGCCCGAATCGATCGCCAACTTCAGCCGCGAGATCCAGGCCCAGGCACAGCTCGACCACGAGAACCTCGTCCGCGCCTACGACGCCGGCCAGGACGGCAACGTGCATTTCCTCGTGACCGAGTACGTCCCTGGACTCGACCTGCGGCGGTACATCAAGCGCCACGGCCGGCTCTCGCAAAGCGCCGCCGCTGCGATCATCTGCCAGGCGGCCCACGGCCTGGAGCACGCCCACGCCCGCGGCCTGATCCATCGCGACGTCAAGCCCGGCAACCTGCTCGTCACGCCGGATGGGCACGTGAAGGTCTCGGACTTGGGCCTGGCCGGTTTCCTTCACGACGAGGACGAGCGCCAGCGTAACAAGACGGTCGGCACGGCCGATTACCTCTCGCCCGAGCAGATCCTGACGCCGAACAACCTGACGCCGGCCTGCGATATTTACGCGCTGGGGTGTACGCTGTACTACGCGGTGACGGGCAAGGTGCCCTTCCCCGGCGGGACGACCTCGGAAAAGGCCCGGGCGCATTGCCACGAGACGCCGATCGACCCGCGCCGTCTCAATCCGGAGTTGGACGCGGATTTTGTGGACGTGCTGGGCGACATGATGGTCAAGGACCCGGCCAAGCGGATCGGCTCGGCGGCGGAGGTGGTGCGGCGGCTGGCCGAGTGGGCGGGTGAAGAGGAATTCTGGCCCGCGACCGTCGCCGGCATGGTCTCCGCGGCTCGTCCGCCGCGGATTCGCGTCGGCCCGTCGGGATTGGAAGCGGCGCCGGTGGCGGACCTGCAACTGCTGCCCGAGGCGGGCGATTTCGAGGAGCGCGAGAGCCCCAGCCAGACTTCGGAGCCCACGGCGCCGCTGGCCTCGATGAGCGAGGAGACGATCCCGCTGGCGCAGCCGATCTTTCCCGCCCCGCCGCGCGACGGGCTGTCGGTGGCCGTGCTGATCGCGATCTGGCTGGCCGTGACGGCGGCCCTGGCGGTGATCGGGACGATTATTTTCAAGCTGCTGACGTGACGCCGTCGCGCTACGTCTCCTATTGATTGCTCTAGGCGCTACCGTCTGCTTTGAAAGCCCAATTCAGCCACATACTATTCCTCGGCGCCGCCGGACGCAACGACGCGCGAAGCTCGGCGAGGCTCGCTGGACACGGCGCGTTCGTTGTGCCAAGATCGACTCAAGCACACTAACCCGAAGCGCAAGCGAGGGAGCACCACGCCGCCGCCTGGAACTCTATGGCGGCCGAGCTTCCCCTCGCCTCGCCCTCCCCCTCGCTGGCGCGTCGGGTTGTGTAAGTTCCCCGCTGGCACGTCGCGCCGGCGCGACTGAACCTCCCCCCTCGCTCGCGCGTCGCTCTTAGTGTATGAGCCCTCGACCCAAGCGCATCACCGCCCCGGAGTTCACGGCGCTCAAGGCGGCCGGGCAGAAGATCACCGTCCTCACCGCTTACGACTACCCGATGGCCCGGCTCGTCGATGAGGCCGGCGTCGAGGGCATCCTAGTCGGCGACAGCCTGGCGATGGTCGTTCAGGGCCGCGAAAACACGCTGCCTGTCACGCTCGACCAGATGATCTACCACGCCGAGATCGTCGGCCGGGCCGTGCAGCACGCCCTCGTCATCGTGGACATGCCCTTCCCCAGCTACCACCTGGGCGTTCACAAGGCGATCGAGTCGGCCGGGCGGATTTTGAAGGAGTCGCGCTGCCACGCGGTGAAGCTCGAAGGCGGGGCCGACCAGGAAGAGGTCATCGCCGCCCTCGTTACGGCCGGCATCCCGGTCATGGCCCATTGCGGGCTGCGTCCGCAGAGCGTCCACCAGCTTGGCGGCTACAAGGTGCAGCGCGACCAGGAGCGGCTGCTGGCCGACGCAAAAGCCGCTGAGGCGGCCGGGGCGTTTGCGGTCGTGCTGGAGTGCATCTCCTCGACCGCGGCGGCGGCGATCTCCAAGGAGCTGCGCATCCCCACGATCGGCATCGGCGCCGGCGCCGGCTGCGACGGCCAGGTGCTGGTGACGTATGACCTTCTGGGCTTCACCTCCGGCTACGTGCCGAAGTTCGTGAAAGGCTACACGGATTTGAAATCGAGCATCGCGTCGGCGCTGAAGGCGTTCCGGGACGACGTGCGGTCGGGGAAGTTCCCGGGGGCGGAGAATACGTTTCAGTAGTGGCCAGGAACCGAACCGATGTCATCGCTGCCCGAATTCGATTTCACGAAGTTGACGATTCCCGAGCGCCTCGACTTGATCTCCGCGCTCTGGGACAGCATCCCCGACTCGGATAAGGCGTTTCCCATGCCCGACTGGCACCGCCGAGAACTGGAGCGACGGCTGGCGGAAGCAGACGCGAACCCCGATGCGGCGATTCCGTGGGAAGACGTCAAGAAGCGTCTCAATAAGAAGCCATGAATCTGCCTGTCGTCCTGCGAACAGCGGCGCAGGCCGACCTGTTGGCCGCTCGCGCCTGGTACGAGAACCAGCGAACCGGACTTGGGACGACCTTTGCCAAGATGGTCGGCGAACTGATCGGAAGAATTGCCGCTAGACCATTCCTCCACCGACCCCGCGTCGGTGGGGCAACGACTGGCAGCTACGCGCAAACCCCCTAAATTGGATGGGGGCGCCTGTAGCTTGCAGTCGCAGCCCCACCGACGCGAGGTCGGCGGAGATCGCGGCCGACAGTTCATCTGACTCATGCTCAACCTGAAAACGCCTACCTCCCCGCGCTGGCTCGAAAGCGTCCGCGGCGACGTCAACACGCTGCTCATCGACCATGCGCATTGCGAAAAGAAGGCCGCCGGCACGGCCCTCAACCTGATGTTCTACTACGTCGAGAAGGAATCGCTCCTCGACGCCATGACGACGATCGTCAACGAGGAACTCGACCACTTCCGCCAGGTGCGCGAGCTGTTGCGAAAACGCGGCGTGCGGTTCCGGCGCCTTCCGCCCAGCTCGTATGGCCGCAAGCTCAATGACCTCGTGCGAAAGAACGAGCCAGGGCGGGCGGTCGACCGGCTGCTCGTGGCCGGCCTCATCGAGGCCAGGTCCTGCGAGCGGTTCGCGATCCTGCGCGACGGGATCGGCGACGCGGAGCTGGCGGCGTTCTACGGCAGCCTGTTCGAGTCCGAGGCGCGCCACCATACGACTTACGTGCGCCTGGCGAAGCTGTTTGCGCCGGAGGAGGAAGTCGAGGCGCGGCTCACGGAGTTGGCGGAGGCGGAGAGCCGGATCCTGGCAGAGAGCACGGACCCCGTGCGGATGCACAGTTAGGGCCGCGCGCGACTTTTCGTACTCGTAATCGTACTCGTCCTTCTCCTCTCAGTTTCAGCGAGGAGGGGGAGAGGGGGAGGAGCAGGGAGCGGGGGAGAAAGAGGAGTACGATTACGATTACGAGTACGAGGAATACGAGCGGCTACTTCGCCGTCAGCTCCTTGTGCACGTGCTCAATGTTCTCCACCCGCGTCTTCACATCCACCCCCGCCCACTCCTTGTAGAACGGCAAATCCAGCTCCTCTTTGATCTGGTCCAGCGTCCGGCCTTTCTCGACGAGCTTGCCGATCGCCCCGCGCAGCTCGACGAAGTACTTCTTCTGTTGGGCCAGGAGTTCCTTGTCGGAAAGCTCGCCGTGGCCGGGGGCGACGATCTTCACCGGCAGCTCCTCCATTTGCGTGAGGATCGAGATCCAGCTTTCGGTGTTGCCGTCGCCGGTGTAGTTGAACGCCCCGTTCACGCAGGCGTCGCCCGTGAAGAGGATGCCGTGCTTGGGAAGCCAGGCCACCGCGTCGCCGACGGTGTGCCCGTGGCCGAGGTAGAGCAGCTCCACACGCTGCGTCCCGTCGTCCAGCACCAGCTTGTGGTGAAAGTAGAGTCCCGGCGTGGCGTATTCGAGCTTGCCGTACTCGTCGGGCTTGCTTTTCTGCGAGCTTTCGAAGCCGCGGATTCCCTTGGTCTCGAATTCCGCCTTGGCCCGCTCCGAGGCGACGGCCGTGGCGCCGATTTTCGTGTACTGCTGGTTGCCATCGGCGTGGTCGCCGTGGTAGTGCGTGTCGAAGACGTACTTGATCGGCTTGTCGGTGTGCTTGCGGATTTCCTTGATCACGATCTCGGCCTGGCCGGGAAAGTTGGCGTCGATCACCAGCACGTAGTCCTTGAAGATCACCCAGCCCTGGTTGCAGCCGGTGAAGGTCGGCTCGGTCTGGGCCTTGCGGAAAAAGACGCCCGGCGCCAGCTCCGTGATCTTGGTCTCGTTGGGCGCGAAGCGGGCGAACCCCAAACCCAGGCCGCCCAGCACGGCGAAAAAGAGGACCGCCACCGTCACGTTCCGGCCGCTGCGCAGTGCCATGAAAGTCGCTCCCGGCAAGACTCGTTTGTTGGCAGGATCAGGGAATCGCGCCGACTCAGGCTGCTATGATACTCGGAGCATGCGGGCAATCAACGACGGACAGCGAGCGATCGGGTGCGTCAGGGGGCTCTTCCGTGTTAGAATGCAAATGGCGATGGGCCGGTTGTCGTCTATGGGCCGCACGTGTGGAGAGAGACAATGACGCGCGACGAACTGCTTGGGCGGATCACCATCAATCCGGACATTTGCTTCGGCAAGCCCTGCATTCGCGGGCACCGCATTTGGGTGTCGTTGATCCTGGATCTGCTGGCGAGCGGATGGAGCCATCAGCAGATTCTCGAAAACTACCCCGGTGTGGAGGAGGCGGACGTGCTCGCCTGTCTGGCCTACGCGGCGGAAATGACGCGTGAACGCTACGTGGAATTACCCATTCCGAGCGGTTCATAGAGTATGCTCCGACTTCGCGGAGTTCTTTCGTGCCCAACGATTACACCGGCGAACAAAAAGCCCGCGGCGGCCGATTTGCCGTCGTCGTCGCGCGGTACAACGAGTTCGTGACCCGGCGGCTGCTGGACGGCGCGCTGGAAACGCTGATCGCCGGCGGCGTGCCCGACGCGAACATCGACGTCGCCTGGACGCCGGGCGCGTTTGAAATCCCCGTCACCGCCGGCCGGATGGCCCAAAGCGGAATGTACGCGGCCGTCCTCTGCCTGGGGGCGGTCATTCGCGGCGAGACGACCCACGACCAGCACATCAACCGGTCCGTCAGCCATTTCATTGCCGAGATTTCCGTCCGCACCGGCGTGCCGGTGCTGTTCGGCGTCCTGACCTGCGACACCGTAGAACAGGCGATCAACCGCTCGGGCGGAAACAAGGGAAACAAGGGGGCGGAATGCGCCCAGGCGGCGCTGGAGATGGTCGGCCTCCTGAAGAAGCTGCCGGGAGGGCGGCCGAAATAACCGGCAAGCGCAGGAAGTCCCGGAAAGATAGGAGGGGCGTGCTGGAGCATAAACATCGTTCCACGCGGGCAAGCTGCGTGGTGACGAAGATTTGCCTTTCCAGCCGGGGTTCGTCGCCTTACATTGAAGGGTAGGAACAGCCAGGAGGCTCCCGCCTGCAAACAGGGGTTGTGCTGGTCCCTCGACCGGCCAGCGGCGCTTCCTCGGCTTTTCCATGTCTGAGATTGCCCAGGTGGCAACCTCGAGGGCGGGCATTGAGCGAACGACAGCGCAGCGGTGGGCCATGGCGTTGAGCGTGCCGGATTTTTGGAAACTGCTGGTCGAGAGCCGACTGCTGTCGGCCGCGCAGGCCGAGCCGCTCAAAGCCGCCTTCGCGCAAATGCCCGGTGCGGCACAAGCCGGAAACTCGCTGACGCTCTCCGAATGGCTCGTCTCGCAGCACGTCATCAGCCGCTACCAGGCGACGGTGCTCCTGGCGGGACGGCCGGGGCCGTTCGTCTACGGCGACTACTCGGTTTACGACCGCGTGGAAGGCGGCCCGGCGCCGGGGATCTTTCGGGCGGTGCACCTGCCCAGCAGCCAGCCGGTCTGTCTCTATTTCCTGACCGGCCCGTCGACGCAGGACCCCTCGTCGTTCGCGGCGATCGCGCAACTTGTGGCGACCGCGGGACGGATTCAGTCCCCACACGTGCTGGCGTGCCACGAGCTGGTGGACCTCGGGCGATTTCGATTCATCGCCATCGCCGACCTGCCCGCACGCACGCTCAAGGACGCATTCGCTCTGGGACCGATGGCCTCAGCCGAGGCCTGCCGGCTGGCGCGGCAGATCGCGCTGGCCCTGGCGCAAATCCATCAGCAGGGGCAGGTCTACGGCGAGCTGTGGCCAGGGAACGTCTTCCTCGACGCGGCCCGCAACGTGAAGCTGCTCTTCGTGCCTCTGTGGCGCGACGTGCTGGCCGGAGCGACGGGTCCGGCGTCCGGTGCGGCGCGGCTGGCGAACCTCGCGACGTATCTTTCGCCGGAAGTTGCGGCCGGGCAGCCGCCCGACGCCCGCAGCGACGTCTACTCCCTCGGCTGCCTCTTGTATCAGATGCTGTGCGGGCAGCCTCCGTTTGCAGGCGGCGGCGCGGCGGCGACGCTCGCGCGACAGGCGACGGAGCCGGTCATGCCGCTTCAGCAGCGCAATCTAGCCGTGCCGCTGCCCGTCGCGCAAGTCGTGGGGTACATGCTGGAGAAGTCGCCGCAGGCGCGTTACCAGCAGGCGAGCAACGTGGCCGACGCGCTGCTGGCGTACATTGAGCCGGCGGCGCGGGCCATGGCGCAGGAGCAGCCGACGGCGTCGTCGATTGCGTACGAGGCCTGGCTGAGGCAACGCGCCTCGGGCGCGACTCCCAGCGCGGCGCGGCCCGTGCCAGTACCGTCGTCCGCCGCCGCGCCGACGGCCGGTGCGGCGCCTCCAGCGCCCCCGGCGCCGGTTGCCGCCCCAGGCTGGTCCCATGTCACGGGGCCGACCGCGGCGCCTCCGGCCGCGCCGGCCGCGGTCGTCCTGGTCGCGCCATTCCCGGCGTCCTCGGGACCGGTCGTCGCGGCGCCTTTGCCAGGCGGCAGTGCGGCGCTGGCTTCGCATCGCGCCACCCGCGGCATGTCGCGGCGAAATCAAACCGTGCTCGTCGTCAGCGGCGTCTTGGTGCTGGCGGCGCTCGTCTTGATCGGCCTTTTCAACATGGGCGGCAATGGGCCGGGCAACACGGTCTCGGGCGACGGCACAACCGGCGGCACGCCGGGAACCACAAACACCAGCTCGACCGGCGGCAGCATCGGATCGAACTCAACCGGCTCCAACACCGGCGCCAACACGGGCGGCGCTTCGACCACCAGCGGCGGCACGACGGAAACCCCCAACGGCGGCGCTTCCACGCCGACGCCCGCCGTCGCCGCGCGAGAAGTCCCGGTGGCCGAGTCCATCGACGGCTCCGGACCCATTTGGGATTCGCCGACGGCCGGCCCGCCCCTGGAATTGACGTACCTGCCGCCGGGAGCACAGATCGTCGTCGCGCTGCGCCCGGCCGACATCCTGGCAAATCCGCACGGGCCGATCGTCCTGGAAACGCTGCGCGAGCTGGGGACCTTCGCCCGCGAAAACGCGCTCAAAGTCGGCGTGCCCTGGGAGAACATCGAGCTGGTGGTCATCGGCGTTTATGATGCCGGCGGCGGCAAGCCCCCCAAGACGGCCGTCTGCGCCAAAACGCGCGAGAAAGTCGAGCAGGAAGCTTGGCTTAAAGCGATCGGCGACGCGCAATACGACGCGGAACGTAAGATCTACGTCGCCGGCCCGGTGGGTTATCATCTTTCCGACGACGGCCGGCGCGTCGTCGCCGCGCCGATCGAGCCGTTCCAACCCGGGGCCGGCAGCAACCGCCCCATCGACGACGCCCTGGCGAACGACAAAGGGCTCCAATTTCGCCGCGAACTGGAATCGCTCCGCAGGTTCACCGACGAAAACCGGCTCTTCTCCGTCCTCTTCGCCCCCCAGTTTCTGTTCACCGGCGGCAAGACGATCTGGGACGGCCCGCAGCAGGTCCTCCGCGAGCCGATCGAGCTGGGCTACCAGTTGCCCGACAAATACAAGGCCGGACTGTTCAGCGTGCACTTCGCCGGCGAGGAGCACCTCTTCCTGGAATTGCACCTCTACGGCACGGCCGACGCCGCCCCCACGATGCTGGCCCGCGATCTGGCCGACAAGATCAAGGTCGAGCTGCCCAAAAAGGTCGAGGAGTATTACTTCTCGCTCGACCCTTCTCCCTACAGCAAGAAGATCCTCTTCCGCTTTCCGCTGATGATGAAAACGCTGGCGGAGAGGACCGAGGTGGGCACGGTCGACAAGCATCCCGTGGCGCGGTGCTACCTGCCGCTCTTTGCCGCCAGCAGCCTGACGGAGGCGACGTACCTGGCGCTGGTCGAGCGCGGGGGCGGCGGCGGAACGGCGGTGCCGGTCGGCCCCGCGCCGATGGCGGAACCGAAGGGCGCCTTGGAAATCCTCAAGACAAAGAAGACCGATCTGAGCTTCACGAAGGACACGTTGGAGAAGTCGGTCGAGATGTTGTCCAACGACATCGGCGTGCCGATCGAAATCCTGGGGGCCGACTTGCAGATCGAGGGCATCACGAAGAACCAGTCGTTCGGGCTGGACGAAAAGGGCAAGACCGCCGGCGAGATTTTGCGGGCGATCATGCTCAAAGCCAACATGGACAACAAGCTGGTCTATATCGTCAAGAAGGAGGGCGACAAGGAGGTCCTGCAAATCACGACCCGCGCGGCGGCCGCCAAGCGCGGCGACAAGCTGCCGCCGGAGCTGGAACTGAAGCCCGAGAAAAAGTCATAATCGAGCGTGCCGGCCCGGCGAGCTTGGCGCGTGGGCCTCCGCTCCCTGTTCGATCGACCATCTCTCGACCTAGACTTGCGAAAGCGCCGGAGGAACGGCCAGAGGCGACGCACAACCGCACGCAGCGCCGACGGAACCTTCGTCGAGCGGCGCGAAAAGAGCAAGGGCATGGAACTTTTCTCGGTGAGCTGCGAGACGTGCTCGGCCCGGCTGAAGGTTCGCAGCGCGTCGGCCATCGGGCAAATCGTCGAGTGCCCCAAGTGCGGCAGCTTCGTGAAGATCGCCGCGCCGCCAGGCTGGAAGCCGCCGGAAGCTAAGAAGTCACCCGATCCTCTCTCGACCAAACCGGCCGCCCCGGCGAAGCCGCCTGCCACAAGTCCCGCCGCGGACGACCCGTCCGACAAGCCCGCTCCCGCACCCAAAGCGGCCACGGCCGGCGCGTCCGCCAAAGGGGGTCCGGCCGCGCCGCCGGCCCGGCGAAAGCCGTCGCGGCCGTCGGATTCGCAAGTGATCGGTCCGAGCGAGCTGGCGTTCGCCCTGAGCGGCGACTCGTCGGGCGGCGACTCGTCGGGCGAGCTGGACAACGACATCGACACGGTCGAGGAGTCGCCGCTGGACGCTGCGCCGGGGCGGCCGGCCGACGCGGCGCGGCGAAAAGCGAGGCCCGCCCCCCCGAAGACGGGCCTGGCCGCGATGGCGGAGGCGGGGCTCAGCCTGGGCGCGGAGACCGGCGGCGAAACGACGCAACCTCCGGCAGATGCTCCCGCGAGCGGGGCCGATGGCGAGGCGCCGGATGACGAGGAAGTCGAAACCGATGACGACGAAACCGTGGAGGAACCGCTGGAGTCGCCGCCGCCGCGGCGCCTGCGGCGCTGGATGGCGGCGGCCGTTCTCGTGGCGACGCTCGTCGGACTGGGCGTGTGGGGCTTGTCCGGCCCGCCGCGACGACCCAGCGCTTCCGGACCGGGCGGCCCGCCTCCGTCGGCCCCGACGCTGTCAGGCGGCGGCACGGTTGCGCCCGGCGGCGGTCCGGCGGCGACGCAGTCCCCGCAGGTGCAGCGCCTGGGCGACCGCTGGCTGCCACGCGAGACGCGCTGGCTGTTGACGCTAAAGCTCGCCGATCTCCTGCGCCAGCCGTCGTTCCAGGCGGCCGCGCGGCGGCTCGATCCGCTCTGGCGGCAGGCCATCGGTCCCTTGACCGAAGGGCTCTCGCTCTCGCCGTCGGCGATCCGGCGAATGACCTGGGCTGTGGTCGATGCCGACGACTGGCGGCAGGGAGTCGTGGTGTTGGAGCTGGAACAGGCGCTTTCCGACGCCGATAAGCACAAGCTCACGGCCGACGCTCGTCCGCTCGACTTTCAACTCGGCCCTTCCAACTGCCATCAAAAAACCGCCGGACCCTGGCAGCACCCCTTCGCATTCCTGGAACCGGGGATGATCGTCACCGGCCCCGAAGCGCTCCTGCGGAAGGTCGCGGCGGGCGATTCGCCGGGTCTGGCGGGAACGCCCGTCGGCGAGCTGCTCGCGACGGTCGGCGTCTCGCGGCATGCGGCGCTGGTCGTCGACGCGGCCGAGCTGCGCCGGGACGGAGTCGAACTGCCCCGCGACTGGCTCGCGCATCCGGCCGTGGCCGAGGGCTGGGGGTCGGTGCGGGCGTTTGCCGGCGCGATCCAGTTTGAGCTGCACGTTTCGAGCCGGTTGGAATTCCAGGTTCACGTCCTTTGCCAACCGCCCAAAGAAACCGACAAGATCCTCCAGGCCGCCAAGGCGGCGTCGGGTTCGCTGCCGGCGGTCCTGGCGGCGCGGGCCGACGGACTGCAGGCCAAGCTGCGCGATGGTGCGCTGGACCCGGCGACGGCCGTGTGCCTCGATCACCTGCTCCGGCGGTCCGGCGCGTCGCTTTCGGGCGGTACGGCGGCCGGCGAAGGGGCGATCGTTCGGTTCCGCGCCGTAAGCGACGCGGACCTGGCCTTGGTCGCGGTGGCGGCGGTCCACGTCGTCCCCGGCCTGGAGACGATGCGCATCGCCGCCGTGCAGCCGCTCGACGAGGCGAACCACCGCGAACTGGCGCGGGGCCTTCTGGCTTACGCGAAGGCAAACGGCTCGCTGCCGGCCGGGGCCGCCGGACCGCAGGTCGCCGCACCCGAACGCCGATTGAGCTGGATCGCCTCGCTCCTTCCTTACTGCGAGCGCGACGATTGGGCGAAGCGGCTCAACCCGCAGCGCCCCTGGAACGACCCGGTCAACGATCCGATCGCCCGCGAGTTTTTCCCGCGCGTCGTCAACCCAGCGTTTGGGCGCGAGCGGACCGCGGCGGGGTACCCCGTGACGCACTACGTCGGGGTGGCGGGGGTCGGCGCCGACGCCGCGGAGTTGCCGGCCGATCACGACCGCGCCGGCCTGTTCGGCTACAACCGGGGCCTGCGGCTGGAGGAACTGACCAACGGCCAGTCGTCCACGCTGGCGGTGCTGGGCGTGTCGGCCAACGCCGGGGCCTGGGCCTCGGGAGGCCCCGCCACGGTCCGCGCGCTGACGAAGCCGCCCTACGTCAACGGTCCCGACGGATTCGGCAGCGGCCAGCGCGACGGCATGCTGGGCGCGATGGCCGACGGTTCGGTCCGCATGATCTCGCGCAAGATCGACCCGCAGGTGCTAGAGCGGCTTGCGGTCGTCCGCGGACCGCGGCCGTCGCTGCCGGACCTGGCGAGCCATCCGCCCCCGCCCGTGCCGCCGATGCCGATGCCCATGCCGATGCAAATCAAGCGACCCGCCGCGGCTGGACCCAAGGTGGACATCGTCGCCCGGCTGGCCGACAAGGTCGTGGAGCAGCTCGATGCGCCGAGCGTGCCGCTGGGCGATCTTGTCGAGTTCGTCGAACAGATGAGCACGATCCCGATCACTCTCGACCTCGACGCCATGGCCGACCTCGGCGTTTCGCCCGACACGCGCGTGAGCGTGCGGTTGAAAAGCCCCACGGTGGCCGAGCTCTTGACCGCGGCGCTGGCGGACGTGGGGCTGGCCTACGAGATCGAGGGCGGGCACCTGGTCGTGACCAGCACGTCGCGGCTGGCGGTGAAGGAAGCGCGTTACGACGTGGAGGACCTGGCGGCTGCGCCGGCCGAGCTGGCGGCGCTGGTGCGGCGCGTCGTCGCGCCCCTCACGTGGAAACCGCCCGAGGGGACCGGGCGGATCGACGTCGCCGGACCGGCGCTCGTGGTCACCAACTCGTCGCAGGTCCACGCCGAGGTGGTGGAACTGCTCGAGCGGCTGCGGGTCGCCCGCGGCCTGCGGCCGCGGCTGCGGGATCCGGCGGACGTGCCGCGGGCCACGCGCTGGTCGGCCGCCAGTCCCATCCTCACCAAGACGCTCTCGGCGAATTTCTCGCAGCCGGCGAGCCTGCGGGCGATCGCCGACTTCGTGCAGCAGCAGACCGGGGCCAAGATTTACCTCGACAGCCGGGCGCTGCGCGAGGCGGAGCTTTCGGCCGAGTCGGAAACGACGCTCAGCGTCAAAGACGAGCCGCTCTTCGCCGTCTTCGACCGCCTCGCCCAGTCGCTTTCCGTCGCCATCCGCATCGTCGACGCCAAGACGTTCCAAGTCACGACGGTCGAGGCGATGGGCACGACCTACGAGCTGGAGCTTTATCCCGTCGCGGAATTGCTCAAGGCGGGTCCGATGGGGGGCGAGACGACCGGCGACGGCCTGGCCGAGCGCGTCCGGTCGCAAGTGGCGGAGACGACCTGGGACGCGGCTGGCGGACAGGGCGCGATCGTCTTCGACGCCCCGTCGAAGCGTCTGATCGTCTGGCAGACGCAACTGGTGCAGCGTCAGATCGAGCAGCAGCTCGCCCAATGGCGCGAGGCCGACGAGCCGCCCCAGGCGGAGGACGCCAAAGAGCGTCCGCCGGCTCCTCCGCCAAGCGCCCCGTAATCCTCGCCTGTCCCCTCGCGTCTTAAGCGGCGGAACCCACGGTCGGCGTAATGTCCTAAGTTCTTCGCCACAAAGAACTTTGGTCTGATCTCCCTTTTTGCGCTTCGCGCCATGCCTCGGCCCCGACCCTCGGCCGTGCCCCGCCTCGGGGGAATGACCTAAGTTTGACTCGGTATGCGCCACGCCGGCGCATGCCGCTTCCTTCGCATGGACCACAGCAGGCCAATCCATGTCCGTTCAAACCTCCGACGTCAAGTTTCGCCAGGATCCGCGCGTGCGTCTCAACCCGCAAAGCGACGTCCGCGTTACGCTGCAGCCCCTGTCCGACCCGGAAAAGACCGTCACCGGCCGGCTCGTCGATTTGTCGGTCACCGGGGCCAAGATGATGGTCGACGGCCCGCTGACCTTCAACGAGCAGGTCACCGTGCGCATCGAGGCGCCGGAAGCGGGACTCGACGTCAGCCTGGCCGGCAGCGTCTGCTGGATGCGCTGCGGCAGCCCGCACGAGGGCTGGACGCTGGGCTGCGCCTTCGATCCCGAGCTTTCGCCGGAGACCATGGAGGAGTTTTGCGCCGGCGGGCTGTTCGACCGGCGGACCGAGAAACGGGAGCCGGCGCGCCTGAAGGCGAAGGTCCGCTGGGAGCTTCAGACGCACGTCAAGAAGGACGTCGAGCTGGTCAACGTGAGCCGCTGCGGATTCTGCCTGGCGGCCGACGCGCCGACGGAAGTCGGCCGGCGGCTGCGCCTCTTTGTCGAGCGTCCTTCCGGGCGGCCGCTAGAGATCGCCGCGCGCACGCAGTATCAGTTCGCCGCGGACGGCAAGTTCCTGATCGGCTGCCACGTGATACCCGGCGAGAGCGAAGCGGCGATCGAGCAGTTGGCGGCCATCGCGCAAGAGAGCGTCTGCGACGGCGCCGATGGCGCACGGCGTCCGACGAAGGGCCGGCTGCTCTTCTACCTTGTCGCCGTGGCCCTGGCCGCGGCCGCGGCGGCCTTGACGGCGATGCTGCGCTGACGAGCGTTTCCGGCTCGGAAGACCTCGGCGGCCGTTACCGCTTGCCGCCGCTCTTAACGCCGCCGATAGCCTCTTGGCGGGGCCTTTTTGCTTTTTGGGCCAGTTGGTATCGTGGGCGGGGACTGTGCGACCGCTTTCGGAGTCCCGGGCGACGCGGCCACCACATCGTCCCTGACTTACCCGTCATGTCGAGCCAAACAATGAACCCCCTCTTCTCCCTCGCCGGCCGCAGCGCCCTCGTCACCGGCGGCAGCAAGGGCCTGGGCAAGGCCATGGCCCGCGTCTTTGCCGAGGCCGGGGCCGATGTCGCCATCTGCAGCCGGCACGAAAACGAGCTGGCCGCCGCCATTAAGGAAATCACCGCCGGAACCAAGGTCCGCGGGGCCACGTTCGTTGGCGACCTCTCCAAACGCTCGGAAGCCAAACGCCTGGCCGATGCCGTCGTCGCCAAGCTGGGCAAGGTCGATATCCTGGTCAACAACGCCGGCAGCAATGTCCCCCAGGCCCTCGACCAGATCACCGACGAGGCCTGGGACAAGATCGTCGAGCTGAACCTCAGCTCCTGCATGGCCATGAGCCGGGCCTTGGTCGGCGGCATGAAGCAGCGGAAGTGGGGCCGGATCATCCACATCTCGTCGATCATGGCCCTGGGCTCGAAGGAACGCCGGCACTCGTACTCGGCCACGAAGGCCGCCCTAATCGGCATGGCCCGCGCGATGGCCATCGAGCTGGGCCCGTTCAACATCACGGTCAACTGCATCGCCCCCGGGCCGTTCCTGACCGACTTGCCGGGCAAGCTGCTTTCCGACGAGGAGAAGCGCGTCTTTGCGCAGCGGACGGCCCTGGGCCGCTGGGGCGACCCCCACGAGCTGGCCGGGCCGGCGCTGCTGCTGGCGAGCGACGCGGGCAGCTACATCACGGGGGCGACGCTCGTCGTCGACGGCGGGACGGTCTGCAAGACGTTCTGAGGCGCGGAGCCCGCGCGAGGCGGGTGCGGCGGCACGGTGGCACGGAGCGGGCACGGTCCGGGTGGCGGTTGCGGGAGACCAACGCGCCACTCATGCCGCGGCACATCTACAGCAGAATGAACGACTTACGTCGCTCGTCGCCGAAATTCGCAGAGAATCGTGTTGCGCTTTTGTCATGTATCTGTAGCACACGAAGCCGCGCCAGCGAGGGAGCCATGCACCCCACCCGCAACGAGCTGCACGATCTTGTCGTCGGCGTCCTCGTCGAGGACAAGGCCGACGCCGTCCTCCGCCACGTCGAAGCTTGCCGCGACTGCGAGGAGACGCTCCGCGAGTTGGAGACGCAGCCCGATCAGTTCGTCCGCGACTTGCAATCGCCCGTTTCGGAAGGCGCGCTAGAGGGCGGGTCGGCCGTCAAGCGGCTGGTCGGCGTCGTGCAAAAGATCGGCCGCGAGGCGTTCTCCGTGACCGAGCAGGCCGCGGCGGGCGGCGCGGCCGAGGGGACCGCCGACCTGGGCGAGCTGGGGCAGTACAAGCTCCTGGCGAAACTCGGCGAAGGCGGCATGGGCACCGTCTACAAGGCCCTGCACACACGGCTGCGGCGGGTCGTCGCCCTGAAGGTGCTGCCGGCCGAGAGGATGCAGAACGAGGCCGCCGTCGCCCGCTTCGACCGCGAAATGCAGGCCGTCGGAAAGCTGAACCACGCCAACATTGTGGCGGCGCACGACGCGGGCGAGGTCGGCGGGCGGCATTACCTCGTCATGGAGTTGGTCGAGGGGATCGACCTGTCGAAGCTGGCCCGGCAGCTTGGGCCGCTGGATGCCGCCGACGCCTGCGAGCTGATCCGCCAGGCGGCGCTGGGTCTCGCGCATGCCCACTCGCGCGGCATGGTCCATCGCGACATCAAGCCCTCGAACCTGATGCTCGCCCGGACCGAGGAGGGCGCCGCGATCGTCAAGGTCATGGACATGGGCCTGGCGCTTTTGGGGCAGGGGCAGGCCGTCGCGCCGCGCGAGCTGACCAGCACCGGCCAGCTCATGGGCACGCTCGACTACATGGCGCCCGAGCAAGCGACGGACACGCACCGGGTGGACATCCGGGCGGACATCTATTCGCTGGGGGCGACGCTTTTTAAGCTCCTCTGCGGCGAGCCGCCGTTCCCGCCGGGCGACTACGCGACCCCCCTGGCGTTGATGATGGCCAAGGCCTCGCACGAGGCGGCTTCGATTGCGGCGAAGCGTTTCGACCTGCCGCCGGGCCTCGTGGCGGTCGTCGATAAGATGCTTTCGCGCGACCCGGCGAAACGCTTTGCGACGCCCGCCGATGCGGCCGAGGCGCTTTTGCCGTTTTGCCAGGGAGCGAACCTGCGGGCGCTGTTGGACGCGGCGATCGAGCTGCCGGCGATCGCCGACCCGTCGGCGGTGCCGACTCGCGATCACGTCACCTCGGCGTCGCACGAGACGGCGGGCAGCGTCGCCGACCGTAGCCCTCACGCTCTTAGTAGCCCTCACGCTCCGCGTGAGGCGGCGGACCAGAGCGACGCTCCCGCGCTCAGCGAATTCGCAGTGTCGGCGGCCTCGCCACCGGAACGCCACGTCTCGCGGAGCGAGACGGCTACGAGTAGCCCTCACGCTCCGCGTGAGGCAGCCGAAGCAGGCGCCGTGCGCGCGCTCAGCGGATTCGCCGCACCGGCGCCGCCGCCCCAAGGCCACGTCTCGCGGAGCGAGACGGCTACGAGTAGCCCTCACGCTCCGCGTGAGGAAGCTGCGTCGCGGCCAGCCGCCTGGTGGCGCAAGTTGCCGCCCAAAGCGCGCATCATCACGATCGCCGCCGCCGCCATCCTGCTCCTGTCAGTCGTGATCGTCATCTACACCGCCGACGGCACGGTCGAAATCTCGTCGCCCGACGGCAAGCTGCCCGACGACGTGACGGTCGTTCTCAAGGGAGCGAGCGGCACGGTCGAGGTCAGCTCGAAGGACAACTGGACGATCAAGGCCGACCGGGGCGAGTACGAAATCTCGCTCAAGGGCGGCAACGACGAGCTTGAGGTCAAGGACAAGCGGGTCACGGTGCGGCGTTTCGGGAAGGAGATCGTGACGATTACGCGCAAACCCGCCAACGTGCAGCCAGCCTCCGGCACCGCGCCGGCCTCCTCCGCCGACGCCGACCGCCGCGCGGCGGAGTGGGTGCTGTCGATTGGGGGCAACATCAACATCAAGGAAAACGGTCAGGAACGGCAGATCGGGGCTGTCGGCGATCTTCCCCGCGCGGCGTTTGAACTCACGGCCGTGCAGTTGGAGCAAAACTCGAACGTAAGCGATGCGGGGCTGGCGAACTTCAAGGATTGCAAGAACCTCACGGCACTTATTCTGCGCGGTAAACAGGTGAGCGATGCGGGGCTGGCCCACTTCAAGGGTTGCAAGCACCTCACGTATCTTGGTCTGCAAGATACACGGGTGAGCGATGCGGGGCTGGCCCACTTCAAGGATTGCAAAAGCCTCACGCTCCTTAATCTGATCAATACAAAGGTGAGCGACGCGGGGCTGGCCTACTTCAAGGATTGCAAGAACCTCACGAACCTTGACCTGACCAGCACACGGGTGAGCGATGCGGGGCTGGCCCACTTCAGGGATTGCAAGGACCTCACGGGCCTTGGTCTGGCCGCTACCCAGGTGAGCGATGCGGGGCTGGCCCACTTCCAGAAGTGCAAAAACCTCACGCATCTGAACCTGGACCAGACGCGGGTGACCGATGCGGGGCTGGCCCACCTCAGGGAGTGCAAAAACCTCACGGGCCTGTACCTGAACGCCATGCCGGTGACCGATGCGGGGTTGGCCCACTTCAAGGATTGCAAGAATCTCACGTACCTCCACCTGGCCGGCACGCCGGTGACCGATGCGGGGCTGGCCCACTTCCAGGACTGCAAGAATCTCGCGGCGCTGGGCCTGGGCGGCACGCAGGTGACCGATGCGGGGCTGGCTCACTTCCAGGACTGCAAGAATCTCACGGCGCTGTACCTGGGCGGCACGCGGGTGAGCGATGCGGGATTGGCCGATCTGGCAAGCCTGCCGGGCTTGACAGGCCTGGACCTTGTCAACACGCGGATTTCGCTCGGCGGCTTCGAGCAGCTCAAGGCGGCCATGCCGAAATGCCAGATCACTTGGTCCGAGCCCAATCGCGCCGTGGCCGAGAGCGTGCTGGCCCTGGGCGGGAGCGTCGAGATCGGCGCGCGCGACAAGCTGGAGTCGCGCGCCATCCAGGCCGCGGGCGAATTGCCCCGCGACTACTTCCAGGTCCGCCGCGTCTCGCTGGCCGGCGTCGCCAAGCCGCTGGAGAAACTCCCGGAACAGCTTTCCTTGCTGACCTTCCCCGAATTCGACCGGCTGGAGAGCATCGACCTGTCGCATGTCAGCGGGCTGAGCTACGACTTTTTGGCCTCCATCCACGGCTTGAAGGAGCTGTCGCTCGCCGGCAGCGGACTCAACGACGACGCGCTGGCCAAATTGCCGAAGCTCGCGACGCTGAAACGGCTGGTGCTCGACGGAAACGAAATCCGCGGCCGCGGCCTTTCGAGCCTGGCTGCTCAGCCGGAACTCGTAGACCTATCGCTGGCCTGCCCCTCGATCACCGACCTCTTCGCTGAACACCTGGCCGCGCTGAAACAGGTCAAGCGCCTGTCGCTGGCCGGCAGCGGCCTGGGCGACGAGGGGATCAAGCACCTGACCGGCCTGACGAAGCTGGAGCAGCTCGACCTCAAGTACACGAAAGTCACGGCCGACGGGGTGAAAAAACTGCACGACGCGTTGCCGCAGTGCAGGATCGAGTCCGACCACGGCACGTTTGGGCCGCCGATCGACTCCGACCGCCGGGCGGCGGAGTGGGTGCTCTCCATCGGGGGGACGGTCCGCGTGAACGACGAGGAGCGCGACATCCAGGCCGTCGCCGAGCTGTCGCAACAGTCGTTCCGGTTGACGGCTGTCAATCTCTATCAGAATCGGCAGGTGACCGACGCCGGGCTGGCCTGCTTCGACCGGTGCAGGAACCTGGCCTCGCTCAACCTGGGAGAGACCTCGGTGAGCGACGCCGGGTTGGCGCACTTCAAGGAGTGCAACGGCCTCAAGGTGCTCTTCCTGAGGTTGTCACAAAAGGTGACAGATGTCGGGCTGGCCCACTTCCAGGACTGCACGAACCTCGCGGAGCTTTATCTGAGCGCTACCCAGGCGACCGATGCGGGGCTGGCTCACTTCAAGGATTGCAAAAACCTCACGGTCCTTGGCCTGGACTCTACGAAGGTCACCGATGCGGGCCTCGCTTACTTCAAAGACTGCACGAAGCTCGCTGTTCTGGGATTGTACCAAACGCAGGTGGGCGATGCGGGACTCGCGCAGTTCAAGGATTGCAAGGAGCTCACGGGCCTTGAGCTGCACGATACAAAACTGACCGACGCGGGGCTGGCCCACTTCCAGGGCTGCAAGAAGCTCAGACACCTTTCTTTGCAAGGTTGCCAGGTCAGTGATGCGGGGCTGTCCGTGCTGGCCGGCCTGGCGAAGCTGGAAACGCTCGGCCTCAAGCGCACGAAGGTCACAGCCGCGGGCGTCGCCGAGCTGCAAAAGGCGCTACCGAAGTGCCAGATCGAGTGGGACGGAAAAAAGGACCAATGACCGCCCGCGGGCGTCGGCTCGTGGGCTACAATAATCCGTGTGGGGCGACGAAGGACGAGGGAGAAGGTCATGATTTTCCGAGGGCACGTGAAAAACGGCGTGGTTCACCTGGACAACGGGGCGACGCTGCCCGAAGGAGCGGAGGTTCGCGTGGAACTGGCGCCCGCGCGCTCGAAGGCGCCGCCGGCCGAGGAAACGCCGAGTTTGTATGAGAGTCTCGAACCACTGATCGGGAAAGCGGAAGGCCTGCCGGCGGACATGTCCGTCAACCTGGATCACTACCTCTACGGGACGCCCAAGCGCGAATGAAACCGGTCTTTGCCGACACGTCGTTTTATGTTGCGCTCTTCAGTCCCGGCGATGTGCACCACACAACGGCCGTCCGCCTGGCGCGAAGGCTTCGTCGCGCCGTCGTGGTCACGGAGTTCGTCCTCTTGGAATTGGCGAATGCACTGGCGCGGGCCAGTTCCCGGCAACTATTCGTCGATTTGCAGCCCAAGCTGAGGGCCAACCCCAACATCACGATCGTGGCGGCGTCTGCCGATCTGTTCGAACGCGGCTGCAAGCTGTATGCCGACCGCCCCGACAAGGCTTGGTCCCTCACCGACTGTATTTCCTTCGTTGTGATGGAAGAGGAAGATATCACCGAGGCGCTGACCGCCGACCACCATTTCGAGCAAGCGGGATTCCATGCGCTTCTGTTGAAGCCGTGAAACCGATCCTCGCGAATCCCAAGTAGAAGTGAGATCCAGCCGTTCGTAGTAACCGCATTCATGCGGTCCGGGGCTGGCAGCGCGCTGTGAAACCCGCCTCGCGCGGCCGATGGGGGCGTCGCTGATCGGGCACTGTCATCAGGCGCCCGACCGCATGAATGCGGTCACTACGAACAATGCGGTCACTACGAACGAAGTGAATCGCTACAGCGTCCAGCCGCTGCGATACTCCCGACGCAGAAACCGCTCCGCCTCCGGGCAGTTCATGGCGGTCAGCTTCTCGGCGTCCCACGCCAGCTTCTTGCCCGCGCGATAGGCGACCAGGCCCAACAGCACCGCCTCGGAAAGCGCCCCGGAGTAGTCGAAGTTGCAGGTCGTCGGCCCGCCCGATTTGCAGGCCTCGATCCACTCGCGGTGATGGCCGATCGAGCGCGGGATGGTCGGCTCAGGCGGGGCGAAGCCGGCAAAGTCGCTCTCCGGATAGAGCTTGTAGCCGTTGTAGTCGGCGAACATCGTGCCCTTTTTGCCGACGAACAGCACGCCGCTGTCGGGCACCTTGATGCCGTGCAATTCCTTGGGGTGCTTTTCGCCGTCGTGCCAGGTGAGCTTGAGCGCCGGCAATTCGCCGCCCGACGACGGCTTTCGCGCGGGGAATTCATAGCGCACAACAATGCCAAGGGGCGCCGTCTCGGCGTGCGGATCGAGTCCTTCGGACTCGACCGTCGTCGGGCGCCGCAGCTTGAGCGCCCAGAAGGGCAGGTCCATGTAGTGGCAGCCCATGTCGCCCAGCGTCCCGCTGCCGAAATCCCACCACCGCCGCCAGTTGGCGGGCACGTAGGTGGGATGGTAGGCGCGCTGCGGGGCCGGGCCGAGCCACAGGTCCCAGTCGAGATGTTTGGGGACGGGCGGCATTTCTTGCGGCCGCTCGCCGCCGCCCCAGGCCTTTCCCACCCAGACGTGACATTCCTCGACCGGCCCGATGGCGCCCGACTGGATGATCTCGACGACGCGGCGGTAGTTTTCGCCGGCGTGGATTTGCGTGCCAAGCTGCGTGGCGACTTTCTGCTTGGCCGCGGTCTGGGCGACGACGCGCGACTCATAGACCGAGTGCGTCAGCGGCTTCTCGCAATAGACGTGCTTGCCAAGCTTCATGGCCATCACGCTGGCCGGGGCGTGGATATGGTCGGGCGTGGCGACGACGACCGCGTCAATGTCCTTCCGCTCCTCGAGGAGCTTGCGGAAGTCCTTGTAGCGCGCCGCCTGCGGGAATTTCTCGAAGGAAGGCCCGCCGCGCTGGTCGTCGACGTCGCACAGGGCGACGATGTTCTCGCTGGCGACGTTTGAGAGGTCGTAGGACCCTTGTCCGCCGATGCCGACGACGGCGATGTTGAGCTTCTCGTTGGCCAGACGGCTTTCGGCCTTCGTCATTCCCGCGGCGGCAAAGAAGCCGGCGCCCAGCGCGGCGGCGCCGGCCAGGCTCGAGCGTTCCAGGAACTCGCGGCGGCTGAGCGTGCGGCGCATGGCGTGCCTCCCGTAAAAGGGTGCGATCTGGCGTGCAATCTAGCGGGCCGTTTCAAGATACCCTGCCGGGGGCGATTGCGCCTACGGTCGCGCGGCAAACCCTGGCGCCGGCCTCGACCTTGCCGATTTGGAAAATTCTCTCAGTTACTCCGATGGTGCCGGCCGATAAGGGTTGGCGGCACTTCGCCCTCCGTAGGCTTCCGAACCGCTTGAGGAAGGTCGCCATGAAGCGCTTGCTGCTCGCCGCGTTGATCGCCGTCAGCCTCTCCAGCAGCGGCTGCTGCTGTCTGCGCCAGCGCATGCACTGCATGATGATGCAGTTCTGCGGCTGCTGCAATCCCTGCGACGATTGCTGCGACTACTCCTGCGAGCCGTGC
>JACOUI010000284.1 GCA_016177915.1 Planctomycetia bacterium
GGCGTTGTCGGCAGTGCCATGAGGACCTCTCGGTGCTGCGAGGCGGCGCGGGCCGCGGCCGCATGGCTGAATTTACCGCGTTGCGAAGTGTCGGACAAACGCATTGGCGGTCCTCCCGTTTGGCGCGAAGTTTGTAGGACGGCCTTTCCAGGCCGTCGTTTCTTTCGTGTGACGGCCATTCAGGACGTCAGAAGACGGCCTGGAAAGGCCGTCCTACCTTGCTGCTCACGCCGCCTTGACGTTCATGTGAATGATCTGCGGCCCTGCAGGCTCGGGCATCTCCGTGCGGTAGCCGTCGTGCGTCTTCGTGTGCGAGAGGGCCACGAGCGTCTCGAAAACGCCCTCCTGCACGACGCTGCCCGACTGGTTCACAAGCTGCCGCCGCCACACGACGATCCCCTGCCGCCGGCCGCGCGGGGTCTTGTCGAGGATCTCCGTGATCACGCGGACCGTGTCGCCCACGCCGATCGGCTCCAGGAATTTCCACTCGCGGACCTGCACGAACGAAACCGTCGAGGCCCAGGGGGCGTGGATGCCCATCCCCGCCACGAGGGCCAGCCCGAACAGCCCGTGCGCGATGGGCCGGCCGTAGGGCGACTTCCGCGCGAACTCATGATCGACGTGCAGCGGGTCGAAGTCGCCCGTCAGGCAGGCGAAGTTGACGATGTCGGACTCGGTGATCGTCCGCGTATGGCTCCGCCAGACGGTGCCGGGCACAAGCTCCTCGAAGTAGAGCGGTTCGTTCATGGGTCGCTTCCTTGCGCTTTTTCGCTTCCTGCGGGATGAGGCGAGAGTGATCCGCCGGAACCCTACCCATTGGCAGCGCGCAGTGTAAAGGCGACTTGAGCGCCAGCACTGACAGCAGCCTTTGTTCTCTTACGTAGCCATCACGCTCCGCGTGATGCGGCCCGAATCGCAAGCGCGGTTCATTCAGCGTGCTGCGTCAAGAACGGCGACCCCCTTGCGCATCCAACGCTTCCTCACGCGGAGCGTGAGGGCTACGAACGTGATGGCTACTTTTTCGATGCGGGAGACTTGAGCTGCTGCTCCATCACGTGGCAGCGGAACATGTGCCCGTCCACAATCGTCTCCCGCGGCGACTCGACCTTGCAGATATCAATCGCCAGCGGGCAGCGCGGATGAAATCGGCAACCCGGCGGCGGGCGGCTCGGGCTGGGGACGTCGCCCGGCAGGACGATCCGCTCCGGCTTCTTGCCCGGCGTCATTTTCGGCACCGACGAGAGCAGGGCCTTCGTGTAGGGGTGGATCGCATGGTGGTACAGCTCGCGGCTCGTGCCCGTCTCGACAAGCTCGCCCAGGTACATCACCGCCACGCGGTCGGAGATGTACTCGACCACGGACAGGTCGTGCGAGATGAAGAGGTACGTCAGGTTGTGCTTGCGGCGCAGCTCCGTGAACAGGTTGATGATCTGCGACTGGATCGACACATCCAGCGCGGAGATCGGCTCGTCGAGGACCATGAACTTCGGATTGAGCGCCAAGGCCCTCGCGACGCAAATCCGCTGCCGCTGGCCGCCGGAGAATTCGTGGGGATAGCGGTTGATGTACGTGGGGTCCAGTCCCACGTCCTCCAGCGTGTCGATGACTTTCTCCAGGCGCTCCTTGCGGTTCCCGAGGCCGTGGATGATGAGTCCTTCCTCGACGATGGCCCGGATCGTCATCCGCGGGTTGAGCGAGCCGTAGGGGTCCTGGAAGACGATCTGCATGTCGCGGCGAAGCTGCCGCAACTGGCCGCCGGAGAGGGCCCGCACGTCGCGCCCCTCGAACGCGATCTCGCCCGCGGTCGGTTCGATGAGCCGCAGCAGCGTGCGTCCGACGGTGGTTTTTCCGCAGCCCGATTCACCCACCAGGCCCAGCGTCTCGCCGGGGTTAATGTGAAACGACACGTCGTCGACGGCGCGGACGTGCCCCACCACCCGCTGGAACACGCCCCGGCGGATGGGGAAGTGCTTCTTCAGGTTCGTGACCTGAAGGAGCGGCCGCGTGGCGGGAGCGGCGGCCGTCGGCGTCGGTGCGGGGGCCTGAACTGTCATTTGACTTCCATCGGCGTCGTTTCGCGGATGACATCCAAAGCCCACCGGTTGCACCCGGTGGGACGAGCTGCGATTCTCATTTCACACGCTCTTCACGGCCGCTTCTTCCTGCTCCTCAATCTGCTCCGCAAAGTGGCAGTGCACCACGTGCGACGGCGGAATCTGGCTCAGGTTCGGCCGCCGCAGCACCGGCTCCTCCTTCTTGCAACGCTCCTGCGCGTAGGCGCAGCGCGGGTGGAACTTACAGCCGGACGGAAAACGCAACGGGCTGGGCACGACGCCGGGAATCGTGCGCAACTTCTGATCTTTCGGCTTCCCCGGCTCCGGCCGCGACGCGAACAGGCCGCGCGTGTAAGGGTGCAGCGGGTTCGTGAACAGCTCCACGACCGGCGCGTACTCGACCACTTTGGAGGCGTACATCACGCACACGTCGTCGGCCATCTCCGCGATCACGCCCAGGTCGTGCGTGATGATCAGGATCGACATGCCGAACTCGGTCTGCAAATCGCGGAGCAGGTCCAAGACCTGGGCCTGGATCGTCACATCCAGCGCGGTCGACGGCTCGTCGGCGATCAACAGCTTGGGGTTGCACGACAGCGCCATGGCGATCATCACCCGCTGCCGCATCCCGCCGGAAAAGTGGTGCGGATATTCGCTGGCCCGGCGCTGGGCATCGGGGATTCTGACTTTGTGAAGCATCTCGACGGCCCGGTCCCAGGCTTCGCGGCTGCTCACGCGATGGTGGAGGCGGACGGCCTCGGCGATCTGCGAGCCGACGGTGAACACGGGATTGAGCGACGTCATCGGCTCCTGAAAGATCATGGCGATCCGGCTGCCGCGCATCTTGCGCATTTCGGCCTCGGGCAGCGTGGTCAGCTCGATCTTTCGGCCGTCGTCGTAAAAGGCGATGCTGCCGGAGACGATTTTTCCCGGCGGCGAGATGAGCCGGATGATCGACAGCGCGGTCACCGACTTTCCGCAGCCCGACTCGCCGACGAGGCCGAGCGTCTTTCCGCGCGGGATCGTGAGCGACACGTCCTCGACGGCCTTGACGACCCCTTCGTCGGTGAAGAAGTGGGTGCGGAGGTTTTTGATTTCGACGAGGGGTTCGGTCATCACTTCCCCGCCTGTCGCAGCCGCGGATCGGTGGCCTCCTGGAGCCCCTCGCCGACGAGGTTGTAGCAGAGGACGGTGAGGAAGATTCCCAGTCCGGGGAACAGGACGAGCCACCACATTTTGCCGAGGATGTGGTCCTGGCCGAGATGGAGAAGGTTACCCCAGCTTGGATTAGGGGGCGGCGCGCCAAAGCCCAGGAAGCTCAGCGCGCTTTCGATGAGGATGGCGGCGGCCACTCCGAACGAAATCGGCACGAGCACGGGTGCCAGCGCGTTTCGCAGCACGTGGATGAAGATGATCCGGACGTGACTGGCGCCGAGCGCCCTCGCGGCCGCCACGTAGTCCATCTCGCGGAGCTTCAGGAATTCGGCGCGGGTCAATCGCGCGATCGAGGTCCAACTCGTCACGCCGATGATCGCCATCAGGTGCCAGACGGTCGGCTCCGCAATGACAGAAATCAGCGCCAGGATGAGCACCAGCGTCGGAATGCACATCACGACCTCGATCAGGCGGCTGAGCACGACGTCGATCCAACCGCGGAAGTACCCGGCCAGAGCCCCGATCGTGATGCCGATGAAGGACGCGATTCCCATCGACACAAAACCCACCAGCACTGCGATCCGCGTGCCGTGGACCATGCCGGCAAACACGTCCACGCCGTAGGGCGTCGTCCCAAAAAAATTGTGGGCGCTGGGCTTGCCGTGGTTCTGCACGGGATTATCCAGCATCTCGCGCGAACTGGGAACGCCGTGCCATTCATCCGCTTTCACGCGGCGATACGGATCCTGGTAAACGAGGGGCCACACGGCCCAGCTTTCCGCGTCCTTCTGTTTGAGGCTCCTGGGGTAAACCCCGCGGAATTTGTCCTTGATGAAGATCGGGTTTTCCCATTTGGGGTTGAAATAACCCAAACAGGGGAAATAGAGGTTTCCCTTGTAGTTGCAGACGATCGGCTTGGTGCCGACAATGGCGGGCGAACAGAGGGCCACGAGGAACAACAGGACGATGGTCACCAGGGCCACCATGGCCAGCTTCCGGCGACGGAAACGCCGCCAAGTCTCGGTCCAATAGCCGCGCGACGGTCCCGTTCGTGGGACTTCCACGACCGGTTCCATGACGGGGGGTGCTGCAACGTCGGACATGGCGATTCGATCGGCTGGCTGGTTACTTGTAGGAGACTCGGGGGTCGACGAAGGCGTAAAGCACGTCCGCCAGGAGCTGCCCCAACAGCGTCAGGATCGAGAACATCAACACAAGGCCCATGATGATTGGGTAATCGCGCTCCAAAATGCTCTGGAAGAATAGCGTCCCGATGCCGGGCCAGCTAAAAATCCGTTCCAGGATGATCGCGCCGCTGAGCAGCGCCGGCAGCGTCAGACCGATTTGAGTGACCAGCGGAATCAGGCTATTTCGGAAAGCGTGCCAGCAGAGGACCTTCAGCGGTCCGATGCCCTTAGCGCGCGCCGTGCGGATGTAGTCCTGACGCACGGTCTCGTTCATCGTGGCCTTTAGGAACCGGCTGTAGTAGGCCAGCCCACCATACGTGAAGGCCGCGACGGGCAGCAGGGCGTGCTTGAACAGGTCCCAGGTCTTTCCCAGCGTCGAAAGCTGCTCGTAGTTGTCGCTTTGCATGCCGTGCAGCGGCAGCCACTCCAGGTAGACGGCGAACCAAAGCTGTAGGAACAGCGCGCCGCAGAACGACGGCAACGAGTAAAGCATGAACAGGAGCATGCTCCCAGATCGCTCGTCGAGCCTGCTGCTTCGCGCCGTGAAATACAAGCCCAGCGGAATCGCCAGCAGGTACTCCAGGATCAGCGAGTTGATGGTGAGCATCAGCGTGCGGCCGATGCGCTCTCCAATCACGCTGGAAACCGGCGCTTTGTAGGCGAACGACGTTTGCAGGTTTCCCGTCAGAACGTCGCCCAGCCACTTGACGTAAGCAATGTAAAAGGGCTGATCCAAGCCGTACATCTTCCGCTGCTGCTCGATCTGCTCGGCGGTGATTTTCTTGTCGGAACTCTCCTGGTAGAGCTTAAGGAGTGCCGGGTCGCCGGGCATGAAGCGGATCAGCCCGTAGATCACAAACGTGATCAACAGCAGAGTGAGCAAGCCCCACAGCATGCGTCGAACGAGGTACTGCAGCATGTCAGGCCGTGGTGGGGGGCTGGAGGGTGGACGGCGTGGTTTGCGCGACGTTGCGAGGGCCCCCTCGCGCGTTCCGTCATTGTGCCGCCTGCCAGATTGCGCTGAAGCCTGGCCCGTAGTGGAACGGCCCGCGCGGACTGAACATGTAACCGCGCATGTCTTTGCTGAAGGCGTACAGCGACGGCTGGTAGTACAGGAACGTGTATACCTGGTCGTCGTAAGTCAGCCGGTCGATCTCCGCGTAGATGGCGCCGCGCTTCTGGCGATCGTTCTCTTTGCGCCCGTCGGCAAACAGTTGGTCGACCTTGGGGTTGGAGTACCCGCCCCAGTTGCGCTCCTGGTTCGACCCCCAGATGTTCTCGGACGTATCGGGATCAGCGCCGGTGCCCCAGCCGCCGAAGTTCGCTTCAAACTGTTTGCTCTGGAGGCGCTGCTGCAGCGTGGCGGTCTCCAGCGCTGCGATCGACACCTCGACGCCGATCGACTGCAGGTTCTGCTTGAGCAGCTCGCAGATGGCGACGCGGTCGGCGCTGTTGCGGACCAGCATCGTAAACTTGAACGGGACCTTTTTCCCGCCGATCGTCTTGGCGCGGACGCCCAGCGAGGGATCAAATTCCCAGCCAGCCGCGTCCAGCAGGTCTTCCGCCTTGTCGAGGTCCTGCTTCTGCGGGGGCCGCTTCGGCTGGCTCGCCATCATCCAGCTCTCCGGATGGAAGATGCCAGTGCAGGGCTCAAAGAGCCCGTAGCAGTGTACCTTCAGCATCTCGTCATGATGGAAGGCGTAGCTCATCGCTTGGCGGACTTTGAGGTCGGAGAAATAGGGCGTGTTGAAGTTCCAGCCGAAGTAGAAGAAGGTCCATTCCGAGCCGCGGACCTTCGTGTTGTGTTGGTAGAAGCCGGCGTCGTTGGTTTGCTCTTGCCATTGGCCGGGCGAAAGTTCGGCCTCGGCGATCCCGCCCCGTTGCAGCTCGAGCATCGAGGTATTCGGGTCGGGCATGATCTTGAAGCGGATTTCCTGGAAGTAGGGCTTGTCGCGCACCTGTTTGCCGTTGTGCCTGTAGTAGCTTTCGCGGCGCTGCAAGACCAACTCCTGCCCGCGCGTGCGACTTGCGAATCCATAGGCGCCGCCCACGACCTGCTTGTCGATGTCCAGGTCGCGCTCGAGCTTCGGGTCGCTCCTGCGGTGCGGCTCGTAGACGTGCTTGGGAATGACGGCGAAGTTGACGTTCCAAACGTTTGTGACCAACGGCTCTTTGTGGAAGAAAGCTACCGTGTGGTTGTCGTAGGCGTGGACCCAGCGGATTTTGTCCGTTCCGCTCCGCTGTGCGGGCACGTCGATGTTGGGATCCATGATCGTCTGAAACGAATACACCACGTCGTGCGCTGTAATCGGCTTGCCGTCCGACCAGGTGAGGTCGTCGCGCATCACGACGATGTCGACAAGGTTGTCGTCGCTGGCCTTCCACGATTTCACGGTGTCCCACGATGCAAATGGGTTCAATTGCCAATCAAAACTGAACAACCCGAAGGCCGTTAAGTTGTTGATTTCCGTCTCGGACATGGAACTTGTCAAAATCGGGTTGAGCGACTTGGGCTCCTGTTGCAGCCGCCGAACGATGCTGGCGTCAAAGTCGACTGCCGAGTCGTCCTTTGGGAGCAGCCCGAGTGTGCCGACAATTTTCTCGTTTGCCTTATCGGAGTCGTTTTTCATCGCCAGAGCTTCGGCGACGGAGACCAGCGGCTTCTTGTCTTTCTCGAACTCGCGGCGCAGCTTGAGGGAATCAACCACTGGCCGTTCGATCCACTGGTGATCGGCGAGCAGTTTCTCTAGCGGGGGTGGATCGAACGTCTGCAGCGTGGGCTGCTTGACCTCGGTCGCCTGGGTTGTCGTCGTCGTGGTTGGCGGTTGTGAGCTGCACCCGGAGCTGAGAAGGGCCACGATCGCAATTGCGCACCACGCCACGCCAAGGCCGTTTCGGTCCGTCATGGTTCGTCCCCCCGCCGCGTTCGAAAAGCCAGGGTCTCCGCCGCACGCCGCACAAAACGCAATCGAAATTCAGTGCCAACTGCCGCATCGGCAGGAGCTTGCGACTGGGGCCCGCCGATGGGACTCACTATAGGACGGTACGAAACCGGCGACAAGTCGGATCGCCCGCGACCGGCTCCGAACACCACCCCCCTTCCTTCACCCCTCGCGCGCGTCAAGTTATAGTTGTCTCGTCCCTGCGGAGTTGCTGCGCCCCCGCCCGACGAGATCGCCATGCCCGCCCGCCGCCCGCACCGATCTTCTTTTCGCGCTCCGGCTGCCCTCCTGGCCTGCCTCCTGTCGGCCGCGGCCGTTCTGCTTCCATCCCCCGCCCTCGCCCAGCGCGAACTCAACCCCGCCGATATCCCCGACCCCGACCCGGAGCTGGAACGCCAGACCTTCCAGGTCGCCGAGGGCTTCGAGGTCAACCTCTTCGCCGCCGACCCGCTCCTGGCCAAGCCCATCCAGATGAACTGGGACGCCCGGGGCCGATTGTGGGTCGCCACCAGCGAAATCTACCCGCACATCAAGCCCGGCGAGCGAGCCAACGACAAGGTTGTCGTCCTCGAAGACCGCGACCGCGACGGCCGCGCCGACAAGTTCTCCGTCTTCGCCGAGGGCCTGCTCATTCCCACGGGCATCGAGCCGTCAGGCGGCGGGGCCTACGTCGCCAACAGCACGGAGCTCGTCCATTTCGTCGATCGCGACGACGACGGCAAGGCCGACGACCGCCGCATCGTCCTCTCCGGCTTCGGCACCGAAGACACGCACCACATCCTGCACACCCTCCGCTTCGGACCCGACGGCTGGCTCTATTTCAACCAGTCGATCTACATCCACAGCCACATCGAGACCCCCTGGGGCGTGCGCAGGCTCAACGGCGGCGGCGTCTGGCAGTTCCGCCCCGACAACCTCAAGCTCGAAGTCTTCGTCCGCGGCTTCGTAAACCCTTGGGGGCACGCCATCGACCGCTTCGGCCAGTCGATCGGCACCGACGGCGCCTACGTCGAGGGCATCAACTATCTCTTCCCCGGCGCGACGTTTGTCACCTCGCCGGGCGCCACGCGCATCGTCCGCGGCGCGAACCCCGGCAGCCCCAAGCACTGCGGACTGGAAATCACCAGCGGCCGGCACCTGCCCGACGACTGGCAGGGCAACGCCCTGACCAACGATTTCCGCGGCCATCGCGTCTGCCGGTTCGTGTTGAGCGACGACGGCTCGGGCTTTGCCGCCCGCGAGCAGGTCGAGCTGATCAAGACCAACCACGTCGCCTTCCGGCCGATCGACATCAAGATGGGTCCCGACGGGGCCATCTACATCGCCGATTGGTACAACCCGATCATCCAGCACGGCGAGGTCGATTTCCGCGACCCGCGGCGCGACCACACGCGGGGCCGTATCTGGCGCGTCACCTGTAAGGGCCGGCCGCTCGTCACGCCGCCGGACCTGACGCGCATCCCGACGTCGCAGGTCCTCGACGCCCTCAAGCTGCCCGAAGACTGGACGCGCCATCAGGCGAAGCGGGTGCTGGCGGAGCGCGCGCGGACCCCCCACCCTAGCC
>JACOUI010000285.1 GCA_016177915.1 Planctomycetia bacterium
ACGAATGCACGGAGCCACGCAACGCGGCGATGCAACGAAGCGAACTCCCAAACAGTCAACTGATAGCAGCACCAACATGAACGCCGACAACGCCTTGTGCTAAAGCTGGTGCCATTCGACGCGGGGTCGGTGGGGCGGGGAAGGCGGTCGAGGCGGCGGTACGGAGTACGAAGTGGCGAGGGGGGAGAGGTTCTAACACTACAGCGCGGGTTTGGAGCTGACGTGAATCTGGGTAAGACCGTTTCTCAAGTTGGGGGCTGTGGGTGACGGGCGATCTTCCCCATGTTGTCATGGTTCGTGAACCCGCGCTGTAGTGCTAATAGGCGGAACGGGGACGCGCTTTCGAGCGGCACCCCGGCCGCCTAAGATGGAGGCATGCTGCGCATCATCGACCCCAATGAAAGCTACCGCGAGCGAAGGCGGCTCGAAAGACTCGACCGCGCCGAGCTGGAAAAGCACCAGCTCCAGCGGCTGGGCGAGCTGCTGGCCACGATCCTGCCGCACAACGCCTTCTATGCCGAAAAGCTGAAAGGGCTGCGGGTCCCGCCGCAGTCGCTCGCTGAATTCCGCACCTGGCCCCTGACGACGAAAGAGGAGCTGGAGACGCCCGGCGGCCTGGCGGCGAACTTGACCTGGCCCCGCGAGCGGTACGTGCGGTTTCATCAGACTTCGGGCACGAAAGGCCGCCCGCTCGTGGTCTTGGACACGCCGCAAGATTGGCAGCGGTGGATCGAACTCTGGCAGTACGTTCTGGACGCGGCGGAGGTGCGGCTGGGCGAGAGGGCGCTCCTGGCCTTTTCGTTCGGGCCGTTCATCGGGTTCTGGACGGCGTTCGACGCCCTTTTGGCCCGCGGCTGCACGGCGATCCCCTCGGGCGGGATGTCGAGCCGGGCGCGCCTGGAGCTTTTGCGAACTGCGCAGGCGACGGCGCTATTTTGCACGCCGACCTACGCCCTGCACCTGGCGGAAGTGGCGCAGCAGAGCGGGATCGATTTGCGGAAGTGCGGCGTGCGGGCGATCGTCGTGGCGGGCGAGCCGGGAGGGTCGATTCCGACGACGCGCGATCGCATTGAGCAGGTTTGGAACGCGCGAGTCGTCGATCACGCGGGCGCTACCGAAGTCGGGCCTTGGGGCTGCGCCGATGCCGAGCGGCGCGGACTGAACGTGATCGAAAGCGAGTTCATTGCCGAATTCATTTCGCCGGAGACCGGCTTGGCCGCGGCGCCCGGCGACTTTGCCGAACTCGTGCTGACCAGCCTCTTTCGTCCAGGCTGCCCAGTGATCCGTTACTGCACGGGCGACGTCGTGCGGCCGATTGGCATGACGGACCGGACTCGGCGCGGCTTTGCGCTGCTGGAGGGGGGCGTTCTCGGGCGGGCCGACGACATGCTCGTGGTCCGCGGAGTCAACGTCTTTCCGAGCGCGCTGGAAGCCGTGATCCGCGAGTTCCCGGAGCTGGGCGAGTTTCGGGCGACGATTTCGACGGCCGGCGAGTTGGATGGGGTGAAGATCGAGGTGGAAGACCCGCTCGCGCAGCCAAAGCGTATCGTCGAAGCGTTTCAAATGCGCCTCGGTCTGCGTGTCGTTGTTGAGCCGGTTCCCCTCGGCTCGCTGCCGCGGTTCGAGGGCAAGGCGCGGCGGGTCGTCGATTTGCGGAAGAAACAGCCATGAACGAAGCGCGACCCAAGCCGGCCGCCCCGGCGCGGCAGTTCCAGACGCCGCGCGAGCTGCGCGAGGCGATTCGCCGGGGGGAATTTCGCGGTCCGACGGCCGGCCTCTGTCCGGGCTACGTGCAGACGAACGTCGTGATCGTGCCGGCGGCCGACGCCCAGGAGTTCGCCGAGTTCTGCCGGCAAAACCCGCAGCCCTGCCCCTTGATGGAAATGACCGCGCCGGGCGATCCGGAGCCGAAGCGCTCGGCGCCGGGGGCGGATTTGCGGACGGACGTGCCGCGGTATCGAGTCTTTCGCCGCGGCGCGGCCGACAAGGAAGAGCCGCAGGACATCCGCAGTTTGTGGCGCGGCGATTTCGTCGCCATGTTGCTCGGCTGTTCGTTCACCTTCGAGGCGGCGCTCATCGCGGCCGGGCTGCCCGTGCGGCACATCGAGGAAGGCCGCAACGTGCCGATGTACGTCACGAACGTTCCCTGCGCGCCCGCCGGCAAGTTCGCCGGTCCGATGGTGGTGAGCATGCGGCCGTATCGGCCGGAGCAGATCGACGAGGCGATCCGCGTCACGGCGCAGTTCCCGCAGATGCACGGGGCGCCGGTCCACGTCGGCGACCCGGCGATCCTTGGCATCCGCGACATGGGAAGGCCGGACTTTGGCGAGGCCGTCACGATCCGCGAAGGCGAGATTCCCGCCTTCTGGGCCTGCGGCGTGACGCCGCAGCTTGCGCTCGAAAACGCCCGCTGCGAGCTGGCGATTACGCACAGCCCGGGGCACATGTTTGTGACGGATTTGAAGGACGAGAGGTTTAGGCTAGAGGCAGGAGGGCGGAGGCTGGGTGGTAGGTAGGTCGGCCTTTCCAGGCCGTCAATCCGCGACGGCCCGGAAGGGCCGTCCTACGCCTGCGCGTCCGGCGCTCGAATTGAGGACGAAGGGAATCGCCGGGCTTACTTGTTCATCATCGGGAACATCTGGCGGACGATCGTGATCGCCGCCGGGCCGACCAGCACCACGAAAATGCCCGGGAAAATGAAGAGCACCAGCGGGAAGATCAGCTTGACGGCCGTCTTGGCGGCCTTTTCCTCGGCGAGCTGGCGGCGGCGGGTGCGCATCGAGTCGCTCTGCACGCGCAGCGCCTGGGCGATGCTGGAGCCGAACTTGTCGGCCTGAATCAGGATCGCCGACAGCGAGCGCAGGTCGTCCACGCCCGTCCGCGTCCCCAGCTCGTGCAGCACGTCGGACCGCGAGCGCCCGACCTGCATCTGAAAGTTGCACAGCGTGAACTCCGAGCAAAGGACCGGGGCGCCGCGGCTGAGCTCCTCGGTGACCTTGCGCATCGCCTGGTCCAGTCCCAGCCCCGCCTCCACGCACACGACCATCAGGTCCAGGGCGTCGGGCAGCGAGAGGAAGATCGCCTGCTTGCGGCGTCGGATCAAAAACCACAGCACGATCGTCGGAAAATAGAAGAGCCCGCCGGCGACGCCTACCGTCACCGGCAGCGTTTTCTGCGAGAACCCCTCGACGAGCAGCATCGTGCCGCCGCTGGCGATGAACCCCGCCACCAGGCCCAGGAACTTCAGCCCCAGGTAGATGGGCATCGCCGCTTCCGAGCGGAAGCCGGCGCTGGCCAGCTTCGCCCGCAGCTTGTTGGCCTCGAATTCGTTTTTCGGCTGGAGCGGGCCGGAGGCCATCGACGCCTTTTCCAGCACGCGGGAAACGGCGTCGGACTTCTTCTGCACACCCGCGCCTTCCTTGGCCCGGCGCAGCGCGGGGTTGCGCAGCTCGTCGAGCCGCTCGACGGTCCGCGACTTCTGCGCGGCAAAATAGTCCAACAGGAGCCAGGCCCCGACCGCGAACAGTCCGAAGACCGCGAACGGCACAAGCTGCAGGTAGGAAAATTCGCTCAGGTCCATGACCGGCCTACACCTTGATGTTGACGATCTTGCGGATCACGAGGGCGCCCAGCACCTGCAGCCCCACCGCGACCATCAGCATTTGACGCCCCATCTCGTCCGTGAACAGCAGCATGATGTACTCCTGGTTCAGGTAATACACCGCCAGGAACAACAGCGGCGGCAGTGCCAAGAGCACAATGCCCGACAGCCGGCCTTCGCCCGTCAGCGCTTGGACCTGTCCCCAGATCTTGAACCGCTCGCGGACGAGCGAGCCGATCTTGTCGAGGATTTCCGCCAGGTCGCCGCCCGTCTGACGCTGCAGGATCACGGCCGTGCAAAAGAACCGCAGGTCCATGTTCGGCACGCGCTCCGTCATCGACTTCAACGTCTCCTCCAGCGGAATGCCCAGGTTCTGCTCCTCGAAGGCCCGGCCGAACTCGCGGCCGATGGGGTCGGGCATTTCCTCGGCCACCAGGCTCAGGCCCGAGGCCAGGCTGTGCCCGGCCCGCAGCGCCCGCGCCACCAATTCCATCGCGTCGGGGAGCTGCGTGGCGAACATTTTCAGCCGCCGCTTGCGCTTGAAAACGAGGTACACGATGGGCAGCGCCCCCAGGAACAAGGCCCCGACCGGAATCAGCGCCGGCGACAGCCGCATCACGAACGGCGTCAGCCCGCCCGCCGCGGCCAGGATGACTGAGATCAGGAAGAACCGCCCGGCGGACATCGAGACGTTGGCCTGCTCCAGGAACAACGTCGGGTTCATGAACCGCGAGAGCAGGTTTTCCAGGATGCTCGGGCCTTTGCTGAGGGCCTCCAGCGCCCCCTTGCGGAGGATGCTCTCCTCGCGGTCCTTGATGGGGTTCTTCAGGCCGGCCAGCATGTCCAGCCGGTCTTCGACCTTGCTGTCCTTGCGGTCGCGAAACACCAGCGCTAGGCCGACGACGAGCGCGGCCACGCCGATGAACACGGCGATCATGATCAGGATCGGGGTCATCTAGTCCTCCAACATCGTCCGCTGGCGGAAGGCGCTGGCCGGCAGCCGCACGCCCGCCGACTCCAGCCGGTCCATGAACGACGGCCGGATGCCGGTGGCCTCGAAGCGCCCGATGGCCCGGCCGGTCTCGTCCACGCCGGTCTGCAGGTAGCGGTAAACGTCCTGCATGACGACCGTGTCCTGCTCCATGCCGACGACCTCCGTGATGGAGGTGATTTTGCGCGGCCCCCCCTGCAGGCGGTTGGCCTGGATGATCAGGTCCACCGCGGAGGCGATCTGCTGCCGCATCGCCTTGAGGGGCAGCTCCACGCCGCCCATCATGATCATCGTCTCGATGCGGGCGATCGCGTCGCGCGGCGTGTTGGCGTGCAGCGTGGTCATCGAGCCTTCGTGGCCCGTGTTCATCGCCTGCAGCATGTCCAGCGTTTCGGGACCGCGGCACTCGCCGATGATCACCCGTTCCGGCCGCATGCGCAGCGCGTTCTTGACCAGGTCGGTGGCGGTGATGGCGCCCTTGCCGTCGATGTTGGGCGGCCGCGTCTCCAGCCGCACGACGTGCTCCTGCTGGAGCTGCAGCTCCGCCGCGTCCTCGATCGTGATCACGCGATCGTGGTTGGGAATGAAGCTCGACAGCGTGTTCAGAAGCGTCGTCTTCCCGGAACCCGTGCCGCCCGAAATGATCACGTTCAGCCGGGCCTTGATCGAGCCTTCCAGGAGCATCACCATCTCGGGCGTGAAGGCCTTGTAATTCAGCAGGTCCTCGAGCTTGAGCGGGTTGGCGCCGAACCGGCGGATGGACACGCACGGGCCGTCGAGCGCTAGTGGCGGAATGATCGCGTTGACGCGGCTGCCGTCCGGCAGCCGGGCATCGACCATCGGGCAGGCCTCGTCCACGCGCCGCCCGACGCGCGACACGATGCGGTCGATGATCTGCAACAGGTGCTTGCTGTCGCGGAAGGTGACGGTGGACTTCTCGAGCTTGCCGCGGCGTTCGATGTACACGCTCTTGGGCCCGTTGATCAGGATATCGCTGATGCCGTTGTCCTTGAGCAGCATCTCCAGCGGGCCGAAGCCGAACGTCTCGTCGAGGACCTCCTCGATCAGCCGCTCGCGCTCGGCGCGGTTGAGGAGTGTGGCCTCTTCGCTGTCGCAAAGGTGCTCGACGACCAGGCGGATTTCCCGCCGCAGCGTGTCGCCCTGCAGCTCGCCGACGCGCGTGACGTCGAGCTTGTCCACCAGCTTGTTGTGAATCCGCCGCTTCAGCTCCTCGAATTCCTTCTCGGGCGTCTTGTCGGACGGGCGCGGCATCGACGGCGGTCGGGGATTGGGCGTCCTCATGGCGTGCTGTCATTCCACCATCTGCGAGAGCTTACGGATTCTTCGCCGGCTGCGCGCGCTTTGGGCGCACAACCGGTCCATGGTAAAGGATAGCTCAGAAAGGCCGCGCCGCTTGCGGCAGGAACGCCGCACCGCGATGACCGCGGGCATCGAATGCTGTCGCCTTTTGGCAACGGCGCACGAAAAAAGCCCCCCTGGCCGATAGGCCAGGGAGGCGGCGTTCGGGGCCCCTCGTGCGGGAAGCGTAAGCCTCCCGGTGGCTTTGTCCGGCGAACCGACGGTCTTAGATGATTCCGCCGTGCGTGCGGTGCGGCGTCAGGTGGCTCGGCTGATCGAGCAGCCAGATCCGCTCCCAATCATCCAGGATCAATCGCAGGTTTTCCGACGTGAACATGAGCTGTTGCGTGCGCCGGACGGGGTCCGCGTCATAGATCGGGAGCACGCACCCGGAGGTGGACCCCAGCGACAACCCCAATACGGCTGTCAGTAGCAGTTTCCGCATGCCAATCCTCCTTGATCGCTTCGGTGGGCGCCCTCGGGTCCTTGATTGCTCGCCTTCCCTGCGCGCGAACCTTTGCCGCGTATGCGGAATATTTCGACTATTCCGCTTGTGCGACTTTAGACGCGCAGGCAAGAACCCCGGCCTCCCGCGGCGCTTTTCCGACGCTGTCGCCGCTGGCGCCGCTTTCGACAGCGAGGAAAAACGTGCGGTAGGACGGCCTTTCCAGGCCGTCAGGCTCCGCGACGGACCGGCAAGGGCCGTCCCATAAGAGCTTCGGCGGTTGAACCTGGCCCGTTAGCCGTGCAGTCTCTCGTTCCTGCGGCACAGGTCCGCAGGGGGCGACCGCGCGATGAAATCCTCCACAAGCGGCGCCAGCTCCTCAGCCGCGTCTTCCGCCACGAGATGCCCGGCCGCTTCCATGCGCCGCACTTCCGCGGCCGGGAAGAATCCCAAAAAGCGATCCAGGAAATGCGTCGTAAAGCACCAGTCTTTCATCCCCCAGGCCAGAAGCACCGGCCGGTCGGCCAGGCGCGGCAGGCCCTGTTCGATTTCCAGCAGCTTCGCGTAGCTACGGTGCCGCGGCGAAAGCGGAATGTCCTGCACGAACCGGTGCACGGCGACGCGATGGGCCCAGGAGTCGTACGGCGCCAGATACCCCGCCCGGACCGCTCCGCGGAGCCGCCCCGGAAATTCCGTCGCCATCCGCAGCGTCCCGCGGACGAAAAGGTTCAGGATCCGCACCGCCAAGGCCCCCACGAGCGGAATCCGGCAGGCCCGGATTCGCCACGGCACGCGCGTCGACCGGAACGCCGCCGTGTTCAAAAGCACCAGCCGCGCGAACCGCTCGGGCATGGCGACCGCCGCCCCCAGGCCGATCGGCCCGCCCCAGTCGTGGGCCACGAGCGTGATTTCCTTCAGGTCCAGCGACCGCACCAGCTCCAAAACGTTTTCAATGTGCCGGGCCAGCGTGTACTCGTAATCGCCCGGCTTGTCCGACAGGCCGCAGCCGATATGGTCCGGCGCGACGACGCGAAATTTCTTTCGCCACGGCTCGATCACCCTCCGCCAATAGAATGACCAGGTGGGGTTGCCGTGCAACAGCAGCAGCGGCGGGCCCGCGCCCTCATCGACGTAGTGCAGCCGGTGCGGGCCAATGGGGAGAAAGTGCGACGTGAAGGGGTAGAGCGATCGCCAGTCGAGGGAGCCGGACATAGATGGACATTGTTAACCGCCGAGGGCGCGGAGCGTAAGGGGGAGGCGGCAGCAGGAATCAGGGGACAGGGGGCAGGGGGCAGGGAGAGGGGAGAGGGAAGGCCGCAACGGCCGGCCATCGCGTTTGGAATCGCCCGCGCTGCGTCCGTAGCTTCCCGTCCCAGCGAACAGCCCCTTTCCTTGGGCGACTCACATCCGCATACTGGGAGCACGATCACCACGAATGCGGCCGTGCCCTACGTAGCGCCCTTGGCAGAGGCGGCCGGCTTTCCATCCGCTTGCTGGGAGCCCACTGTGCAACTTGCGACCATCGTTGCAGCTTCCGTTCTCGTGGCAAGCTCATTTGCCGCCGCGTCGCGCGCCGGCGACGCGCCCTCGAAACTGGAGCTCGTCCGCGTCGATCGCATCTGGGACCAGGGCAATCACAACGCCTTCACCGACCTCGTTCGCTTCAACGACCGCTTCTTCTGCGTCTTCCGCGAAGGCAAGGGGCACGTCTCGCCCGACGGCGCCATTCGCGTCCTGGAATCCAAAGACGGCAAGGCCTGGACCTCGGCGGCGCTCATCACGCAGGAGGGCAAGGACCTGCGCGACCCGAAGATCACGACCGCGCCCGGCGGCAAGCTGATGATCGTCGGCGGGGCGGCCGTCCGCGAAGGGACGAAGCCCGCCACCAGCCACCAGTCGTTCGTCACGTTCTCTGCCGACGGCCGCGAGTGGGAAAAGCTGCACGACGCGGCCGACAAGGATTATTGGCTGTGGCGCGTGACCTGGCACAAGGGGAAGGCGTATGGCGTGGGCTACGACTGCGCCCCGGACACGCGGGCCGAAAAGCAGTACTCTTCCCGCCTCTATGTCAGCGACGACGGCATGAAGTTCACGGCGCTTGTGGAATCGCTTTATGACCAGAGCGGTCCGACGGAGGCCACGCTGCGTTTCGCGGCCGACGACACCTGCTACTGCCTCCACCGCCGCGACGGCCGGCCGGCTAACACGGCCCTCTTGGGAACGGCCAAGCCGCCCTACAAGGAGTGGACCTGGAAGGACCTGGGCACGTATTACGGGGGACCGAACTTCATCGAGCTGCCCGGCGGCCGGTGGATCGCCGCGGGGCGGATCATCACCAAGGAAGAAGGCGCGCGGACGGTCCTCTGCGATCTCGACCTCGCGCAAGGCAAGCTCACGCCGCTTCTGGCGCTTCCCAGCGGCGGCGACACGAGCTATCCGGGCCTCGTGTGGCACGAGGGCGTGCTTTACGTGAGCTACTACGCCAGCCACGAGGGAAAGACGAGCGTCTACGTGGCCCAGGTGAAGGTCAAGTAGCGGCGGCTACGCTCGTACGACGGCCCGGAAGGGCCGTCGGGAAGGAGACGGCCTGGAAACGACGGTCCTGTGTGACGCCGACTACGGCGATTCCTCGCCGGTCGAGGCGGCGGGCAAGCGCGGCTGCGGGATCGAGTCCTGGTAGCCCTTTTGCAGCATATAGATTTCGTCGGCGGGCATCAGCCGGCCGCGGAGCGACGTGGAGTAGACTTCCGGCCGCGTCCCGGCGGGCGTCACGTGGACCGCGAACGATTGCACGGCGGTCATCCGCGCGGCGGTTTCTTCAGCATTCAGCGTCTGCTCGACGAACACCGTGCGGTGCTGGGCGGGCGCCTGCGTGAGGATCCACTCGACCTTCGCCTTGCCCAGCTCGGTCAAGGCCGACGTTTCGGGATCGAAGTGGTGCGCGCCCAGCGTGTGCTGCACCTGCCAGCCCTTGGCGATCATCACGGCGAAGGGCGCGACGGCCGCGTCGCGGTCGACATAGTTGAACGGCTCGGGCCAGGCGTTGTTGCGCCGCCAGTCGGTCTTGACGCCGTCCCAGGTGCGGCGGAACCAGTCGCCCCCGTGCACGTCGCCAAAGGCCGTGATGACCACCACCGCCGCCGCCAGACCGCAAAGCGCTCGCCGCATCGCCGTTTCCCCTCTTCAAGAGCTGCGCGAGCGCGTGAGGCGCGGTCGCGCGTGACCGGTGTCCGGGTCGGTCGGGCCGCCGGCCAGGGACGAAGCGCCCTTTTTCTGGCGGCCGACCGAATTGGTTCTATCGACGTCCTTGTGCTCTGTTTCGTGCCGCGCCGGCGGAGCCGGGCGGCGGCCCACTTGTCGCCCTCATCTTTTCTATCGGCCGCAAGGGCGGGCCATCTTGCCCCGGATCGTGCATTCTCTGTCAGCGTCGCATGCGGCCGCGCCGCGACAGATGTGTCGCGGTCGTGTGGTCGAATCGACCGCAGCTTTCGCATCTTTGTGGTGAGCACACGAACCCGACGCGCAAGCGAGGGAGACTGCTGTAGCAGGGCTGCCATCGTCATCCCCCTCGCTTGCGCTTCGGGTTCGTGTCGTGCAGGCTGCATCACGCGGAGCGTAATGGCTGGGCTAGCGGCCGGAAAGTTTGCGCAGACGGAACAGCTTCTCGCCGCGCGGGCCGTTTTCAGATCGCATAAGGGTCGGCGGGCACTTTCCGGCAGGCGACGATCACGCTCGTCAGGGCCGCCACCATTCCCAGCGCCATCAGGATCGTCTCGAACATGGCCTTCCCCCTTCTCGTTGGCTTCCTTGCTTCGTTCCTGGGAAGCGGTAAAACGCAAGCCACGTGCCAATCGCGGCGCGGCGAAATCGACGGCGCGCATGCGCGACGTCGCCGGCCGGCGCGGCTTCGCGCTTCCGCAAAGGCCGCGCGACCCATACGATTTCGCCAGACCTCGTGTAAGGGATACGCCGTGAAAACTTCCTCCGGCACGCTGCTCTATCGCCGCACGGCCAACGGCGCCGTCGAGGTGCTGATCGTGCACCCTAGCGGTCCCTACAACCGCCGCGCGCCGTGGAGCATTCCCAAGGGCCTGCCCGACGAGGGCGAGAGCGACGAGGCCGCCGCCCGGCGCGAGACGCTGGAGGAGACGGGCGTGACGGCGGGCGAGCTTTCGCACCTGGGCGAAGTCCAATATCAAAAGAGCCGCAAGCGGATCGTCTGCTACGCCGGCCCGGCCCCCGCCGACGCAAAGCCGCGGTGCGCCTCGTGGGAGGTCGACTACGCGGAGTTTGTTTCGATCGAGAAGGCGGCGGCGCTATTGCACGCAGACCAACGGCCGCTGGTGGAAAAGCTGCGGGAGCGGCTGAAGAGCGCGGGAGAAGCGTAGGCGAGGATGCTCGACGTCGGCACGCGGCTCGCCCGCGGCTAGCTCCGCCGGATGATCCAGCAGGAGTCGTGACGCGTCATACTTCTACTGTTCTGTTTCCATTGACTCAAACCAAGTCGTTTTGTAGACACACCTTCCCTTGGGATGGAACCCGGCGAAGGAGGTGTCGATGGATCGACGGTTTGAGG
>JACOUI010000224.1 GCA_016177915.1 Planctomycetia bacterium
CAGGCGGTCGCTCGTGGCGCGCCCGTCTCTGCGCAGAAGACCGCCTAAAGGCGGTACTCCAACGTATCCCAACTCCTCTTCGCGCCGCGCGCGAAACTGCGCATCATGGCCGCGACACGATGACGCGTTCGTGGAGGAGTTTGCCTTGGGCGGATCGAACGGCACGGCCTTGCTCGAGCTGCGCACGTCGCAGCCGAGCGTCTTTGATTTCACTTCCCGCATCCGGGAAGTCTGTGTGGACGTCTGCGTCCGCACGCCCGACCTGGCCCACGTCCGCTTGGGCGAAGTGGCCATCGGCTATCGCCAGACGCGCAAGGCGGGCCGCTACGGCGTCCAGGCCACGCTGACCCCCATGCGCTTCGAGGCGGGCAGCCTGACGCACAAGCGCCGCGGGCAGACGTGGACACTGCAGCGGCTCTACGGCCGCACCGGCCGCGAGATGCTCTACATCCTCAGCTTCTACCTGCCGCGGTTTCTGGACCTGCCGTTTTCCGAAAAGCTGATTACGATCTTCCACGAGCTGTGGCACATCGCGCCGGCCTTCGACGGCGACATCCGCCGCGGTTCGGGCCGCTGCTACGCCCACACCGGCGGCCAGAGGCACTTCGACGAGCTGGCCGACCGGCTCGCCAAGCGCTGGCTTCAGGCCGGCCCGCCGCGCGAACTCTACGACTTCCTGGAGCTGAACTTCGAGCAGCTTCGCGACCGCCACGGCCGGATCGTGGGGACGAAGATCCCGACGCCGCGGCTCATTCCACTTTCGGGTGGCACGCCCTGAGCAGATGGCGCAGTTGGCAACGTCGTCCGACAATAGGCCCTTGAACAACGATCACGGCTGGCCACGGTATGCGAAGGGCGTGGTCGCCGGCGCGTGCGCCAATTACGGTCGGCCTCGTTTCACTCGGCCGATCGCGACGAACTAAACCTTCGCCAACACGTCGCGATAAACCGCCGCCACGTCCGCCGCCATCTTCGGGGCCGAGAATTCCTCGACCTGCCGCTCGTGGGCCTCTTCGCGAAGCCGCCGCCAGTCGATCAGGCCCGAGAGCAATCGATCGATCGCCTCGGCCAGGGCGTGGGCGTCGCCCGGCTGGCAGAGCACGCCGTCTTGCCCGTCGCGGATCACGTCGGTCACGCCGTCCACCCGCGAGGCCACGACCGGCACGCCCGCGGCCATCGCCTCGAGGAGCACCATCGGCATCCCCTCGGCCAGCACGCTGGGGAAGACGAAGAGGTCCATGCGGGCCAGTTCGGCGTGCACGTCTTTCGTGAAGCCGCGCCACTCGATCATGCCCGCGATGCCGAGGCGGACGGCCTCGGCCTTGACTTGCTTTTCGTACTCGGGAGTCTCGAACGGGCCGACGGCCAGCCAGCGGACGTTCCGCCCCTTCGAGCGGAGCAGCGCCAGGGCGGCGAGAAGAACTTCGATCCCCTTGCGGGGGCGAAAGAGTCCGACGGTGCCGAGCGTCCAGGTGCCGTTGGGGGCGGGGCGGTCGGCCAACGGCTGAACGGGGATGCCGTTGGGGACGACGGCGACTTTGTTTTTGCGGCGGAAGGCGCCCCGCAGGCTGCGGCCGGCCGACTGCGAGACGGCGATGATCTTCCGCGCCCCGGCCAGGAACATCTGCTCGACCATGGCGTTGAAGCGGGCCTTCCAGGTGCGGCGGACCTCGGTGGCCGTCTGGCCGTGCACGTGGTGCACCAGCGGCACGCCGGCCAACGCCGCCGCCAGCCGGCCGATCATCACCGTCCGCGGCGTGTGCGTGTGGACGATCGCGTAGCCCCCTTCGCGGATGATCCTGGCGACTCGGAAGGCACAACGCAGATCAAACTTTGATTTCATCGGCACCTGGGCGAGGGGCGCGTCCTTCGACTGCCGCGCCTCGGCGAACCGGCCCGGCTTGAGACATACAAAGCCCGCCTCAAAACCCTGCTCGGGCAGGTGCAGCGCCAGGAGGTCCTGCACCCGTTCGGCCCCGGCGTAATGCTCGCCGTTGATGAGGTGCAAAACGCGGATCGTTTTGCGGGCGACGACGCGGGCATCGGGGGATGCGGCGAGAGGGGAAGCGGGAACCGTGGCGAGGGTGGACATGAGAGGCGCCTTGCAAGAGCCGGTGCGAAGGGAGTGGCTCTAGCCAAAGGCAACCGAAGTGCCGCCATGCGATGAGCGGCGACGCGGTCGGCGCAAGCCCTGATTTCAGCAGGTGTTTACGACCACGGCTGGCCTGAAGCGCCTGGCCAATCGCCCCCGGTCGTTGAAAAGGAGCAACGCTTCGCGGCGGCCGCTGTTGATCAAAGGCGGCGCGCGGCGTTTTGGAAGCACGCGAACCGTCACCCCCGTCACCGCAAACTGTCGCTGGTTGTTGCTCGGACTGGTAGAATGGTTGGGACCCAAACGCCGAGGCAGACATGGTCCACACAATCGACGCGGTGTTCGACGGGAAGGTCCTCCTCCCAGAGGGGCCATTGCCTCTGGAACCCAACACGCGCGTGAGGATCACCGTCGAATCCGTGGAGCCGCGCGCCGGAAAGACGGCGTCGTTCTTAGAGACCGCGCAGTCGCTGAATCTCGATGGCCCGCCGGATTGGTCCGAAAACATCGATAAGTATCTTTACGGCGGAGACGCCAACGATGGCGGCTGAGATCTTCTTGGACACCGGCTATGCCGTCGCCCTCTCGTCGCCCAGCGATTCCTTTCACCGTCAGGCTGTCTCGCTTGCTGGCCGCGATCCCGCGTAGTTAATCCTCGTTGCTCGGCCGCGTGGCTTGATTGGCCAACGGCGGCGTTATAGCCTCAATGCCGATTCCATGTGCGGCCGATCGTACGAGCGCGCCGGTGCGCTTCGGCCCAGGTCACAATTCGGTAGCGCGCTCATTCCGCGGGAGAATCAATCATGCGTGCACGCTCGTCGCTCGTCATCGTCCTGTTGCTGTTCGCTGCGGCGCTGACGGTCGCCGCGGTTCCGCTTTGGGCTCAGCCGCAAAAGTCGGCCCCGCCCCCGGCTGGCACCATTCCTGCGCCGCCCCCGGCCCCTGGCACCACGCGTCCGGTGCGCCCGGCGCATGAGGTGTACTTCGACGGGAAGTTCTTCGACGTGATCCTGAAGACTCCGACGATTACCGAAGCGGGTTCGTACACCCATTACCCGATGGAGAAGATCAGCCTTCGCCACCTCGGAGACGAGTGGTTCCTTGTCGGTCAAGGCGTGGACACGGCAGGCATGGCAAGCTGGTACGGCGCCGCGACCGTCTGGATCGCCCTGAGCGACGTGTCGGGAATGCACGAGTTCCCGACGCTTGAGAAACTCAAAGCGCCATACAGCCAGGAAGGCGACCGTCCCTCGCCATAAGGTCGCGGAAAGTACCGGCAGCAGGTCCAAGCACAGGCTGCGCGGTGAGGTATCGCGCGCCTCTGGCGCTCAACATGCGCGTTGCTGCGCGAGAAGGAAAACGAATCGCGCGAAACTCCGGACGACGACGGACGGGACAGATCACGCCCTCTCCAGCGCCTGCCTCAAATCCCCAATCAGATCCTCCGCGTTCTCAATCCCGCACGACAGTCGGATCATGTTGTCCGCGATCCCGAAGCGCTTGCGGTCCTGCGGCGAACACTCGTAGTAGCTCATCACCAGCGGCTGCTCGATCAGCGACTCCACGCCGCCCAGGCTCGGCGCAATCCGCGGAATCTGGACCGCGTCCACCACGTCGGCCGTCTTCCGCCAGTCGGCCCCCTTCACCAGGAACGTGACGAGGCCCCCAAAGCCCCGCATCGTCCGCCGGGCCACGTCGTGGTGCGGATGGCTCTTCAGGCCGGGATAATAGACGCGCTCCACCTTCGGGTGCGACGCCAGGAACTCCGCCACCGCCTGCCCGTTCCGGTTGTGCCGCTCCATGCGCAGCTCGAACGTTTTCAGTCCCCGCTCCAACAGGTACGTGCTGTGCGCCGAGCTGATCGAGCCCAAAATGCCGCGCAGCTTGCGGACCGGCTCCAACTTCTCGCGCCGGCCGATGACCGCGCCGGCCAAGAGGTCGTTATGCCCTCCGAGATATTTCGTGGCCGAGTGCAAAACGTAATCGACGCCCGCCTCGATCGGCCGCAGGTTGTAGGGCGTGGCCAGCGTCGCGTCGATCAACGTTTCCACGCCGTGCCGCCGGCCGACGGCCACGAACCGGTCCAAATCGACGACGCTCAGGTGCGGGTTCGTCGGCGACTCGCTCACCAGCAGCCGCGTCTTGTTCGTGATCGCCTTTTCCATGGCGTCGTAGTCGCAGGCCGGCGCCTGCCGCGTGACGACGCCGAACCGCGCGAGGTGCTTCTCGCAGAACTCGCGGCTGCGATGGTAACACTCGTCGAAGAAGATGATCTCGTCGCCGGCGCTGAGCTTCGTCATCAACAGGCCGACAATCGCCGCCATGCCGGTGGC
>JACOUI010000021.1 GCA_016177915.1 Planctomycetia bacterium
AGAGAATCACTTGCGACTGCCGGCCGTACCAGCGGATCGTCAGGGCGTGTCCCAGCTCGTGGACGAGGATCGAAATGAACGCCGCCAGCACGAACGCCAGCACGCGAATCGCCGTTTCCTTCTCCGCGAGCCGCCCGCCGTACGTTCCCAGCAGCACGGTCGACAGCCAGAAGAACGGGTGGATGCGGACCGGGAACCCCAGCAAGCGGAAGTTCAGGTCGAACCGCGTGGCGGGCGGCGGCGCAAAGATCACGTCCTTACCTCCTGGCGGAATCGGCGTCCTCTTCCATAAGAATACCGTGTTGCAGCCACCGGGGGCAGGGCGAAGGGAATCAGGGGACAGGGGATGGGACAGGGGACAGCAATCAGCGGACAGGGGACGCCCAACATCGCTTCGCGCACCTCTACCCCACCACGACGTTTTCCGGCCGGCGGCCGGCCAGGCAATCCACGACCTGCCGGCAAGCCCGCGTCCGCAGCTCCAGGAGCGACTCCTCTGACAAAAACGCCACGTGCGGCGTCACGATCACCCGCGGGTCGCTAAACGGCGGCTGCGACAGGTCCGGCGGCTCGGGGTCCTGCACGTCCAGGGCCGCTCCCCCCAGTTCGCCGCGTGCGAGCGCAGCGGCCAGCGCCGCATGATCGACCAGGCCGCCCCGCGCCGTGTTGATCAGAAAGGCCGTGGGCTTCATGCGTCGCAGGGCGTCGGCGCCTAGGATGTGGCGCGTTTCGTCGGAGAGCGGCAGGTGCAGCGAGACGTAGTCGCTTTTGGCCAAAAGCTCGTCCAGGCCGACGCGAACGACCCCGGCGGGCAATTCGCCGCCGCCGCGAGTCACGGCCAGAATCGTCATTCCAAGGCCTTGTGCCTTCCGTGCGACCTGGCGGCCGATGGATCCACACCCCACGAGCCCGAGGACTTGTCCCTTGATCCGTCGCAGCGGCGGCGCGATTTCGCGGTCATAGATGCCCGATTGTCCGCGGCGGAAAAACTCCGTCACGCGCCGCCCCAGGGCCAGAACGAGAGCGAGCGTATGCTCGGCGACCTCCGTCTGGCAGTAGTCGGGCACGTTGGTGACGATGATCCCCCGCCGCCGGGCAGCCGCCACATCGATATTGTCCAAACCGACACCCAGGCGGGAAACAACGCGACATTGGCGGGCGGCGTCGATGACGGCGGCCGGCACTCGAGCCCAGCACGTGAGAATCCCCTGAACATCGCCGGCCAGGGCCACAAGCGTTGCCTCGTCGGCGCAGGGGGCGACGACAAGTTCGATTCCCGCTTCGGCCAGCACCGCTTCTTCGACCCGCACATCGGGCCAGGCGAAATCGGTCAAGAGCACGCGGTTTGGCATCTTCTCCCCAGTTTTTCAGCCGCAGGCCGCGCGGGTCATTTGGGCTTCCCCGGCGGCAACGCGCCCTTGAACACCCGCTGCGCTAGCGCGTTCTGCTTGCTCGTCACCGCTCCGGACGACGTGTCTTCGGCGAGGATCTGCGAGAAGGTCTGGAATTTCGCGTCGATGTCGTCCGCGTAGTGCACGAGCAGCGCCTCGGGCGTCATCGGCGGCTTGGGAGCGCCCCATTCGGGCAGCCGCTGATGGGCGACGACGATGTGCTCCAGCCGCAAGAGCGTGTCGTCGTCGAGCGGCACTTCCGCCGCCGCCTCGCGGACGATGTCGCGCCCTTGCAGGACGTGCCCCACAAGATAGCCCGCGGGCGTGTATTCCGTCCCCGCCGGGGCCTCCGCCAGTTCGCGGAGCTTTCCGATGTCGTGCAGGATGCCGCCGGCCACGACGAGCCCCTTGTTCAGCCGCGGCTTGAGGTCCGGGTAGAGCGCGTCGTATTTCTCGGCCAGCATCACGCAGGTTTCGGTGACGGACAGCACGTGCTCCAGCCAGCCGCTGCGAAAGGCATGGTGCATCCGCGTCGCCGCCGGCAGCGTCAAAAGCGGTGTCTTGTATTTGTCGAGGATGTGCAAGACGAGGTTCAAGAGCGGCGGCTGAATGTGGTCGCTGGCCCGGCTGCGCAGCTTGCCGAACATCTCCTCCGGGTCGAACCGCGAGCTGGGCTGAAACGCGCCAGGATCGAACCCGTCCTTGCGGTCCTCGTCGACCGCCGGGCGAATTTTGCGGATGTCGAGCTGTGGGCCGTATTGCGTCTGGCGGTACATCGCCCGCAGCTTGAAGAACCCGCCCACTTCCCATTTGTCGCGGCATTCCGCAAACCAGGGCGTGTCGTTCCAGAGAGGAAAGGCGACCTCGCGGCGGGCGTCGCGGAAGCCGACGCGGAAATACGGCTTGCCGTCGCGCGTTTTCATTTCTTCCTTGAGCGTGAGCTGCGCGAAAAAGTCGGCCTCCTGGCCGTCGGACAGGTCGGAGAGCAATTGCGTCTGCGAAAAGAGCGTTTTGTTGGCCACGAACTCCCTCCCGGCAATTTGGAATGGCTCGGCTCCCGTCATTCTTCCGCAAAACCTGGCCGCTGAAAAGCAGAATCGCGCGGCGAAGTCCTCTTCGCCGCGCGATGTGCCGTCGTACTCGGGAGGGGGCGCGACCCGTCGAGGGGCCGGTCGTTAGGTGTAAAGCGTTCCCATCCAGCCCGGAATCTGCGCCTCAGGCGCCAGTCCGCTGCCGCGGATGGCGCTCTGGAACGTCCGCGCGCTGCCCGGCGGTTCCGGCTGCGCGTTGAGTCGGACGCTGGCCTTCTTGGTGTGCTGGATGATGATGCCCCGGCTCGTGCTCAGGTTATCGACCGGACGCGGCGGCTCGGGCTGGGGGTTCAGGCCGACCCAACCGGTGCGGTTCTGAATGATGATGCCCCGGCTCGTGCTCAGGTTATCGACCGGACGCAGCGGTTCGGGCTGGGGGTTCAGGCCGACGACAGCAGGGTGGCGAGGACGAGCGATCGGGCGAGCATGGCGAGACTCCTGATTCGAAGGACGGTGGTGAGTGACTCGAACGGTCCCGTAAATCGCAAGGCATGTGCCGTTTTGCGTCCCTGATTGGGACTACATTCAATTACTACTCTCAAGTCTTTTCATGCAAATGACTTAGGTAAATCACAAATGATACACACAATTGTCGACTAGGTAATCACAGTGACATCATTCGTATGCGGATGCTGCGCAACTGATTCTTCGGCAAACTCAGGAAGTTGCTTGGATCATGCGTCGTCGATCGGTAAACTCTGATCGATCCGCCGATTCGCCACGCAAAGAGGAGATCCCTAATGGCGACGACCCTGCGATTGCTCGCCGGCGCTGCGTTCGTTCTTGTGCTTTCTCAAACGGGCCTGGGTGAGGACTTCAAGTTGGAGGACGGCTTCACGCGCCTCGACAACGGCAAGGACCTGGAGGGCTGGACGGGCAACACGGCCGGCTGGAGCGTCGCGGAGGGCGCCATTCACCTCAACTCGAAAGAGGCCAAGGGGAACATCTACAGCGCCTCCGCGCACGGGCGGAATTGCGTCATCCGGCTGCAATTCCGGGCCGCCAAAGGGGCCGATTCGGGCGTTTACATTCATGGCAGCCAGTTTCAGGTGCGCGACTATCCCAACGCCGGGCCGAAGCAATACGCCGGGCCTTGCAAGCCGGCCGGCGAGTGGAACGAGCTGGAGTGGGACGTCACCTACGGCGTGGCGGTGGTGAAGCTCAACGGCGAGGTGATCGAGAAGAGCTTCAAGATCGGAGGCAACGCCAAACAGGGCGTGGGCCTGCAACGCGAGAGCGGCGACTTCGACTTCCGCTACGTGCGGATGAAGGGAAAGTAGGGTGGGCGGAACAGGCCGGCAGCGCGGTTGGGCCTTCGCTCGCGGTCGATAGCGTGCAATCGCGTCGCGGCGGACTCTTTAAGCCCAGCGGCTTGCGACGCCCACCACCGGGATCGCGCGAGTACGGCGCACCCTACCGCTTGCGGCTCAAACGCTGAGATTCAGCCCCGAACTCTCGGGACCGACGTTCTGGACGTCCGAGGATCGGTTCTCGTCGGCCGCGAGCCGTTCGCACAAAAGCTGCCAGGTCTGCCGCTCCTCGCGGAGCACGCCCAGCACGTCGCGGACGTTTTGCGCGCTGCGCTCCTGTTTGGCCTCCACCAGCCGGCGGAAGACCCACAGGTAGCGAGCACCGACGTCGCGCACCAGCTCCGGCGCGACCGAGGGCTTCAGCCCGGCCAATAGCTCCGCCACGATGTCGCGGCAGCGGCCGAGGGCCTCGTCGCCGCCCGGCTTGTCGCCGGCTTCCCACCGCGCCAGGGCCTGGTTTCCAAAACGGATCGCGCCCTCCAAAAGCAGCAAGTGCAGCCGCTGGGGCGGGGCGGTGAGGACCTGGCTGGCAAGGTAGTCGTCGCGCACGGCGGACGGCATGGTTCACTCGCTGAAAGAGAGGTCGCGCAGCCCGACGGCGGGTGCCGCGGGAAATACCCACACGTCAGTTCTCTCTTTCGGCCGAGAACGGAGCGCCGATTCGCTGCGATGACCTGGCTGACGAGATTGACGCTATTGCCGACGTAAGAACCACCGGAATTAACGGATTTGACGGCTCCCGTCGAGTCGTAGGACGTGTTTCCCAATGCGTCCTGCCACGGAAATGCGCGGCGGATCGCGCCGCTCACAGCGCCGGCTTGGCAGGCTTGTCTTCCGCCACGATCGTCAACCCGTCCGACGCCCGCGCCTGCACCCGATAGACCATCCCCTTCTTGATTTTCTCGACGTAGTTGGCCTGACCGTGGGGCGCGCGCAGCCCAATCGACTCGGCCTTCTCGCGGTCGTTGGCGTAGGTCCAGAAATTGGCCCAGATTTCCTGCTCCAGCGGCGAGGGGTCGCGGCCGTAGCGATAGCCCAGGGGCTGCTTGCCCGCGTCGTCCAGCGGAAACCCGTCGGCGGGCGCCTGGTTCTTGCCGTAGATCGTGCGGAAGAGATAGAGGGAGGCGTCCTTGAGGGGTACGCCCTTTTCGACGTACTCGTCGCGGAACTTGGCGACCCAGGCATCGATGTAGACGGCGTCGCCCTCGATCAGGAACTCCTGGGGCCTGGTGAGCTGCCGCTTGTCGTCGTCCGTTTCGACGAACAGGATCTTGGACATCAGCTTGCCGTCGTCGCTGGTGAATTGGTCGAGGACCTCCAGGCGGGCCACGCGGCGGTCGACTTTCAGCAGCCGGTTGGCCGTCGCCAGGCGCTCGACCTCTACTTTCAGTTGCTGGTTTTCGACGCCCAGCCGCTCGATCTCCTTTTGCTTTTTGGCCAGGTCGATCTTCATGCCGTCCAGATCGCGGGTCAGCTCGGCCAGCTTGGCGTCGCGCTCCTGAAGGGCGTACTTGTGGTCGTGCCAGGCGTCGTAGCCCAGCCAGCCTCCAGCTCCGAGGATGCCCACCACGACCAGGGCCACCACGGCGCGGACCAGGTTCGTCGTCGAATCGACGGCCTTGAGCATGGCAGGCTCCTTTCCAGAGACAGAGCGGAACGGGGGTCAATGCGAGGGGGTCGACGCGCGCCTCGGCGGTCGTTCCGCCGACCATGATTCGCCCCAAGCCGGCGAATCTTGGGAAAACGCGCATGAGCGGACGCGGGAAAGACTTTAGTGCATGGCCAGGGGGCTAGCAACCGTCCGGTGGTTGTTGCGGCCCGGCCGGCGGCGTATCATAGGCGGCGCGTTATGCGTTGTTTGGCACTTCCGTTGCATTGTCGAGGTGATCGCATGTCCCGCTCCCGCAAGCCGCGTGGTTCGTCGTCGGCAGGCAATCCGTCCCGTCGCGAGTTCCTGCAAACGGCCGCGGCCGCCGCTCTGGCCGCCGCCGCTGCGCCCGCCGTTGGTCCCGTGATCCTCGGCGCCGAAGACAAGGCCGGGGGCAAGAACGTCGTCATCGGCGAGGGCGAGTTCAAGTACGAGTGCCTTCACGACTGGGGCCTGGCGAACCTCCCGAAAGGCGCCCACTACGGCAACGCCTCGCACGGCGTGACCATCGACGCCGCCGGCCTGATCTACATCACCCACTACGGCGCCCCCGGCTCGATCTTCGTCTTCGATCCCGACGGCACGTTCGTCAAGTCGCTGGGCGATTTCCACATGGCGGGCGGCCACGGCTGCGGCCACGGCATCGACATCCGCAAGGAGGGCAACCAGGAGTTTCTGTACCTGTCGGCCAGCGAATCGTCGCTCGACTTCGCCAAGATCGACCTCAAGGGCGAGCTCGTCTGGCGGCGCGGGCGCGAGCAGCTTCACAAGGACAGCGGCAAGTATCCCGAGGGCGCGGCCTATCGCCCGACCAACGTCAGCTTCTCGCCCGACGGCGGGTACTTCCTGGGCGACGGCTACGGCAGCAACCTGATCCACCAGTACGACAAGAAAGACAACTACGTCCGCACCATCGGCGGCACGGGCGAGGGCAGCGGCCAGTTCAAGACGCCGCACGGCCAGTGGCTCGACGACCGCGACGGCAAGCCCAAGCTCGTCGTGGCCGACCGGGCCAACAAGCGGCTGCAATGGTTCGACATGGACGGCAAGCACGTCAAGACGCTCGACGGGTTCCTGTTCCCGGCCGACATCGACATCCGCGGCGAGCTGATGCTCGTGCCGGACCTGCACTGCCGGGTGACGATCCTGGACAAGAACGACAAGGTCATCGCGCAACTGGGCGACGACGAGGCCTGGCGCAAGACCGCCCTGGAGGGCTTCCGCATGCGGGGCCAGCGCGACCAGTGGCAGCCGGGCAAGTTCGTCCACCCGCACGACGCCCGCTGGGACAAGGACGGCAACATTTTCGTCGCCGAATGGGTGGCGACCGGCCGCGTGACCAAGCTGCGGCACGTCAGCTAAGGAGCGGGCGAAAAATAACTTCCCGAAGTGTCGCCTTTCGCTCCGCGAAAGGACGCTCTTTCGCGGA
>JACOUI010000225.1 GCA_016177915.1 Planctomycetia bacterium
AACGGAAACTCCTGCGCCTGCTCGTCAAGCGGATCGAAGTTGATGAAAACGAGATTCGCGTGGTGTACAAGGTGCAATCCGACCCTTTTGTCCACGGCCCCGCTAGGGGCAGTTTTTTACAAGATTGTTGGAGGCGTCATAGCGCAGCCGCGGGTGCGAACCCGCGGATCGCGGCGCCTCCCATTTCGGGGCTTCTCTGCCCGATCGCGTCATAAGCGCCTGGCCAAACGGCCGGGGATCGCGGGTCGGAGGACGGCCCGCCGGCAAAGCGGCGACAAGTCGCACGCACTCCAAAGGGCGGGGCAAGCTGCGGCGGCGCCACTCCCTCGCCTCCTCGCCTCCTCGCCCTCTCGCTTGTCGCGCCCTCACCTTTGTCTCCCCCTCTTTTCTTGTCCCCCCCTTACGAAGGGGGGGGTTGGTTCGGCCGCCGCCCGCCGAACCGCGAGCGCCGTCCGCTGAGACGAATTCGCCGAAACGGGGAATGTTCGTGGGAGCTGCGCGTGCGGGACCATGAAGGCCGGCTACTTTCTCCGTTTCGCCCGGAACGCGGATTCGTCGCCTTGATGGAAAAACAACACGCCCTCAATCTCATTGCCCTCGATCACCGCCCAGCCTCGACCCGACGCTGCGTCCATTTCGTCGTTGCCCTCGCACGAGAATTCGACGCACGGCTTGCCGTCTTTGATTCCGGGGCGGTAGTCGATCTGCCCGTGAACGCATCCGAAATGGAATTCTCCGCTGCCGTCGTTGGAAAACTCGAAGTAGCCGCCCGTTTGGTCGTCGCCGATATCGAGGTCCCAGTCTCCATCCAGGAGATGCGGAACCGACCGAGGAACGGGGATTTGGCTTTGGGCCGCGGCATGGTTGCCGAAGTTATGGCATCGCTGGGGGCGCGTCAACCAAATGGCGTGTGCGGTCGCTACAGACCGAGTGGGTGGGGCATTCATCGGCATTGCGCGCGGCGCGGCCGGCATGCTGGCCGGCGTCGCCGGCGGCATCTTCGGCACGCTGGCCAGCCTCGGTCGCGCCAAATCGTGGCGATTTTGCACTCGGCGCCATAGCTCAGCCCGAGCGTCTCGCACATTTTGGCGGTGGGGATGAAAGCGCCTTGCGATTCGAGCTCATCGGCCACGGTGTCGACGTCCTCCTTGGACCATCGCAGGTTGCGCCCCTCTTTCCCAGGCGACACTTTCTCGACGCTCCGTAAAGGTCCGCGGCCTGCGGGTCGTCGAGCTGCTGGCAATTCTCGCGTGATTGAGCGACGCAACGCCGGCCGCTTTTTTAGCCATCAGAAAGAACGCATCCACCCGCCACATCGCGTCATATCCACACGCGAATTGGCTTGGTGCGCATTAGCGTGCGGCAACCCGAAGACAGTCTCCGGACAAAGTGGATTCGACGTCGAGCTGACAAGGGTCGGGGATGCGACGACAACGAGTTGTTTGCTTCGCACCTCTTGCGAACAGTGGATTGTGGCCTTTTGCCAGGATGTCCTTTCGTCGGGCGACCGTTGATCAACCGTACCTGTGTGCCAATGGCCGCGGACGACAAAAAAGTAGCGTCGCGCTTCGTCCAGGCTTAGACTATTCTCGCGCCTCCGAGACCCAACTGTCGTCTGAGCAAGGCCTTGGATCAGGCTGCGCAATTCTTGTCCGACGACAACGTCTTCCAGTTGAGCTGGGTTAATGGACTTGGAACTGTTCGAGCCGGAGCGAGGCTGGCTGGCTCGCCAGCCGTCCATGAACCCGTGGGACGGGGGCTGCCAAGCCGTGTTGCGGCAAATGGAAAGGTGGATTGGCGATTACTCGCGACGATACTGCGAAACGACCGTTGACCCAACGGCCAACGGCTACGGCAGGTATTTGTGCCGACTCTGGTCTTGCTGGAGTTACCACTGGCGGATGGCGGCAGAATCGGCTGGGAATCGAACGGTCGACGGCCGGCACGTCGCCGAGCGCCTGGTGAGCGGTCAAGGCTTTTCCGGAAAGGGCGACTTAGGTGGAGACGTTTTGCACGACACCGTGTTGGCCCAGGCTCTCCTGCTGGGTGAGCGACAGGCCATCGCGCACTTCGAGGACGCCTACCGCGCAGTCCTGCTCAAGCAAATGCGCCGCGTGTCGCCGGCCGTGGCCGACGACCCACAGACCTGGCCCCGGTTCCTGGACAAGCTGCTGGTCGGCTGTCCTGATCCACCGGGCAAGATCGCCCGCTACCAGGGGCGATCGGGATTGCGGCATTGGCTCGGCACCGTCGCGCGTTGTTTCGCTGTCGACATGCTGCGCGAGCTACGATCGGCGACGCCACCCACGGAGGAATACCGCCCGACGGACGCTTTGGCCCCAGCGCTCGACGAGACGGCAATGTCTCGCGAGTGCCTGGAACTGTGGCAGGGTATCCTGCGCAAGGCCGTCGGATCTCTGCGGGCCGAACAACGATTGCTTTTGTGCCTCGTTTTCGAACAGGGGCTGCCAGGCAAGCAGGTGGCCCAGGTGCTGCGAATCCACCCCGGCACAGTCAGCCGCCAGCGCCAGGCCGCGGAAGACGCACTGCGGGAAGAAGTCGAACGGATTTCTGAAGAACGGGGACGGCGCGAGTCGTACCAGGATTGCTTGCGGGAGCTGCTGCACGGTCCAGAGCGAATGAGCTTTGCACAGTTGCTGATCGAGGCCTTGCGGGAGACGAAAGGCGATGTCCGGGCCTGAAAGACATGCGCTGCTGAAGCGGCTGCTAACTTCGGCGCTCGAGTCGCAGCCGGCGGCTCAAAGTTCGCACGTCGCCGAGGACGACGACCTACTGTCGCGTTTCGATCAGGACCTTCTGTCTCCACAGGAACGCGACCAGTTCCTGGAACACTTGGCCGATTGCTCGCGCTGCCGGCAGCGGGTTGCGGAGCTGGTGCGAGCCGGGGCAATTGTACCGGCAGAACCTGCCCCACCCACGTCGACGTTGGCACCGTCGACACCGGTCGCCGAGCGGCCGCTTCGGGCGACATACCGTCGGCGAATTGCCGTTGCCGTCGTTGCGGCGGCAGCCCTCCTTTCCGCAGTTTTCCTGGGCGTGACAAGTTGGAACAGAGGAACGTCAGACGACGCCCTGGCGCTGGCCCAGAAATCCCTCGCCGCGGGGCGGCCGCAGGAGGCTCTCGACCACTTGGCCGCGGCGCAGTCCGCCGGCCTCGATCCGGCCCGGCGCCAGGAGTACGCCCGCGCATGGGAGGAGGCGACCTACCTGGCCGGCCGCTCTGCCCTGGCCGAAAGCCGCTTCCCTGATGTCACATCCTTGGTCCAGAAAGCGACTAAACAGGCAGGAGTCGGCTCCGGCCGCCTCGTGAACCTGGACCTGCAGGCGCAGCGGCGCGTTCCGGCCGATGTTACGCTGGCGGCGCGGGGGTCGCTCTTGGACTACGGCTACGAGCCGACAGGCCTGGCGCCGGCCAAGGGGCTGCCGACGCTCGACGAAACCACCGATCGGCTCGTTGCAGCCTATGAGTCGGCGATTGCCGCCAACGCCAAGGACGTGATCCTGCGGATCAACTTCGGCCAGTTTCTGCTCACGCTCAACCGGTTCGGCGACGCCCGAACGCATTTTGCGGCGGCGAGCCAATTGGACGAGACAAACGGTCTTGCTCACCTGGGATTGGGAATGGTCGCTTTCGAGCTGGGCGAGATCGACGAGGCCCGAGGGCACTTCGAGAAAGCGGCGGAGGTCCTGCCGGACAGCGTCGCAATCGAGATCAACCTGGCGCTCTGCTGGGAGCGGCTGAAGAACCCGCAGACGGCCCAGCGGCATTGGCAACGCGCCTGGACCACGACGCGCGAGCCGCGACTTCGCGACCGGATCTTCAAGCGCGCCTGGCCCGCGCTTTCCGAACCGCAGGACGACCGGCGGCGAGACAAACCGGACGACCGCAGGGAGCGCGAGCGTGAAACAGATCGCGGAAGGGACGGGGTACGGAAAAGGGAGCAAAAGCCATGAACGCTTGGCGTCATTCGAAATGGGCTTGTGTCGTCGCGCTGGCCCTGTCGATCAGCAAGCTGGCCTCGGCCGCTCCGCCTTCCGGTGAACAGTGGGCTGTGCTGATCGCCGTCCAGAAGCACGACGAGGCCACGCTGAACAACGTGCAGTTCACGATCAACGACGCGCAGCTCGTGCGGAAGACGCTCGTCGACCGGGCTGCGCTGGCGAGCGATCACATCCTGGAGATGACCGACGACTCGCCCAAGGAACTCCGGCCCACGCTCGCCAATCTCCGCCGCGAGCTGCCGGGGTTCCTCAAGAAAGCCGCCGCGGGCGACCGCGTCGTTATCTACTTCAGCGGCCACGGCCACCTCGAACAGGCCGGGCAGGCGTACCTCGTGCCCAGCGACTTCCGCCGCGACGCGCCGGCGCAGAGCGCGTTGCCGATTGCGGAAGTCCGCCAGTTGCTTTCCGACTGCAAGGCCGGGGTCAAGTTTCTGATCCTCGATTGCTGCCACGCGGGTGGAGCCAAGGACGCAGCGGGAGGCGTGGCGGCCGAAACGCTGGCCAAGAGCCTGGAGCCGGACAAGGTCGCCGGCTGCGTCGTCCTGGCAAGCTGCAAGGTCGACGAGAACAGTTGGGAGTGGACACAGCGGCAGCACGGGATCTTTACCTACTGGCTGTGCCGAGCGATGGAAGGCGGCGGCGATGCCAACGGCGACGGGCAGCTCTCATTCACCGAGGTTCACAGCTATGCCGGCGAGCGCGTGACGACGACGGCAGAGCAAGTCCTTCGCAAGCCCCAGACGCCCGTCTGGCTCACAGGCGGAAGCATCGAAGGTGTGCCCGTCGTCCTGACGCTCCGCGCGGAGCCGCCGGAGTCGGTCATGCGGCGGTTGGCGGAGCACGTCGACCTGGAGATTCGGCGGCAAAAACTCAAAAAGGTGGGTGTGCTGGAGTTCGGCACGCCGGCCGGTCAGCTTGCGCAAGCCAACCTGCCGTCGATCTGCGCCGAGGAGATGCGAAAATCACTGGCCAGGATGTGCGGAGGCGATTATGCCGTGCTCGACGCCGACGCCATGCGCCAGGCGGCCAAGGGAGCGCGCGTCGATGACGTCGGCGACCCGCCCGCCATGCGCCGCTTAGGTCAGCAAGGCGGTGGAATGGACGCCGTCGTGTGGGGGACGGTGCAGCGCGGCGGCCGCAAGCTCCACGTGCAGTGCTTTCTTAACTCGACGCAAAGCGGCGACCGGCTGCTCGCCCCAGCGGGCGTCATCCCGCTCAGCGAGGACCTCTTGGCCGACAACGGCGCCAGCTTCGACAACCGCGAGCGCCCGCCCGGCAGTCCCTACGACGAACAAGTTGTGATGCACGTCTCGGAGGAGGCGCAGCAAGCGCACCCGCTCTTGGACAATGATTTTCCCTTCGGTGTGGAGGTGCATTCGGTGCTGGTTCGGCCTGGCGAGCAGGTGACGGACGCAACGCGGCGTGTGCGCAAGGAGCAGGTCCAGCTCTATGCAGAGAAAGGCGTGCAGGTCGAGCCGACGCCCACTCGTGTCGTTGCCGCCCGCGAAGGGGAGATCTTTGAAATCCGCGTCAAGAATAACCTGAAGGAGCGAGTTGGCGTGACCGTTCTGGTAGACGGCATCAATTCGCTGGGTCAGAAGCGAGAGCGCCTGGGGCAGGCGTGGTCGTGGGTGTTTGGAGCGGGAAAGGAACACACGATCGCGGGCTGGTGGAAGCCCAAGACGCCCGAAGCGAAGCCGAACGACGGCATGATCAATTTCAAGCTGAAGCTGTTCCAATTCGTCGATTCGCCGCAGTCGGTCGCTGCGCGGCAGAACTTCTCCGATTCGATCGGGCTGATCACGGTGGCGTTCTACGCCGAGCGCGGCCGGCGGTTGGGGGTCGGCGAGGGTCCGGAAGAACACCGCCAGTTGCGGACCGAGAACTTTCAGGCCGGGCGGCTCCTGGGCGTGGTGCAGATTCGGTATGTGGACGAGGCGGAATTCAAGAGGCTGGTGGAAGGGAAGCCGGCGGGCAAGCGACCCTGAGTCTGAAGTGGTTCAGCTTTGCATCCGGTCAGGTGCCCAAGCTGACCAAACAGTATTTCGGCCGCTCCCAAGACGTGCAAACCAGCGGCCACGGCAGCAGCTTTCCCATCCTGCCAGTGCGGGATTGACGGCCATTGGAGGCGCGCAATTCTCAGACGGAAGTTCCGTCTTCTCTGCAAACAACCGACCAGCTCGCGTACCCGCCCGTTGGGAGCCAGAACATGGAGACCATCCTCCGCCGCCCGGCACTTCGTTCCACGGTTCGATTGGCGGCAGCCCCGCCGGCTGCGGCCGCCATGACTTGGCCCTGGCAGCCGCAAGTGCAGAAAGGTATGTGGGCAAAGGAGATGCTCGGCGGCGTGCTGTTCGCCGGCCTGGCGTTCCTGCTGGCATTCAATCCGGCGGCACTGCAGACGCGCGGCACTCCTTCCGGCAACGCCGGGAACTCGGACGCAGCGCAGGCCCAGGTGCCAACCCCTCAGTGGCAAGTCGGCGATCGCTGGACCGTCGAGACCACTAGCCGCCAGATTCAGGCCCGCCACCCGACGGGCGGACAGCAGCAAACACAGAAGCTGCAGTGGCAGTTCAGCGTCGCGGGCACGGATCGCCTGGCCGACCGCGATTGCCACCGCGTCGAAGTAACCTGCCAGGCGCAAGGGCAACAGCAGCCGACAGTCACTTTTTGGGTTGACCAGAAAACGCAGGTGCTGCGGCAGGTTCAGACCCGGCTCCCCACGGTCGGCGGTTTCCGCACGATGACGGAGAGCTTCGACTTTCCCGACGGCCGCCAATCGCCGGTGCTGCCTGCGCTGACCGCGCTACCCATCGACTTACCCGCCTTCGTCCAGGGCCAGGCCAAGGAGTCCGGCAAATTCACCTACGAGTCCGTTTCAGGACCGGCCGGCACGAAGGACCCAGGCGCCCTCGGCTTCCTTGTCGAAGTCGAGCAACAGGTGGCGGCGGCCGACGCCGAGGGAGTGAAGGGGCTATTGGCCGATGACTTTGCCAAGAACCTCGAAGAGCGGCCGGTGGTGGAAGTCAAGATTCACGGCGCACGCCGTCAGGTGCGCCAACTCTGGCAGCGGGGCGCCCCGTGGCCGGTCTACAGCGACAACGGCACGACATCCGCGCGCCTCGTGAAGGTTTCGCTCAAGTCGCGCACCGAGCGGTGAAAGGAACCAGCCATGAAAAACTACCTGACATTCTCGCTCGTGCTGCTGGCCGTTTGCACAACTCCCTGCCTGGCGTTCGCCGACGTTGACGAGGCGCAGGCCCAGGTCGCCCCCTGGTCGGGTTACTGGTGGCCGCACCACGAGGGCCGGCTGCACGCGGCGGGGGCGCAGAGCCCGCTGGGAAAGTACGACGCCATCGCCACGCGCCAGGCCCTGCCCTGGGAACGCAAGACTCATCCGGCCGGAGACGACGTGCCCCACTGGCACGGCTACTGTCACGCCTGGGCGGCCTCGGCGGTCCTGGAGGCGGAGCCGCGGCAGGCCCGCCGCGGCATGAGCAGCAGCCATCCGGACCTTCGCGTCGGAGATCAAAAGGGTCTTTTGGCCGTCTCGCACGCCATGGACGTGGCCAATCACTACGGCGACCGGTTCGGGGACGAGGAGGGCGATGAGGACGCCGACGACCTGGCCCCGGACGTCCTGTGGCAGCTCTTGAAGCTCTACGTGCAGCAGCAGCGTGTGCCTTTGATCCTCGATGTCGATGCCGGACCGGAAGTCTGGAACTTTCCCGTCTACGCCTACCGCGTCGAATACACTCCGCGCGGCGAATCCGGCCAGCACGAGGCCGACCTTACGCTATGGATGGCCGACGACGCCGTACCGCCGGACTACGTGGGCATTCGCGTCCGCAAGCTCACGTATCGCTTTGCCGTCCGGATGCAAGGAGCGTCGGTGGTGCTGGGTTCCGGCCGGTGGCTCGGTCCTAGCGCCAAGGACCACCCGGATTTTGCCTGGTATCCGCTCTTGGCCGAGCCGGAAAACCCGGAGATCGACTACTCGAAAGTCAAGGAGATCCTCGGCTCGCCCACGGCGACTCCCCCGACGACATCGCCCACGACTCCGCCCGCCACGGCGCCAACAACCCCGCCAACGTCGCCGACGACTCCGACACCGCCGGTCGGGACTATTCCGCCGACCGCAACAGCGCCCGACAGCACCGGCGGAGACGCGCAGCCGATCGTGCTCGGCCCGATGGAGCTAGTCGCCCTCGTGGCCAATAAGACGTCGTCGTTCAAGTTCGATGTCACGGTCGACCGGTTCGACGGCGGAAAATACACCCCCGGCGAGGCGTTTTCGATCCGGGGCGTCTCGGCCAAGGCAGGCTACCTTTACCTGCTGCACCTCGACGGCCAGGGTGAGCTGAAACTGCTCTTCCCCGAGGCCGGACAGGACAACCGCGTCGCGGCGGGCAAGGAATTCCAACTGCCCGGTGCGGGCCAGAAGTTCACGTTCCGCACGAGCGAAACTGTCGGAACGCAGCGCGTGAAGGCCGTTGTCACGTCCCGGCCGCTGTCGTTCAGCGGCGCCGACATGTCCCAGCAAAACAGGCCGGAAGCCGGCCAGCAGCGGCCCTTCCGACTGCACCCCACGCAACGCCGGCAGATCGAAGCGCTGCTGGCCGACTACCAGCAGGGCAAGGAGCCGAGCGGCGGCCAGCTCACCGGCCAATCGCCGCAAAAACTGCTCGGCGAGTTTGCACAGGACGAAGTGGCCATTTACGTTGGTCCCAAGGACAAAACTCCACGCCCGCGCAAGCCGTAGCCCGACGTCACGGCTACCACAGCGACTTGGCGCCGATCATAATCACCGCCGCATTTGCGTCACCCCCTTTCGGAGAATCCGACATGTTCGCCGCACGGTCCCCATATGCTTCCCTGCTCCTGGTCGCATGCGCTTGTGTGTTCTTGCAGCCGCCTGCGATCTTCGGACAGGACCCCCGGGGCGTCGCGGTCGAGGCGGTCAACGACCGCCCGGGCTTCATGGTTCGCGTGGACGTCGATCGTCCCCATCGCACCTACGAGTACGGCGATGTGATGTACGTCACCGTGAAGTCGGAAAAGGCCGGCCACCTGTACCTCTTCTATTGCGACGCCAACCTCAAGGTCTCGTGCCTGTTCCCGAACGTGGTCCAGAAGGACAACCGCATTCCGGCCGGCAAGACGGTGGTTGTGCCGTCGCGCGACGCGACGTTCCGGCTGCGTGTGGGACCGCCCGCCGGAAAGGAAATTCTCAAGGCCGTGGTCACCACCGAGCCGCTTCACGCGCTGGAAAACAAGGACCTCGCGCGGGGCGACGTGACGCAACTGGACCTGGCCGACCTGAAGGGCGTGTACGTGGAGGTTCAGGACCGGGACCGGCAGGAGCAGCAGAAGCCCAAGGAACGGCGGAAGTGGCAGTGGGCCGAGCACCACGTCGACATCACGACGATCGATCCCGCGCAGCCCCCGCCGCAGCAGGTCCAGCGCCAGCGTCAGGGCAAGCACCGCCGCGTGGGCGTGTTTGTCGGCGTCAGCCAGTACGAAAGCTCGAACATCCGCAAGCTGACGGTATGTCACACCGACGCCAAGGAAATGGCCCAGACGTTCAAGGACCAGTGCCAGGTGGATGAGGCCATCGTGCTGACGAACAGCGACGCCACGCTCGAAAAAATCGAGACGGCCATCCGCAAAAAGGCGGCCGAGTCCACCGTGCCCGGCGATACGGTCGTCATCTACTGGTCCGGCCACGGCGGCCGCTGCGCCGACGACAACGGCGACGAGAAGGACGGCTACGACGAGTACCTCGTTCCTTTCGACGGCGAGCTGACGAGCCTCAGCCAGATTCGCGGCTCGATGCTGCTCGACGACGCCTTCGGCCGCTGGATTCAGGAGCTGGATGGCCGCAAGGTGGTCATCATCCTCGACACCTGCCACAGCGGCGGCCAGGCGACGCACGAAAAGGGCGTCGGGGTTCCGGCCGCCGGCACCGCCGAGTTCGACTTCCTCGACGGCGAGCTGGCCCGGGCGAAGGACGTCGGCCAGAAGGAAACGGCCCTCTTGACTTCCTCGAAGGCCAGCGAGCTTTCCATGGAGCGCCGCGAAGGGGACCTGAGCGTGATGACGTACTTCCTGACGCGGCAATTGCGAGACGGCAGCGGCCCCCTCACGCTCTCCCAGATTCACGGGCAGTTGAAGGATTCCGTGCCGTTGTACGTGGAGAAGAACTTTCCCGGCGCGACGCAGACGCCGGTCCTGGCGGACGAGACGACGCCTCCGTTTTACCTGCGGCCGTGAACTGATTGCACGCAGTGTTGGGCGTCTTACAATTCGATCGCTGGGAACGGACACAGGAGAAAGTCGCGCGCAAGGAAGCCGCTGCAAACCGTCCATGAGGTGCCGTATGAAGGCGTTTCTCGCGGCGGGTGTGGTCCTGGGTTGGTCGTTCCTGGGCATCGACACGGCATCGGCACAGTCTCCCGGCGCCGGCGAGGCCACGGTTCCAGCCGACACGTGCGTCCTGGACCTCAGCGTTCCGCCCAGGACGCAGGTCACGGTCGACGGCCGCGCGCAGGGAGAGAAGCGGCCGGTAACCTGGACCGGCCTCTCGCGCGGGAAAGTCTACGTGAGCACGGTCGATCTGCGCTTTGCCGGCGGCGCGACCGAAAGGCATTCGATCCTCGTCGAGGCCGGGCGGCGCTTGCGGCTGGCGCGGCAGGACCCGCACGTCATTCGCCCCCAGCTCGTCTTGCAGACGGGCCACTCGAAGTACGTCTATGCCGCGGTCTTCAGCCCGGACGGTCAAAGCCTGGCCACGGCCTCGGACGACCACCGCGTGATGATTTGGGACGCGGCAACCGGTCGGAAGCTGCGCGAGGTGATTCTTGCCGAGTCCGTTCGAGGCGTCGCCTTCTCCAAGGACAGTCAATCGGTGTACGCCGTGTCTGGCAGGAAAATCTCCGGTTGGGACATGGCCAGCGGAAAGCTCCAGTTAGAAGTGTCGCCTAACTACGTTACGGCACGCACCGAGCCTTATTCCTCGGTTGCGGCGTCTTCCACCGGACATTATGTGGTCGCTTGTGGCGGGAAGGGTGGAGCCGACGTTGGCGACACACGCACCCGTTCGCTCATGCGGTCGCTACGGCTTTACCCAGACGACACCGCCTACATCTGCGGGTACCAATCCGTCGCCTTTCGACCTGCCAGCACGCAAGTTCTTGTGCAAGTGACGTCGCAGGAATCGATGAAGACGGCGGGCTATACCCTCACCTATGAGATGATCTCCGAACGCATTGCGCGAGGGGAGAATGTAGACGTCGACCAGTTGTTCAAGGAAGCTGCGCGACAACAGGATGAATACAAAAAGAAACACAAAGAATGGTCGCTCCTCGTCCAATGGGACGCCGTCACCGGTGAGCGGCTGCAGACATATCAGATTGAGGGGAAACAGTTTGTGAGTTTCGATCTGAGTTCCGACGGCCGGTACTTGGCTGCACTTTCTCGAGTCGCCAAGTCCTTCGACAGTCGGAACCCGACGCTCGTGCTCTACGATCTGGAGACACGTCGGGAGGTGGCGCGCACCACGGTCGATGGAAACTGCGAGCGGCTGCAGTTTAGCAGCGATTCCCAGTCCGTGCTGGCGTATCAATGGGACGGACCGGGCTTCGTGCGGCGCTACGATCTACCAGGGCTGCTCGCGGCGGGGAACGTCTGCGAATTCCGACGGATCTACTACCTTGGTGCAGCCGCCGATTTTCGTCGCACTCTGACAGTCGAAGATGACAAGTACTCGCTGGCGTGCTGGCTGCCGTCCGCGAAACAACCGGCATGGACGACGGAGAGCCACGTGGCGGCGTCGATGACGTTTTACCCCGGCGACGCGCGCGCACTCGACACGACCGCCAATGACGTTTTGCTGATCGACGCGGCCACGCAGCGCCTCGTGCGAACGCTGTACGTCAAGGACGAGTCCCATTGGTTGCACAGCGCCGAATTCAATCCCGGCCTCGGGTGGGCGGTTGTCAATACCACGCACTGGACGGTTGTCGACGGCAAAAATTCGCCGTCCTACGAAGCCGTCGTCGTCGACGGCCAGACCGGCGAAGAGGTCGCGAAAATCCGCGCCCCATCGCGCGACGATTATTGGCGCCGACTGACACTCTCGCGCGATGGCCAGTGGGCGCTGCTTTCCAACGTCAACGCCGATGCCGTCGTGTGGGATACCGCGACGGGACGGGTGGTCGGACGCTACAAGCCTCTCTTCAAGGGACAACAGGAGGGCGTCGGCGATGGAATCTTCTTCCCCGATGGCAAACGCGTCCTGGTGGGATCAACTGGCATGAACCTGCCCAATCTGAATAACACGCATCCCGCTGGCTTCCTCTGGGACCCCGCCACTGGCGACTCGCGCCCCACATTGACACTCCCCGCGGAACTGACGATTTGCACCGCCAGAAGCATGGACTACAACTCGGATCGCCAGCTTTTGGTGACCGTCGGAACGGCCATTGCCGCCGGCACGGACGCTGCCAATTCACCTCACTTGCGGTACTGCGTCTGGGATGGCACAGGCAGCTACGTGCGCTCTTTCTCCATTCACGCGGCCAACCACACTCCCTCGACGCACGCGACGCCCCTGATCAGTCCCGATGGCCGCCTGCTGGTGCTCAACTACTTGGAGGGAAGCTCCGAACCACGAGGTTGCGAGGTCCGCCTGCTGGACACCGGTTCGCTGCTCCGCAAGTACTCCGGAAAAATCGAGTCCTTCGCATTCACCGATCGCGTCGCCTCGCTCGCGGATGGAACCGGCGCAACAGTGCTCGTGGACCTCTCCACGGGGGCGGAAGTGGTCCGCGTCCTGCGCCCTGGCAAGTCCGACTGGGTCGCCGTGACGCCCGAAGGTCTTTTTGATGGCACCGAAAAAGCTCGCCAGCTTGTGGCCTACCGGGTTGGCGATTCCTCTGAGCTCGTGCCCGTTGATCGGTTTTTTCAGGATTTTTACCGGCCGGGACTATTGTCGGCCGTCGTTGGCGGCCGCCGTCCGATGCCTGAGGCCGATTTCGCGCGCGCCGCCCCGCCGCGCGTGCGAATCGTTTCCCCCAAGGAAGGCGGCATCGTCGAATCGCCGCGCGTCACATTGGAAATCGAGGCCACCGACCGCGGCGGCGGCATCCAAGGACCGTGGCTCCGCCATAATGGCGCTCGCGTCGCTTCGGCTACGGAATCTCAGCGCCTGGACAAGGCACTCCGCCGGCAATTCTCGGTGCAGCTCGTCGAAGGCGAAAACCGCCTGGAAGCCTGGTCCGCCACCAGCGACGGCTCCTGGGAAAGCGAACCGGCCGCCATCGTCCTCCGCTACGAGAAACCTCTCCCCAAGCCCGCCCTCTTCGTGCTGGCCGTGGGAATCAATCGCTACGCCGAGGAGCCGCTGAACCTCAAGTTCGCCGCCGACGATGCACAGGCGATCGGCGATCTCTTCCAGCGGCGCGGCGGCGCGCTGTACCGCCAGGTGTCCGTGCATCCCTTGCCGGACGAGAAGGCCACGCGGAGCGCCATCCAGCAATCCCTGGAAAAAATCGCCAAAGAGTCCCAGCCGCAGGACACGCTGGTCGTCTTCCTGGCCGGGCACGGCACCATGGTGGGCCAGCGCTATTACTTTATTCCCCACGAGTTTCGCCGGCAGGAGGGCAAGACATTGGAGGAAGACGTCCGCCGCCAGGCGCTGCCCGTAGACGAACTGGGCGATCAGTTGAGCATGGTCCCGGCGCTGAAGCGGGTGGTCGTGTTCGACACCTGCCAGTCGGGCGGCGCCATCGGCCTGTCGCGCACGGCGCGCGACGCCTTCGCGTTTCGAGGGGCCATCGAGCGTTTGAGCCGGTCCCAGGGAGTGTTTACGATTGGCGCCACGGCGGCGGGCGACGAGGCCCAAGAGGTCACGGAGCTGAAGCACGGAGTATTGACGTACGCGCTCCTTGCGGGTCTGCGTGCCGTGGACGAAGGTCCGTTGCAAGGTCAAGGAATCCGCCCCAGCAACCCGGACCAGGTGGCCGACGTGCTGGACTGGTTCAGTTTTGCGTCGGGGCAGGTGCCGCGCCTGACGAAGCAGTACTTCGGCCGCTCACAAGACGTGCAGACGAGCGGCCTCGGGAGCAGTTTTCCGATCTTGCCGCTGAAAGATCCAGAGTGACCACGGGAATCCTGGGGTGCCGCATGAAAACGTTTCTCGGGTGGCGGTTGGTTGGAGCGGGCGTGCTCCTGGGTTGGCTGTTGGCAAGCACGGACACCGCGTCGGCTCAGCCTCCAGGCGCGGGAGAACCCGAGGCCAAGGTGCCGGCCGACACGTGCATCCTGGAGCTGACCATCCCGCCCAAGACTCAAGTCACGGTCGACGGGAAGGCGCAGAGCAACACGCGGCGGATCACCTGGCCGGGACTCCAGCGGGGGAAGATCTACGTCAGCAAGCTCAACTTCCGCTTCGACAACGGCGCTACGGAAACGCGCACCGTGCTGGTCGAGGCCGGCCGGCAATTGAGGCTGGCGGTCCAGCATCCGCAGATCGCGCGGCCGAAGCTCGCGTTGCAAGTGGGGCATTCCAAGTTGCCTTACGGCAGCGCCTTCAGCCCGGACGGAAAGTGGATCGCCACGACGGGGGGCTACGGCGATAACACCGCGATCCTCTGGGACCGTGCGACTGGCCGCCAACTTCGCCGAATGGTCCACCGAGACGGAGTCGACGCCGTTGCTTTCACGCCCGACAGCCAATTCGCGATTGTTGCGTCAGCCACAGGCAAGCTGCTCATCTGGGAGACCGCAACAGGCGCCGTGAAGCACGAGCTTGCGGCCGGGGATTCGTGGATTCCCGCCGGATCTCTGACGGCCAAGGAAGGGTACATTGCCGCCTGTGACCGCAGCGGAACCACGCACGTTTGGGACGCCAGCAGTCGCACCCTGGTTTGCCGCCTGCGTCTTTACCCCGACAACACAGCCTACTTCTGCACAGGCTGGGGCGTAAGATTGAGGCCGCAAACGAGCCACCTTGTCGCACATCTAACAGCCCGCGAGAGCGACCGGACCGCCGGCTTCATGACTTACGACGAGTTTGAGTTGCGGAGGAGGGCCGCGAAGACGCTTGACGAAATCGAGCGATTGAATGACGAGTTCGATCGGCAGACAAAGGAATACGAATTGCGGCGCAAGGAATGGTCGCTCCTCGTTCAGTGGGACATCGCTAGCGGCGCGAAGCTTCGCACTTTCCATTTGCCCGGCTACGAGTTTGGCCGATTCGCGATCAGCCCGGATGGGCAACTCCTCGTCGCATCCTGCCATTCGCCGCGTGGCGCGGGTGCCGCCTCAGAGGCGGCGAACCACTTCCTGGTCGCGTGGAGGCTGGACGACGGCCGGGAAGTCGCGCGCAACACAAGCACGGACCGATTGACTTCGCTGAAATTTTCGCGGGACGGCCAGCACGTGCGGGCATGGTCGGAAGACAAGCTGATTCGATTCCGCGCGACCGACCTCGCCGAGATTGAAGCGTCAAGGCTTCCGGGAGTAGGCGAGCTCGATACGGGATTTGTGCACCCGGACTTCGAGTGCCTGCTGCGCTGGGGCTATGACGAGCGGGACAGGATCTTTCGGATGAGCTGTCGCTCTGCCACCGAGCCGGTGTCTGCATGGACGGTGGATTTTCATCAAGGGCACGCCCTTGAGTTTCTGCCGGGCCAGGACTGGATTCTCTCCCAAAGTGGCGGCGCCGTCCTCATGGTTGACTCGGCAACGCAGCGGGTCGTTCGAACGCTTTACCGGCCGACCAATGACCGGACGCTGCGAGGTGCCGGGTTCTTTCCTGATCCCGGTTGGGTACTCGTCCATACGGAGATCCGGCGCCCACAGGATCCCGAGCCTAGACCCGGCGAACCTGTGGAAGCGGAGTTCCTTGTTTTCGATCCGCGCACCGGCGAGCAAGTGCGGCAATTCAGATTGTCCGATGCATGCGAGGCCAGCCATAAGAGGCGGCTCCGGCAACTACAAGTCTCGTCCGATGGCGAATGGGCACTGGCTGCTACGCACGATTATCAAGCAGTTGTCCTTGAGACGGCCACGGGCAAAGTGGTTGGACGGTTCCAGCCGATGTACCGCGGCGATCGACTCGCCGTTTCCAACGCCGTCTTCGTGCCGGGCACTGGTGGGGTGCTTGTCGGAGCCATCGGCACCAACTTCCCAGATCAAGACCCTCCTCAGCCATTTGGCTATCTATGGTACCCCGACACGGGCGACTGGCGAGCGCGGTTATCCGTCCCCAGCGAACTCCTGACTTTCACCTCTTCATTCATGGCTTACCTGCCACAACGGCGGCTCGTTCTTGCGATTGGAAGTGCCTCCCGGCATCAGCCGGGCGCCTCGGGAATACATGAGCTCACCGGCCACTGTTGTCTTTGGAGCGCGCGAGGGCCAATTGTCCATTCGTATCCGGCCGCTGCTGGGATGTTGCGATCGGGAAAGTCGTGGCTGAATCCAGGCGCGCGGTTCGAGTACAGAATCGAGAATGAGCATTTCCTGCCGCCCGTTGTCAGCCCAGACGAGCGTTTGCTCGTTCTAAGTGATGGCGAGAAAGACGAGACCGAAATCGTCTCTATTGACTCCGGCTCGGTGCTGCGGACGCTGCCGGGCATGACCACATCGTTCGCCTACCATGAGCGCGTTCTTGCGATGTCGGACGGCACTGGCACGAGCGCGCTCGTGGACGTCTCCACGGGCGCCGAAGTTGCCCGAATCGTCCGCCTCGGCTCCCACGACGATTGGCTTGCCGTCACGCCCGAAGGACTTTTCGACGGCACCGAGAAGGCCCGCCAGCTTGTGGCGTTCCAGATCGGCGACTCGACCGACCTTGTCCCTGTCGATCGGTTCTTCCAGGACTTCTACCGCCCAGGGCTGCTCAGTGCGGTGTTCCAGGGCTCGCGCCCGCTGCCCGATGCCGCATTCGCCGGCTCGCTGCCGCCGCGCGTGCGGATCGTCGCGCCGAAGGAGGGCGGCGTCGCAGAGCCGTTGAAGCGACCGACCGCGGGGGAGGCATCCAGGGACCGTATTTGCGCCAGAACGGTTCTCGTCTCGCGTCGGTGACGCACTCTGAGCGACGTGACAAGACGGAGTTCCGCCGCTTCTCGGTCAATCTGGTCGAGGGCGAAAACCGTTTGGAAGCCTGGGCCAAGACCGCCGACGGCTCCTGGGAGAGCGAGCCGGCCGCGATCGTCCTGCGCTACGAAAAACCCCTCCCCAAGCCGGAGCTGTATCTCGTGGCGGTCGGCATCAGCGCTTATGCGCAGGACAACTACAAGCTCAAGTTCGCCAGCCAGGATGCCAAGGACTTTGCGGAGCTATTCCGCCGCCGGCACAACGCGCTCTATGCCAACGCCCACATCGTCGAGATTCTCGACGATCAGGCCACCAAGTCCAACATCCAGAAAGCTCTCAGCGAAGTAGCGGAAAAAGCCCAGCCGCAGGACACGGTGATCTTGTTCCTGGCCGGGCACGGCACGATGCTCGGCCAGCGGTACTACTTCCTGCCGCACGATTTCCGTAGCGAGCCGGGAGGCAACCTCGAACAGGACGTTTCGCGGCAGGGTTTGCCGGCCGACGTCCTGGGCGACTTCCTCCTCAAGGGCGCCGCCCTGCGACGGCTCTTGATCCTGGACACCTGCGCCTCGGGCGGCGCGGTGGACCTGTTCCAGGTGGCGTCGCGCAATCCGTTTTCGTTCCGCCGCGAGATCGAGCGCCTCAGCAAGGACTCGGGGGCCTTTGTCGTCGCCGCCTCAGCGGCCACGGAAGAGGCCAAGGAGCCGGCGGCGCTCAAGCATGGCGTGCTCAGTTACGTCCTTCTGGCCGGGATGCGGGCAGCACAGGGCGGACCGCTGGAGGGCAAGTGGCTCGTGCCCAGCCGCTCGGAGCTAGTCGTCGACGCCGTGGAATGGTTCACCTACGCGGAAGGCCATGTTCCGCGGTTGACGAAAGAGTATTGCGGCCAGGAGCAGAACGTGGAGGTGGGCCGGAAGGGACGTTCCTTCCCGGTGCTCCCAGTGACCGACCCGTAACCCTGCCGGGGCCCGACGCCGACGGTCCGCGCCAGCGCGGCGAACGGGCGATTCCGCCAATGTTAGGAGTTGTTCCATGACCAACTTATGGTGCCCTTCCCTTGGCAACATGGCGCTTGCGCTTCTGGTCTCGCTTTCGCTTCACGCCAGTCCACGGAGCTCCGCCGTCGCGGACGACGAGAAGTCGATTGCTGACGAAATCCAGAAGATCGGCGGCACGGTGACCATCGACAAGAACGCTCCCGAGCGGCCAGTCGTGGCGGTCGACTTGACGGGCGCGAAGGAACCCTTTGACCTCACCCGTTTGCGGACACTCCCGAAGCTGCGATCCCTCGCCATCAACGGGACGTCTTCCGATCTCCGCACCGCAACCAGTCTCGGTCAGTTGGAGGAGTTGAAGTTGGATGCACCCGAATTTGGCGAGTCCGACTGGACCAGGCTCAAGCAATTGGAACGGCTCCATAGCCTCGTTCTGGGGATGACCTTCACGGACGGCGAACGCAAGTTCTTCAAAGATCTGAAGGGAGTGGAGTCCTGGCGGTATGGCGCCTCCGGGCCCGTTCGCGACGACTGGCTCAAGCATCTGGCGGGAATGAAACAATTGCGAACGCTCAACCTGGGCTCGCAGAGAATCACCGGGGACGGTCTGCGCCACCTGCAGGGACTGGAAAACCTCGAAAGCCTCTCACTTATCGATTGCCCGCTGATCGACGAACATCTAGCGCATCTTGCCGCGCTTTCGGGCCTGCGCGAGCTGCGGTTGGGACTGACCAAGGTGACCGACGCGGGGCTAGCACACGTGGCCCGGCTGACGAAGCTGCAGCGCCTCGGGCTCGCATTCACGAAAGTCTCGGACGACGGCCTCAAGCGGTTGACGGGCCTGACGGAACTTGAGGAGTTGGTTCTCGCCGGCACCGCGGTGACGGACAAGGGCCTGGATCACGTCAAGGACATGAAGAAGCTGCGGATCCTGCAGTTGCCCGAGCAGACGATCACCGACGCCGGCGTGGAGAAACTGAAAGCGCTGCGGGAACTGGAGATTCTAGACTTGATCGGCACGCGCGTGACCGATGGAGGCCTCCGTCACCTCAAGGACTGCAAGAACCTCAAGACAATATACCTCGGGCGGACGAACGTCACATTTCTCGGTGCGTCGTCGCTCCGAACCGCGCTGCCCGACGTTGAGATTGTCCGCTGAGGGTATACGTGGCGGCCACGGTGGGTCCGTTTTGCGCGCCGATCTTGCTCCCCGGGGTGGGTCCATTTTGCATGCCGATTTCCACTCGTCACCCTTTGGTTGCTCGTTGGCGCTATCGCGGTAGCAGCTCTTCTCGGCGGCATTGGCGAGCTTCCAACCAGGCCCGCCTCGACGCCGCCAACGAGCGGCTCTCACAGGCCATCACGGCCGCCAGCGTGTGGTTGGGCGAAGGCACCGCCGAGCGCGGCGACGCCGTCGAACGGGAGTTGACCGACGCGCTGGCACAAGCTCCGTCCGCCGACGGAAAGGCGCGCGGGCAGGCCGTCCTGGCTCAAGTCCGCAAGCGGCGGCAGCAATTGGCCGAGCAGGCCCAGTCAGAAAAAGCCAAGCCACAACCGGCCCCTGCGCCCGACCTGAAAGCAGCGGTCGCCCGTGTGAAACCCTGCGTCGCGCGGATCCAGACCAACGTCGGTCTCGGCTCGGGGGTCGTCGTGTCGCAAGACGGACTCGTGGCGACGAACCTGCACGTCATGCGAGGCGCCACCGAGGGCCGGTGTCGATCGAGGCGATCGAGCAGCACACGCAGAGGCTCCAGCGTGAGACGGGCCCCGGCCTGCAGGTTCCAAGACAACGCCCTCTCCCCCGCTGCCGGGAACGCGACCTCATGCAGCACCATGCCCCCCTTTACCCGGCATGGTACGACTAGA
>JACOUI010000022.1 GCA_016177915.1 Planctomycetia bacterium
CCCTTCCGAAGGGGGGGCTGGGGGGGTTCCTTCCCTTGGGGGGGTTCCCTCCCTCGCGCCGCCGCACAATCGCCGCCATGACGATGAACGCCAAGAGCAGATAAACGTGCGACACGACGACCAGCGCCAAGTCCGTCCGCAATCCCGTCGCCCGGGCCGCCAGCCGCACGGAAAGCGGGTAGGCCGGAAAGAAAGTCAACCTCGAGGCCATGTGAGGCTTGTACGAGTAGCCTTCGTCGGCGATCTCGCGATACCACTGGCCGTCCCAGTTGCCGAACCGCCCGGCCAGGTCGCGGCCCGTCACGATGTCGGCCGCGGGCGCAAGCACCGACGTTCCCAGGGCCATTCCCGCGACGACGACGAGTGTCGTCACCATATAGTAGACGACACCCGTCAGGGTCGTATCGAATCTCTTTGGCGCTGCGCTTGCCACTGTTAGCTTTCCGCGGCTCGCGCCCAGTGCCGATCCCAAAGCACACGCGCCGCAACCCTAACGTCGTGCCACTACGGCTACGCTCGCCGAAGTCGCCGACGAAGAAGGGCCGCCGCACAAACGAATGCAATCGCTCCCGCAAGACCCACGACGACCCATTCCCAGATTCGCGCCTGTGCCGAAGGCGCCGGAATCACTTGCGCCGTGCGCACCTTCATCGCGCTGTTGCACCGCTCAATCCACTCCGCCAACTCACTCACGTGGATGCGCGTTTCATCAGGCACGCGCACAAACGCGCGCATGTCCTCGGGGTACACCACTTTGCTGCCCTTTGGGATCTCAACTGCGAACGCGTTGTCCGAAGGCGTTCGCAGATCGAGGTCAACAAGTTCGATCACCTGGACACCGCGGGGCCACGGTCCATCCGGCTGAATGATCCCGACGGAGCGTTCCGGAAAGAACGCACCGTTGCTGCACTTCCGCACTGCCGTAATGACGGCAAGTCGTCCGCGCTGATTTGGTGCCTCGTAATAGGACACCTCGAGCGGCAGGAAACCTCGTGCAGGGTCAAGGCACCACTGCATCGACCATTCGTTTCCGGGAATCCCTTCCTCGCCGATGCTCATGACGCTTAGATCGACGCCGTTAACCGTGCGGATCCCGCCGAATCGGCGATAAGCCGGCCCATTTACCCCCATGACGGTTGCGGAGCCGGGACCGCGCGATTCGTCGTCGCCCATCAGACCCATAGAAATGGGCGTAAGGTGAATCTGCGGCTGTTGGCCCTTCGCGGGGCTAATATTCGCCGCGCCCAAGCCTTTAGAGTAGCGAAGGCCCAACTTGCCGTCAGACAACAAACGCTCTGTGTTGCAACCTCCGCCGACAACTCCGCCTCCCTTTGGCGGTGGCGGGAGCTTCTCCGTTGTGGGATCCTCGCAAACAAGCTCGTAGCGCTGCTTTCGCCCGTCTACAACCCACAGGCCCTGTCGAACCTGAGTTGTCGCCATCGTGCCTGCGATCGCGTCCGAGAAACTTTCAGCGGTCCCATCGATCACGCGGAATCGACACGTGAATTGCCTGAACGCCTCGCGATTCGCGAGGTATCCTTGGCGTAAGAACTCCGCCATTTTGTCATCGGCGTGCGATGCTGTTGAGAGCAGGGCGGAGGCAATCCACGCAAGACAAACAACAAGTGCTGCGCTTAAAGGGCTGCGCATGTCGTCTCCCCAGCTTACCAAAAGAAAGCCCAGAAACCACGCTTCTGGCTTGCTGCCCATTACGGCGGATCGCAGGCGTCCGCCTGCCATTGCCACATGGGTGTACACGGATTGATGTTGTTAAGGCAGTTGTTCTGGCTCGTGTACCCTTTGCCCTCGGAGCAGACCAGATAGGCGCACTTCGTGCAGCTCCCTGAGTATCCAGCGTTGCACACGCCCCAGGGCTGGTTGTCCACGACCTTCGTCCACGTACAGGTGCCACCACATGGATTTGGCGGTTGGAAAAATACACACTCTCCAGACCGCATCGAGCACTCAAGCGGTTCGTAGCACGATTCCCAGGAAGCGACGCACAAACCCGGGCCGGTGTTTGGCGACTGACAGGCGTACATCGAGTCCAGATCCTTTGGATTCGGCTCTTCCCAGCCGACCGCTCGGCCCAGCGCAATCGCGAGAATGAGAAATGCAATCGCCGTTACGCGCGCCAGCCGGCGATGTTTGTAACTTGTTGACATGATCGTGGTGTCCTTTTGAAAGCGTTCACGTCGTGCGTAAATCGGGTGTCACTGATGCAAATCGGCTCGCATAGCGGCGAACTCGATTCGCACCGCTCGGCGGTCGTCGCAGTCGGTTTCCAAAAACACTTCCCCAACGACGACGCCTCCGGTCATTCGCTCAGGCAGCACTTGCACTCTGATTTTGTGGCACGTCAATGCGCGCCGACCCTGCTCGCACTCGATATCCAGCGCCGGATCACTTGCAGTGAAGCGCAGTACGCGAAAGGCGCGTCCGTCCGTCCGTTTCAGTTCCACGCATACGCCTCGTTGTGCAGACGTCCGGTCGTCAACGGCAGGCAAAAAGATTCGCCGTGGCTCAGCCAGGAAGGGAGTTCGCACTTGCCAAGAAACGCGCAGCGTCGCTTGCGAGGTGCGTCCATCAACGGTACACGTTGCGCGTAACGACGTACTGACGCGCGAAACCTCAGACCCCGGCGCCATTTCAATACGGTACATCGTCCTGCGTGTCGTGAATCCGTCATCATGCGTGACGACCTGCGAGTCTTGCTTCATGCACCGGAGTTGCGGCGAATCGGAGGTAATCTCAGGACGCAGCGGCGACTGCTTACCATCGCGCGCGTTCGAATAAACGACGATGCTCTGAGTGGCGGCTTTTCCTGGGTCCACTTCGCCAAACGCAAGCTCGTTCCGATCGAACGATAGTCTGCGATACCTGTGACGCTTGCAGAAAATTCCAGTCGTTCCTCTGTTTCACCAATCAGCACGCAGCGTACCGTTCGTTTGCCGCTGAAGCGAGTCATGTTGATCGCGACCTTCAGCTTCGTCGTCTCGCGCGGCGCGATCTCCGGCTTGCCCAGTGACACGCTGGCACAACCGCAGGACCGCACCACTTCCATGATGTGGAGCGGTCGATCCTTCGAGTTCGTAACGTCGAACTCGGCAGTCACAATGGTTTCGTCGTCCGTGAATACGGACGGGAGCGTTTTCGCATTGGGAGCGGCCGCTGGCTGTTCTACGTGCGACTGCAACTGTTCTGGCACCGACTCTCCGCAACTCAAGCCAATGCCGAGCAAAAGCCAACCAGCGAGCGCCGATGCTGGGCGACAGGCACGACAGAATGAAGCGACCATGAGTGAATGCTTGAAAGACTATTCGGCCAAACGACAACCATCAACACATTCGATTGCGCTACGGATCTTCTGCAAGCGGGATCGGTGCGAGCTTCATTGGCGTTCGCATCCCGTTTCCGCTGTCCTCGACCAGTGCAAAAAACTCAGACTTGAACACGCACTCGCGATTCGAATCGAACGCGTCGATTCGAATACTCAGTTGCCCGGTGAATTCCGGCTCGATCGACATGTTCAGCACGGCGCGGCAACGACGACTATCGCCGGCCAAAATGGCGAGCGACGCCGGCTCAATCCTCAGGCATTTGCAACTCACCTCAAACTGGCGTATTTCGACAAGCGCTGCCGTCGGATTGATCAGATCGAAGAATCCCTCCGTTTGTCCACCCTGCACCACGGTTCCCAGATCTAGGCGTTCCGGACTGGCGGAAACGTCTTTGGACGTCGAGGGACCAGCCAATGTCGTTGCCGGCAAACTGCCCGGCGCGCCACCGCAACCCGTTAGCGCCCAATTCGCGAGGGTAAAAACGAGTAATGCGATCGCCCGAACCACCCTTTCCAAGCACGTCATCGGGCTAGGACGGCGCGGATCGCCGATCGCTAAGGGAATTGGCACTTTGGCTGCCGCAGGCATGGAAGACATCTCTACCGCGACACCTGAAGTCGCCGATGGTCGAAAGAAACCGGCAGAACGGAACAGATCTCAATTTAGGGGCGTGTCGGCGCTCGTCAAGCGTTTTTTCGGAATTTCTCGAAAAATGCCGCGCGGCGGGCGCTCCGCGAAGCCCACTCGCGGCATCGTCTGAACCTCAAGGCGTCCGTTCTTTCGTGAGCCTTGGCTCACGTCGCATAACGAGTCGTTTATCGGTAATATTGCGTAATCGTCCCAGTCATCCCATTCTCCCAACCGTACACACAAATGTGTGTCGTTTCCGCCCGCTTGCCGGTGTCCCGGCCGGTCAGAATAGTGTACGGCAGTGCATTGTGACAAAACCGCCCGCTTCTTGCCGGCCTCCCACCCGCTCGGTGTGTCACTCTTTTTCTTCCCCCGCCGGGACCTCGCCCGTCACCTTCAGCGCAACGTCCCGCAGGCCGCGGTCCGCCAGATCGGCGCTGCGCGCGGCGATTATGGGATCCGGCGCGCCGCTTCGTTTGCATCCGCCACATCGCGCGCCAGTTGCTCCTTCAACGCCTCGACGGACGGAAACGTCCGCACCTCCCGCAGCCGCTTCAGAAAATCGAGTTCCAGCGGCTGGCCGTGGAGCTGCCCGGAAAAACCGACCAGGTGTGCCTCGACCTTGAGGGCCGATTCGCCGAACGTGGGATTGGGACCGAGGTTGATCGCGGCCGGCCACTGGCCGCCCTGGCCATGGCCGATCCCGGCGTAAACTCCCGCCGCCGGCAGCAGCGTGTCGACGGCGTCAACGTTGGCCGTGGGAAAGCCGAGCTTGACGCCGCGGCCGGCGCCGTGCGTGACCATGCCCCGGATGCGATAGGGGTGCGTGAGCAGCCTGGCGGCGGCGGCCACGTCGCCCGACGCGACTAACCGCCGCACGCGCGAGCTGGAGACCACCTCGCCGTCGATCACGAGCGCGGGGACGACGTGCAGCGCCACGCCGGCCTCGCGCGAGAACTCCCGGAGCCGCTCGATATTCCCCTGCCGGTCATGGCCGAAAAAGAAGTTCACTCCCTCCACCAGCGACTTCGCCTGCAACTGCCGCAAGAGGATTTCGTCGAAGAACTCGCGCGCCGTCAGTCGCAACAGCGCCTCGTCGGTCGGGTAGGCCACGACCGCGTCCACGCCCAGCCCCGCCAAAAGCTCCGCCTTGCGGTCGGTCCAGGTCAGCGGCGGCGGCGAGCGGTCGGGCCGGAGAATCCGCACGGGATGGGGATCGAACGTGAAGACGACGGCCGGCCCGCCCAGCGACCGCGCCTCCGCCACGAGGCGCTCGACGATCCGCGCATGCCCCCGGTGGACGCCGTCAAAATTGCCGACCGTCACCGCGCCGCCGCGCAGGTCGGGCGTCAGTTCCGAAAGGTCTCGCAGGAGCTTCACAATCCCTCGTAGGACGGACTTTAGTCCGTCCCTCTGGATCGTCACCGAAGCGAAGACGGACGGACTGAAGTCCGTCCTACGGGCATTATCAAACAGCGGCCCCGGCTGTCAACGACGCCGCTGCGTCGCTCGGCGACGTTGCGGCGGCCGCACCTCGCGAGTTCGCCGGCGCAAACTGCTGCCGCAGCCCGACGGCCATGCCCGCCAACAGGAACACGAGCGAGTTGTCCATCGTGTCGTACGACAGCTCGTGGCCGCCAAGCTGGCAGGCATAGGTCGCCAGGACGGCCAGGAACAACACGCCCTGTCCGCGGACCCACGGCGGCAGGTCCGCCCGACGCGCGATCACCCAGGCGCTCCGCCCCCAGCCGGCCAAGATCGCCAGGAACAGGCCCAGCCCCACAATCCCCGTCTCCGTTTGCAGGCTGAAATACGTGTTGTGGTGTACGTAATGCCGAATCGACTCCAGGTTCAACTCGGACGAGCGATCGGAAAGATAGGGCATCTTGGCCAGGGGGAACTGGCCGAAGCCAAAGCCAAAAATGGGCTTGTCCAAGAACATCTCCCAGGAGACGTAGGCGAACGATTTGCGCATGTCGGCCGACTGCCGCGTGTCGACGATCGACCCCTCGCGCTGGAAGTTGAGGATCGCCTCGAACTTCACGGCGGCCACGACGACGCCGGCCACGACGACGCCGAGCACGGCAATCCGCCGCCAGTTGCCGCGGAGCAAAAGCGCCAGCACGACCACGCCCGCCAGCGCCGCGCCCAGCCAGACGCTGCGCGTGTAGCTGTAATAGATGCCCGCCGCCAGCAGCAGCGTCAGCGGGGCGACGAGCAACTGCCAAAACCTCGGCAACCGCGGCAGCAAAACCCACGTCGCGGCCAGACAGGCCGTCAAGTACAACCCAAACGTCACCGACATCAGCATGGGCCCCCGCGCCCGGCCGAAGTGGATGCCCAAGTCCGGGTTGGCGATGTACGCCGGGAAGACGAAGCTCCACTGCTCGTGGACTTCCAGGATGCCCGTGACGGCGAGATAAACGCCGAAGAGGGTCAGCCCCCAAAGCAGGATCGCCGTGTTTCGCGCGACAATCGCCGATTGCCGCGCCACGAAATACACGCACACCGGCATCAAGTAGCCTAGCACGAGCCGCACGGCCGGCGGGACCTGTCCGGTCAGCACCTGTCCGGGCAGAGTCGTCCGCCAGTCGCCGGAAAACGTGCTCACCCCCAGCACCACCACGAACACAAAGAGCAGCTTGTCGACCCAGGCCAGCGGCTTCGGCGCCATCCGCCCGCGATGCCACTGCACGGCCGCCGCCGCAATGACAAGGAGCAGCAGCAATCGGTCGAGCGTCAGAGGGACCGGGCCGAGATCGAAGCTCAAAAGCGGGTGCCCGAAGCAGCAGGCCATTAGCAGGAAGGCCAGGCAGCCCAAGAGCGTCGAGCCGCGCGCCAGGTAGGCGGCGGCGCAAAACGCCGCGGCGACGGTCAGGATGGCGACGACGAACGTCATCGTGCTCTTCCCCCGAACGTAGTAGGCACTCTCCGTGTGCCGTCTGGCCTTGATTCCTGCATTGCGACGGGGCGACGGATGCTGCCGACGATCACTTGGGCGATTTCGCCGACACGTCGATGGAGTAGGTCCATCCCGTCTCCGGCCGGTTTGCAACTCCCCCGGCGCCGGCGCCGACGGCCATGACGGAGGCGACCGGGACGGTCGGCGCCGCCGCCGGCTTCTGCGCCGGCGGGCGTTCGGGCGCCGCAGCGCGGCGGTCCCCGCCCACCCTGGCCGCTGCGGGCGCCTGCGGGGGCGTGCCCTGCGCCGTCGCCGGCCGCGCGCTGGGGAGGCTCAAGTAAAAAAGTGCGAAGGCAATGCACAATCCCGCCGCCAGGCCCGACAGCACGATCATCGACCGGCTCGGTCCGACGGGCTTGTCGGACAATACGGGCGAATCGACGAGCGTCACGAGGTTCGCGCTCTGGGCGGCGGCGAGGGAGGCCTGTGCGTTTGCCAGGTGCCGCCGCGCGTCTTCGGCGAGCGCCGTGCGGTGCCGCACTTCGGCGTCCACCGCGGCATATTCCGCCCGCAGCCCCGCCAGCGTCGACAGCCGCCCAACGGCCTCCTGCTTCTGCTTGTCGAGCGACGTGTAGCGATCGTTGGCCAGGTCGATCTCGACCTCCAGGCCGCGAATCGCGATGTCCAGCTCCCGCTGCAGGCTATCGCGGATTTCCTGCTCGGCCTGCCGGGCGTCGCGCACCAGCGGATGTTCGTCGGTCAGCGAACCCAGCAACTGGGCCGTGCGGATCTGCGCGTCGATGAGTCCGTCCTTGAGACGCCGCAGGGCGGGCTGCGACTCCAGCAAACGGCTGGGCGCGGCCAACAGGTCGCGCTCGTCCTTTCGCGCCGACTGCAGCAGCTCGAAAAGTTCCTGGTGCCCCATCAGCGTCGCCCGCGTCTGTCGCAGCTCGTCGTCGATCGAAAGCGCCGTGCGCCTCAGGTCGCTGTCGCCCGTCGCCGACTGCGTGAGCATCCGCAGCTCTCCCAGGTCGCGTCCGGCTTGCCGCTCCAGGCTGGCCAGCTTCGCCGTGGCGGTTTTGAGGTCGGCCTCGGCCAGGGAGACGGATTTCGTGAATTCCTCGATCAGGCTTTGTGCCCGAGACTTTCGCAGCCCGTTCAAGCCGTCGAGCAGCCGCCGCGTGGTTGCGGCGGCGAGGGCCACGGCGCGCTTCGGGTCCTTGTCCTGGACCTTGAGGTAGAAGATTTCGGTCTTGCCGAACTCCGCCCCGCGCGGCGGAGTGAGCTTCACGTTGTCGGCCAGGTCCTCGACGTCCTGCGGCGCGGGCCAGTTTGCGTTCTTGGCCGCCGCAGGGTTCGCGGCCGGGCCGACGTCGGCAAGGGCGCCCCGCAGCACGGCCGGGCTGCGCACCACCTCCATCACCGTTTCCTGCGTGATCTTCATCTCGTCGACGTTGCGGAACCGGCCCGGCGCGCTCTCGGCGTTCATGGCGTCGCTCCGCAGCATCATCGTCTGCGTCGCCTCCCAGACCTTCGGTTTCACGAGCGCGTAGCCCAGCGCCAGCGCGGCGCAGACGACCGGCGGCAGGAGCCAACGCAGCGGGTGGGCGCGGAGCAACCGCCACAGGTCGGAGGAGCGAAATTCAGGGTGCGGTTCTGGCGTCAGCGGCATGGGGTTCTCCGGCATGGTGCGCAAGTCAACCTAGCGACCTACGACGCAAGCCCAGTGCCAATCGGCTGCGGGGGGCTGCGGGGGGCCGGCCGGCCCGCCTGGGTGCTTGCGTATGTCGCCGAAAGGCAACGTCCTGTCGCCGCAACGCATCGCGCGGGGCCCGCGCCTCGTGCGACTTGCCTCGCGCGCCCCATACGGCAGAGTTGCAGTAAGGCAACGCGCCATGGCGCCGTGAGGCGTCGTGGAAACCATAGCTTTTCCCTCGCGCTGGGCGGGCGGTCCCACCTATGCAAGTCGTCCGACTCTCCTCCACCGACGAGCTCTTGCGCCTGCGGGACGCCTGGAACGCGCTGGCCGGCGGCGTCCCGTTCCGCGCCTGGGAGTGGTGCTACCCCTGGTGGTGGCACTACTGCCCCGACAGCGCGCTCCTGACGCTCGCTCTCCGCGACAAGGGCGGCGTGCTTCGTGCTCTCGTCCCTTGGCACTTGCAAACGTCGCCGGCCCGCGGCCGGGTCGTGCGGTTCTTCGGCTCCGGCGAGACGTGCGCCGACTACCAGACGATCCTCGTCCGCCCCGCCGATGCGGCCGAGACCGCGGTATCGCTGGCCGAGTGGCTCACAATCCACGCGCGCGACTGGGACCTCCTGGAGTGGGACAACGTCGAGGCAGACGATCCGGCCCTGAGCCTGTTGGCCGACGAGCTTTCCGCCCGGGGCCACGTCGTCCGCCGCGAGCCGGCCCTCAACTGTTGGCGATTGACGTTTCCCGAATCCTGGGAGGCCTACGAGTCGCGGCTTTCCAAGTCGCACCGCAAGCAGATGCGGCGCCACGAGTCGCGGCTGTTCGACACCGGCCGCGCCGTCCTGCACACCGTCGGCGCGAGCGACACACCTTCTATTACCGAGCAATTCGACCGCGCCTATTCCATCCTCGTCGAGTTGCACCAGAAGCATTGGCAGCATCGCCAGGCCGCGGGCGTCTTCGCCTCGCGCCGGTTCCTGGAGTTCCACCGCGACGCCGCCCGCAAGTTACTTTCCGCCGGCCGGCTCCGCCTGCACTGGCTCGAGCTCGACGGCCTTCCTATCGCCGCCGAATATCACCTGACCGGCGACGGCGTCGTCTACGCCTATCAGAGCGGCGTCGACCCCGATTGCCTCGACGTGGAGCCGGGCGCCCTGGTCACCCTGGCTACGATCAAGCTCGCCTTCCGGGACGGTTTCCGGGCGATCGACTTTTTGCGCGGCGACGAGCCGTACAAGGCCCACTGGCGCGCCCGCCCGCGGCCGTGCGTGAGCGTCCGCGTCGTCTGCAAGCGTCCGGCGGCCCGCGTGCGGAACCGCGCCTGGGAAAGCGCACGGTCGCTCAAGCGCTGGTGGGCGGGGACGGCGCCGCGGCCGGCGTCCGCGCCCCTGCACGAGCCGTCTCCCGAGCCCGCGGCGCCGATCGCACCTGCACCCTCCGTCGTGCCGTCCGTTGTATCGCCGCCCGTGATTACGCCGCCACTCGTCGCGCCGGACTCGTCGCCCTTCCTTTCCGATTTCATCCCCACAGGGCCCTGACCGTGTTTGCGTGGAAGGAACTTCTGATCGGGCCGTACTACGCCGCGACGCTCCCGTTGCGGACGGCGCTGAACCGCCTTTCCGCCGGGCGCGGCCGCGCTCCGATCA
>JACOUI010000209.1 GCA_016177915.1 Planctomycetia bacterium
AAAGCACTTCCGCCTGGCCCAACTCGACCGGGGCGGCTTCGCGCTCGACCTTTTCAGCCGTCGTCTTGGGGTAGCGCAGCGAGCAGGGCGTGTCGTGTGCCAGGGCGAAATCGAGCATGCGCGGCAGATCGTGCTCGTCGCCGGGGGCCATCACGACCATGTTCGGGAAGACGCGCAGGTAGGCCAGGTCGAAGCAGCCGTGGTGCGTCGGGCCGTCCGGGCCGGTGAGGCCCGCCCGGTCGATCAGGAACACGACCGGCAGGTTTTGCAGCGTCACTTCCTGGAAAATCTGATCGTAGGTCCGCTGCAAAAACGTGCTGTAGATATCGACGATCGGCCGCAGGCCGGCCTTCGCCTGCCCGGCGGCGAAGGCCACCGCGTGCGACTCGCAAATGCCGACGTCGAAGAACCGGTCGGGAATCGCGTCGCGGATTTTTTCCAGGTTGTTGCCCTGGCACATGGCGGCGGTCATCACGGTCACGCGCCCGTCGCGCTGCATCGCCGCCAGAATCGCGTCGCTGGCCACGTTCGTGTACGACCGGCTGGAGCTCTTCTTGATCGAAACGACCCGCTCTTCCTGCCGCTCGAACGGGGCGGGCGTGTGGAAGAAGACGGGATCTTCGGCGGCGGGCTTGAAGCCGTGCCCCTTCTCCGTCATCACGTGCAACAGCACCGGCTCCTTGAAGTCCTTCACCATGTTCAAGTAGCGGCGCAGCTCGGCGATGCTGTGGCCGTTGACCGGGCCGACGTAGTGGAAGCCTAATTCCTCGAACAGCATCCCACCCGTCACGCCCGCCTTCACGGCCTCTTTCATCTGCCACAGAAACCGCTCGAACGGATCGCCTACGACCGGGACGTTTCGCAGCAAGTGAGAAATCTTGTGCTTGAAGCCCGTATACAGCGGATTGAGCCGCAGCCGGTCGAGGTACGTCGCCAGCCCGCCGACGCGCGGGCAGATCGACATCTTGTTGTCGTTCAGGATCACGAGCAGCGGCTGTTTCAGGCCGCCGGCGTTGTTCAGGGCCTCGAAGACGATGCCCGAGGGGAGCGCCCCGTCGCCGATGACGGCCACGGCGTGCCGGTCCGGCTCGCCGCGCAAGGTATCGCCCACTTTGAGTCCCAGCGTGGCGGCGATGCTGCAGCCGGCGTGGCCGGTCATGAAGAGGTCGTACTGGCTCTCGTGCGGGTTGGGGTAGCCCATCAGGCCGCCCTTGGTCCGCATCGTTGGAAACTCGTGCCAGCGGCCGGTGATGAGCTTATGCGGATAGACCTGGTGCCCGGTGTCCCAGATGAGCCGGTCGCGGGCGAAGTCGAAGACCGTGTGCAGGGCCAGGCAAAGCTCGACAACGCCCAGGTTCGAGGCGAAGTGGGCGGTGCGCGTGCCGACGAGATTGCAGAGCACGTCGCGCATTTCGCGCGCCAGCTCTTCCAGCTCCGCGACGGAGAGGTCGCGGAGGTCCTGGGGCGACTGGATTTTGGACAGGAGCTTATCCATCAGCGGTCCCTCTCCACGACGTACAGGGCCAAGGCGTCCAATCCTGCCGCGTCGGAACCCAAGGCGCTTACAGCGCCGCGGGCACGCTCAATGTGCTCCTCCGCTTTCCGCAGGCTCTCGTCGACGCCGATCAGGCCGGGGTACGTGAGTTTCCCGCGGCGCGAGTCCTTGCCCAGGCGCTTGCCGACGTTGGACTCCTGGCCGCGAACATCTAAAAGGTCGTCCATGATCTGGAACGCCAGGCCGAGGCTATGGCCGTACTGTGTGAGCGCTTCAAGCTGTACTGCCGATGCGCCGGCGCAGATTCCTCCGAGCCGGGCCGAGGCCACGAACATGGCGGCGGTTTTGCGCGCGTGAATGGCGAGCAACTGGTCGAGGCCGCCGTCGGATTCCTCGGCCGCCAGGTCGTCCGATTGCCCGCCGACGAGCGCCGTCGCGCCGGCGGCCTTGGCCAACACGGCACAGCACGCGGCCGCCGCATCGCGCGGTAGCGATTGACCTGTGCGTGGCCCGGCGGCGAGGGCCTCGAACGCCAAGGCCAAAAGCGCGTCGCCGGCCAGCACGGCTGTCGCCTCGTCGAACTTGCGATGGCAGGTCGGCTGCCCGCGGCGCAGGTCGTCGTCGTCCATGCAAGGGAGGTCGTCGTGAATCAGCGAGTAGGTGTGGACCATCTCGACGGCGCAGGCCGCGTGCAGGGCGACCTCAGCCGCCTTACCGCAGGCGTTGGCCGAGAGGAGCACAACCAACGGCCGCAGACGCTTGCCAGGGGCTAAAAGCATGTAGCGCATCGCTTCGCGGAGCCGCGGCGGGCAGCGCCAACCGAGTGCGTCGGCCGGCCCAGAGAGGGGCCCGGCGAAACTGGTGAACTCGGCCAGCGCGGCGTCGATCTTCGGCCGCATTTCGGCGGCGTGCTGAGCAAACCAGTTTGTGGCCGAGGCCTGAACCATCATTGTCCCATCTAAACCATAGCAAGCCGACATCGGCAGCTTCCGAATCGCCACTCCCGGCGCGCTTCGCCTGGCGGGCCGCGCGGCAGGACGTTCGATTCCTAAGCTTAGATTCTAAAAGCGCTTGCCGCACGAGTCCACGCCAGCTTGCCGCGGTGTTGTCGCTCGCGATGACTCGCCGCTGGCGGCTGTCCGCTCGTTCAAGTTGTCCGGCGCGGCCCGCTACCACTATGTAACCGTGCCGGCAGGCCGCTGACAACGCCGTTTCCATAGCATGCGGAACTCCGTCGCCGGCGCGCTGTCTAAACCCAGCAGTTCGATCAGCCGGGCCGCTTCGGGATTGGCCGCGTGAATGCTCCCGTCTTCCGCGACGTGCACAGCGCCACTCGTCAGGACGCTCGTTGGGTCGGGCATCAGGCGGTCACCCTTTGCAGAGTTGCACGTTGTGCAGGCGTAGAGCAGGTTGTCGTAGTCGTTCACCTTGCCCGGGTTATGGGCGACCGCCAGAAAGTGGTCGATGTCCAAGGAGCCGTGCCGTGCCCAGGGCTCGCGCAGCAGGCAGTAGACACAGCGGAAACTGAATTCGTCGCGCAGCCAGGGTCGGTAGCTGGTATAGGATGCGTACCCTTGCGGACCGTGCCTGCGCTCGTGTGGCTGGGCGGGGTATGTGAAGGCAGCCATGGCTACTCGCCGGTCCAAGCCGCTGCTTTCGCCAGGAGTTCCTGGTGCAGCCGGCGGGCGTGCTCCACGGGCAAAGGCGCCACGCGCTGGCGGTAGCGCAGCATCTCTTCTTGCAAGCGGACCAACTCAACGGCCTCGGCGGGCGTCAGCGCGCCGCCGTATTTGCGGTCGATCAAGTCGCAGCGGCGCTGGTTCTTCTCCTCGGTCCAGGGCTCGTCCCCGTTCGTGGCGGGGCCGACGGCGTGAACGACCCACGCCACAGCGCGGCCGTTGAGTTCCAGGACCGAACCGTTGGGGTCGACGGGCAGCGAGAGGACAAAGCGTCTCACGGCGTCGTCTTGCTGCTCCAGTGGGATATGGTTCACGGCCTGCTCCGGGCGTTCGATGCTGAAGGAGACGGCTAGTGTATCGATATCATACCAGCCATTTGATTGTGCTGCACCGGCCGGGCAGCGCCCACTTCGTGCTGGTCGGTGCGCAAGCAGCCGTCAAACTCACGGCGCCACTCTCGGAACGCTGGTCGACCGAAGCTCCACGGCCCGCGCGGGCCCTCGCGCTTCCCGGCGTGCGGCCGGGGCGATATGCTCTTCCAGCCGCATGGTTCTCAGGACTCGATTTCGACCTGCGACTGGTTCCTGATTCACCCGCCTACGCCCCCCTCGAAGAAGGGGGACACAGCAATGTCCCAACATGCCGAATGCACCGCGGTCGACCGACGCACGTTTCTGTCCGCAGCGGCGGGGGCCGGCGCGGCCGTCGTCGCCGGCGAATTTTGCGACGGCCTGGAAGGGCCGGCCTACAAGTTCGAGCCGGTGCGCATCCCCGACTGGGTCTACGGCGTCTCGCGGATGGCGTTTCTTTCGCCGGGCGAGGTCGATCGGGCCGCCAGCCTGGGCGTGCAAGTGGTCCACGGCAACGCCGTCTGGCCGTACTTCCCGCTCAAGCGCGACGGCGGCGGCCTGTCGAAGGACGACGAGCATACGCTGCGGTCGTTCGTCGCCGGCTGCCATCAGCACGGGATGAAACTCTGCCTGGGCCTGCCGCCGTTTCCGCCGGCGGCGCTCGTCGAAAAGCACCCCGATTGGCGCGTGCATCCGGCCGAGTCGGCGCAGCTCAAGCCGCCGGACGACAAGAACCTGGGGACGCGCATGGGCTGCAACGCCGGGCCGTGGGGCGATTACCTGATCGACGTCTGCGCCGAGCTGGTCGAAGACTTCGGCCTCGACGGCTTTTCGTTCGACGGCAACTACCACCCGCCGATCTGCTTCTGCCCGCACTGCCGAGAATCGTATCGCACCGAGGAAGGCAAGCCACTGCCGCCGCGGGCGGACATGGACGACCTGGCGTATCGCAAGTATCTCGTCTGGCGGGGCGAGAAGCTGGAGCAGCACTACGCGAAGATGCAGAAGCGCCTCAAGGCGGTCAATCCCGACGCGGTGCTGATGTCGTGGACCGTGAACGCCGGGCGGTACGGGCATTTTCTGCACCTGCCGCGGGCGATGCCGACGCGGCTGAACCTGCTCTTCGATTTGCCGATGCAGGAATGGTGGCTCGATGAGGCGAATCTCGGCGCCAGCGCTGCGCCGGCGTTCGGGGCGGCGTACCTTCGGGCGACGACGGGCAACCGGCCGGCCGCTTGCGAACCGTACCTCATGTCGCGCGGCAATCCCTACGGCACGGACAGCTTCCCCGCCCACGAGCGGCTGGCGCGGACATTCCTGGCAGTGACCAACGGCGCGCTGGCGGCGCAGTCGTTAGGTTGGCCGGGGCACGCCGAGTCGGCGGCGGCGGCCCTCAAGGAAACGGCGCGGCGCGATACGTGGGTTTTGCGCGCGCGGCCGCTGCCGTGGGCGGCGATGCTGGTGAGCGAGCAGACGCGGCAGTTCTTCGCCTACAAAAACGTGCAGGAGTTTTTCCTGCCGCACGTCTTCGGCGTTTTTCGGGCGGCGATGGAAGAGCACTTGCCGCTGAACCTCGTCAACGACTGGGACCTCGAGAGCGACCGCCTGCGGCAGTTCCGCGTGCTCGTGCTGCCCGCCAGCGCGGCCCTTTCCGACGACCAGGTCGAGGCCGTGCGGCGGTTCGTTGAAAGCGGCGGCGGGCTCGTCGCGACGGGCGAGGCGTCGCTGTGCGACGAGCTGGGGCGGCCGCGGCGCGATTTTGCGCTGGCCGACGTGTTTGGCGTCCCCTACCAAGGCCGGCCGGGCCGGACGCTGAAGACGCCGGCTCGCAGCGACTCGGGGACCGTCCCCAATGAGGAATTCTGGAAACTCCGCTCGGGCGTCGCTCGGTTGAGCTGGCAAGAGCACGCGCTGGTGAGCGACCCGCGGCTGAAGGACCTGGTTCCGCACAAGAGCGCGACGTTTCGCGGCCCGCTCGTGGCTATCGGCGAGCCGACGCGCAGCGGCGAAGTTGCGATGCGCATGACGCTGGACGGCGCATCGAGCCATGCGGCGTTGCCGGCGGCCATCGCGCGGACGTGCGGCAAGGGGCGCGTCGTCTACCTGGCGGCCGGCATCGACGCGGCGCTCTGGAGCTATGCCTACCCCTACCAGCGCCGCCTGCTGGCGAGGGCGATCGCGTGGGCCGCGGGCGAGCCGTTGCCGATTTCCGTCGAGGCGCCGATGTGCGTGCAGGCGACGTTCTTCGAGCAATCCGATGGCCCGCGCCGCCGCACGATCATCCACTTCTTCAACGGCCTGAACACGGCCGCGGGACACGGGCTGCCGGCGACGGAGGTGCCGCTCCGCGAGGAAACGGTTCCTGTTCATGGCGTTCGCGTGCGATTCGCGGGGGAAGCACCAAAGAAACTTCACGTGGAGCCGGGCGGCGAGACGCCGAAGATCACGCGCGCAGGAGACGCAACGATCGTGGAGCTGCCGCCGCTGCCGCTGCACTACTTGCTGGTGGTGGAAGGTTGAGCGGGCGAGCCGGCCCGGCGGAACGACTCGAAGATCTGGCGCACTTCCTCCTCCGTGAGGTTGACGCTCGGGTCGGGCGGATTGGGCGGGGGTTGCGGCGGGCCGGGCTGCGCGGGCTTAACTGTCGGGCCGGCGCTGGGATTCGTGACCGGCGGCGGGGGAGGTCCCTTTTCCCAGGTGCTGATCATCAGGGCCGTGACGCTTGCGCCCTCCTCGATCAGCACCACGTAGCGGCGCTGCGGCTTTCGGTCTTCGAAGTTCATGCCCCTGTACGTGTAGATTTTCCGTGGCGCCCCGTCGACCATCCACGTCAATTGCGATCGTTCGTCGACCAGCATGGCTGAGACGACCGCCCACTCGCCAAGCCGCTCCTTGACGGCCTTCAGGGGCGACGGCGTGGCCGGACCCGCGGAGACCATGAGCACGAACACGTCGGCCGCCGGATTGGTCACCTGGAAGCTGGCTTCCCGCATGTCCGCTCCCGGTCCCGTCGCCGACTGAAAGGGCTTCAGGGCGAGAGGCAGCGAGAGCGAGCCGATCTGGGCGGCCGTCGATTGGACCAGCGGCGGTTGCCAGTTTTGGGCGATCGCCTGTTGCTGGGCGACTGCGGCCCGCATCTGCAGCACGCCGGGCACCATCATGGCGATCATGCAGGGCCAGCAAAGGAGGCCGAAGACCGTGCCCAGTGCCATGCCCGCATACGCCAGGCCGCGGCCCTTGAGTTCCTCCTCGCGCCGGCGGATGTCGCGCCACGCCAGGAAGCCAAGCAAAATGGCGGGCAAGCCGGTGAGCACGGTCAGCGCGATCGACGTCACACCGAGGGCGACGCTGGCCAGCGCTTTTCGGCTGGTGCGTCGAGTGTCGGGCGGCAGCGGCAGGTAAAGCGACGCTCCGCAGCGGGCGCAGAGGACCGTGCGATCGGGCGAGATGCCCTGAGTCCAGAGTTCGGTGCCGCATTGGGGGCAGCGGGTGGTGGAAACAGTGGTCATGGTCGGCCGACCTTCGCATGCCGGAATTCGGATTTCGGGTTTCGCGAACAGGGCCTACTTGGGAACGAGGCACGTGCCGGCGAGCAGGTCGTGTAGGCCGCGCTGAGGGAAGACGAGAGTCAGGATCCCTCCGACAGCGAACGCCAGAATCATCAACCCGCCGGTGCAGGCTCCGCCGGTCATCCAGGGCAATTGCGAGAACATCGACAGGAACTGCTCAGGGCTGCCGGCCAGGGGGTCGTCCATTGCCGGCTGCATCGACAAGAGCATCTCAAAACCAAGCCACGTAAACGGCGCATCGGGGATGACCCACGGCGCCCAGGTCACGAGGTTCCGCCACATGCACCGCCACCGGCTTGCCGGCCGCCCGTCCGCCCGGCGAACGTCGGTGTGCAGCAGTTGCAGAAACGGGCCGCCCCGGAAGAAGTAGCCCAGCAGCGCCACGATGAGCACGGCCAACACCGCCGTGCTCGTGTAGAACGCGGCGCGTGGCCAGGAGGGAAAAACTTCCCGCAGGCCGCGCGTCGCAGCCACCGCCAACAGAGGATAGAGTTGGGATTCGACGCCCATGGAGATGCAGAGCATGCCGAGGCGGTCGTCCCAGCGGATGATGGCGGGGCGTCCGATCTGGCCCTTGAGTTCCTGCGCGGCCCAGCCGAGCGTTTCGCGCGTCCGCGGACGCCGGGCCAGCTCGGCCAGAAAATCGTGGGCGTGCGACGGCAGCCGCTGGCGGCGCGTGCAGAGTTCCCCCGCCGTGCGCAAGAGGTCCATGGCCTTTTCGGGCGTGATGGGCTCGCCGGCGGAGGCCGGCGGACCCGAACCGTCGCCGGCGGCGGCGCCGTCCGTGATCGGTTTCAAGGGCGCGTCGAGGACTTTGACGCGGCCGCTGCGGTCGACCCACACCTGCTCCAGCGCCAGGCCTGGCGGCAGCGTGCCGTCGTCCGTGCCCTGGGCCAGTTCCTCCGCCAGATCGGCCAGCATCACGCGCCCATGCTCCCAGGTGAATCCGCTCTGCGCATGGACGGCCCAGGGGAGCGGGCTGCCGCTGACCGCCTCGAAGGCGTCCCAGCGGGCGGTTCCGGCCGCCGGGCCGCCCGACGCCGACGAGGTCGTGCCGCCTTGCAGCCAGTGGGGGCGCGTCGGCCGGGTGACGGCGATTCGGCCAGCCGGCGGCGCGGTCCCCTGCGGATCGACCTGCACCCACACGGGCCGACCCAGCAGCTCGTCCCGCGCAACGTGGACCGTTCGCCCCGCGCTCGTCGCCAGGATGCCCGACGCAGCGTAGGGACCAAACCGCTCGCCGTCCGCGACGGCCACCGGCGCGACCGCCGGCGTGCGCAGCGGACGGTTCCGCGGACCGACCTGCAATCGCACAACCCGCGTTCCGGTGGCGAACTCGTGGATTCCGCGATAGCCGTTCCGCGCCCGGGCCGTGACGCCGCATAAGACCCAAACGCCCCACGCCGCCAGCGGGAGGAAGAACATGCCTGGCGTTTCGAACAGGCTGAACAGGTCGGCGGCATCGCCGCTCGCAAGGCTGCTCATGAACATTGGCGAGACCAGCCCCAGCCCCAGCGCCAACGGAATGAAGGCGGTGCGCAGCAAGGTCTGCCACAGGGCGGGGCGTTGACCTTGCAGGTCGGTGACTCGCAGGCCCATCAACCACTTGCCGACGCCACAGCCCCAGCGCCATTCGCAAAACGCAAAATAGACGCAGGCCATGAATTCGGCCGCGTACTGGGCCGTGGCCTGGAACTGGAACTGCCAGGCCATTTGCGCTTCCATGTCGCCCGGCACGGGCGCGGCCGCCCCCGCGCCTTCTCCCGCCAGCAGGAACAGAGGCAAGCAGAGGATTCCCACCAGCGCCCCCAACGCCCCGGCCGCGAGGTTATCCACCATCAGCGCCGCCACGCGCCGCCCGACGTTGGCGATCGACGTTCCGCCGGTCGCATACGGCAGCAGCGCGCGCCGCAATTCCTTCAGGTTTCGAAATCTCCTCTCGGGGCTCTTCTCCAGCGTGCGCGCGATGATCCGGCTCAGCGGCCGCCGTAGACAAACGTCGAGCGCGGGTGCGACAGCGACGCGGCCAGGCGCGCCTCGCGGAGGAACCGCTCGACGCTGTCGGCGCTTTGCTGGACGCGGGTGGAAAGGAGCTTGAGGGCGACCCGGCGGCCGGTGGCCTGGTGCTCGGCCTCGAAGACGGTGCC
>JACOUI010000210.1 GCA_016177915.1 Planctomycetia bacterium
AACCCCTCCCTCACAAGGGGAGGCACCTCCACGGATGGCTGGATTCCGCGCCCCGCGAGTTTCCGCCATGCGCAACACCTATCTCGTCTGCTACGACATCTGCGACGACAAGCGCCTCCGCAAGGTCTTTCAGGCCATGCGGGATTTTGGCGACCACTTGCAATACTCCATCTTCGAGTGCCAGTTCACGCCCACCGACCTGGCGCGCTGCCGGCACACGCTCAACGACATCATCAAACACAACGAAGACCAGGTGCTGTTCGTCGACCTGGGACCGACCGAAGGCCGCGGCGATCGCGTGATCACCTCGCTCGGGCTGCCCTACCAGGCGATCGACGCACCTTGCATCGTCCTGTAGCGCCGCCCGAGCACGCAGCCGATGGCCGGCGACGGTCATCGTGCCAGCCAACGTACTTTGTCTTTCAGGATCGCCCATGCAGCCGCTATCATCCCCGGCAGAACGAACTCCGCTCAAAGCCGACGACATCCAGAGTCCACCATCTCTGCTCGCGGCCTCCTCTCCCGGTCTGGATTCCCCAGACGCGAACGGCATGCGGAGCGTGCCTGCCGCTGCGCAACCAACGGACGCCGCGACTGACTACATGCCAGCCCGCATGCTTAACGAGTTCGTGTATTGCCCGCGGCTCTTCTTCTACGAATACGTCGAAGGCGTCTTCGCCCACAATCGCGAAACCGTCGAGGGCAGCTTACGGCACAACAAGCTTGACGCCGGCACGGGCGAGCTTCCAGCCGCCGCGGAACTTGCCGCCGAGGATCGCCTTCACGCCCGTTCCGTCACGCTCTCCAGTGATCGCCACGGGCTAATTGCCAAGATGGACCTCGTCGAGGCTTCGGGCGACCTGGCCACGCCGGTGGATTACAAGCGCGGCCGGCCGCGCGACGGTGACGATGGGCTGCCTTCCGCCTGGGATCCCGACCGCGTGCAAATCGCCGTGCAGTCGCTGGTGCTGCGCGAGAACGGCTACCGTTGCGACGAGGGTGTGATTTACTACGTGGCGACAAAACAGCGCGTCCGCGTCGTTATCGACGAGACCCTTGTCGCCCAGACGCTGGAAGCCCTGCGACAAGCCCGCGAGTTGGCGGCCAGCGGCAAGATTCCCCCGCCGCTGGTCGACAGCCCCAAATGCCCGCGGTGCTCGCTGGTGGGGATCTGCCTGCCGGACGAGACCACGGTCTGCCGAGAGAGCGAGGCGCCGTCGGATCGCGTCGTGCAGCGGACGCTGTTTGATATCGACGTGCCGCCGCTTACCGGTCGGCCGCCGCGCGGTGCCGACGAATCGGCGGTCCGTCGCTTGCTTCCAGCCCGCGACGACTTGCGCCCACTCTACCTTTCGACGCAGGGACTGCGCGTGGGCAAATCGGGCCAGGTCCTCAAGGTCCACGACAAGGACAAGCTGGTGCAGGAAGTCCGCCTCGGCGAGATCTGCCAGCTTAACCTGCTGGGCAACATCCAGCTTTCCACGCAGGCCGTGCAGGCCCTGTGCGAAGCCGAAGTCCCCATCGGTTATTTTTCGATGGGCGGCTGGTTTTACGGCGTGACGCACGGGCTGGGGGTGCGGAACATCGTCCTCCGCCGCGAGCAGTTCCGCTGGGCTGAGTCGCCGGGCTTTTGCCTACGGCTGAGCCGCGCCCTCGTCGCCGGAAAAATTCGCAACCAGCGCACGCTGTTGCAGCGTAACCACCTGGAGCCGCCGCGGCAGGCGCTCAACTTTCTAAAGTGCATGATCGACGAGGCGGAACGAGCCGCCTCGCTGGAGGAGCTGCTGGGCATCGAGGGCAACGCCGCGCGGGTCTATTTCCAGAACCTTTCGGGCATGATCAAGGTGGAGGACGAGCCGGACAAGCCCGATCACGCCGCTCGGTCGCCGTTTGCCTTCGACTTTGTGCATCGCAACCGGCGTCCGCCGCGCGATCCGGTAAACGCGCTGCTGTCGCTGGCTTACAGCATGCTGGCCAAGGACCTGACCATCGTCTGCCACATGGTGGGCTTCGATCCGTACTTGGGCTTTTATCACCAGCCGCGGTTCGGCCGGGCGGCGCTGCCGCTGGACTTGATGGAGCCGTTCCGGCCGTTGATTGCGGACTCGGCGGTGCTGTCGGCGATCAATACGCGGATGGTCACGGCCGCGGATTTCGTACAAGCAGGGGAATCGGTTGCGTTGAAGCCCGACGGGCGGAAGGCGTTTTTCCGCGCCTATGAACAGCGAATGGACGCGCTGGTAACGCACCCGCTGTTCGGGTATCGTGTGAACTACCGTCGCATCTTGGAGATTCAGGCGCGGCTGCTTGCCCGAGTGCTGACGGGCGAGTTGGCGGAGTACCCGGTGTTCGTGACACGGTGAATTCCGCGATGTCCAGCTCGTGGCAGCATGTGGAGTGCGCCGGGATTTCTCCTGCAATGATGATCTTTGGCAATTTGACGGCCTCGGAAATTGCCCGCGAGCGGCGAGGTGCGCTTCCAAGTGCGGCGGCTGCTCGCAGAATTTGCAAGGCACGAAGCTGACCGAGGTTGTGGAGCGCGTGTTGGCGGTAACGACCCTGAAAGGAGGGTTTTGGAAAGTGATTTGGCGATTCGGTCGCAGAGTTTGTTTCAGCCCTTTGGCCGGATTCGAGTTACGCGAGCGACCTTTCCGCGGCTCATGAGCCGCGGCCCCATTGAAGCCTGGCCGGCGCACTCAACATTCACGACGATTTGCCCTTTCCGCGGCTCATGAGCCGGGCCCCATTGAAGCCACTCGGCTTCGCAG
>JACOUI010000211.1 GCA_016177915.1 Planctomycetia bacterium
GCCAGCCACGCCGGATTCGGGCCCTTGCCTGCTCCTTCCTCGGTGTTGAGCAAGATGAACAGCGCCCGCGGGTCCGTGGAGCCCAATCGCTTGCCGCGCGTGACGAAGTTGAAACTGCCCTCGGCCGTCAGCAGGTCGAAGACCACCTCGTCCCACCCGCGGCCCTGGTTCAAGCCCTCGGACATCCAGCCGATGAACGGCTCCCGTTCAATGGGCATGTCCTTGACCGCGATGCGATCACACCACAGATCGGCGAAGTGCCTCCCGTATTCCGGGCTGCCTAACAGCTCGTCGATCAGCCTGGCCCGCTTGTCGGGATCCGGGCTGTCCAGGAAAGCGGCGGCTTTGTCGGCCGGCGGAATGACGCCGGTGATATCCACATAGACTCGCCGCAGAAACTCTGCGTCGTCGCTCCGCGGCGAGGCCTTCAGGTTCTCGGCCGCCAGAGGGGCTTCCACGTGCTTGTCGATCTGCGCCGCCACATCCGCGGGCGAGAGTCCGGGCACGGGTTGCCTGGCGGGTCTGGCCGGCGCGGGTGTGCTTGTCGCGGACGGATCGGCGGCCGGGCGATTTGGCGACGGATTGGGACTGGCGGGAGGGTTGTTGGGGCGACGCGGCATGGGCGCAGGAACGTTATTGACCCCCGCGACGATCCTGGCCGCTAGTTTGGGGTCCTCCTTGTCGGCCCATACCGAGACCGCTGTGCCAACCGCGATGGTCTTGGCATCGCCCAGAAACTCGATCTTGGTCTGGTCCTTGACGATGCTGAATTCGGTCTGGCGCGTCGTGCCGCCGCGTTGCTTGACTTCGACGGTGATGGAGGTTTCGGCCTGATAAGCCTTCACCTGCCCGACGACGGTTGGCGGCGCTTGTCCGCCTCGGCCGTTGTTGCGACGACGTGTGTTTGGCGTCGTCGCCGGCCTGTCGCTGGTCGCGCCAATTCTGGCCGCCAGTTTCGGGTCCTCGCCATCGGCCCAGACGGAGAGGACCATGCCGACTTTGATCTCCTTGAGCCGCGGCGGCAGCTCGATCCTGGTCTTGTCCTGGACGATGACGAACTCCATTTTCTTCGCCCCGCCGCGCTGCGCAATCTCCAGGGTGATGGACTTGTCCGGCTCGTAATCCGTCACCTTTCCGGTGGCCGTCGGCGCCGCGGGCTGGTCCTGCCCCTGCGGGACGTCGTCGGCCAGCGCAAAACGAAAGCTCGCCAGCGCGAACCAGCACAAGCCCGTCAAGATCGCGTTGCACGTGCGGACGCTGAACATGTCACACCTGCATTCGTTGAAACGTGGTCGCGTAACCAACACGACTTGCGATAACATCAAGGATCGCTGGCGGGGAGCGGTTCGGAGGACTCGATGGCCTTGAGCATGGCGCCGACGCGCTCGCGCACCAGTTCGTCTCGCTGGCCCTCGAGGCGTTTCTGGCGGTCCTGGGCCCGCTTCCATTGGGCCTCCTGACGCCGCACGGCGTAGGCCGACTCTTCCAGTTGTGCATCGACCAGTTGCGCGACCGTTTGCGCCAGCTCCGCCTTGACTCGATCGGCGTCGGCCGGAGCCCCGGCCAACCGGGCCGCCAGCAGGTTGGCCAGGGCTTCCAGTTGCCAGGTCCGCAGAGCGCACTCATAGCGCTGCTGGTCCTGCTGCCGCACGGCGGCCAGCATCTCGCTCGTCCAGAAGAGATCGCAAATCGCCCGTTGATACTCGGTCGCCTGCCGCGTTTTCAGGTCCTCCAGCACGTCCAGCAATTCGGGGCGGTTCTGGCGGGCGAAGGTCAGGGCAGCCGCTTCGCGTTCGGCGGTGAAAGTCACCTTTCCGCGGGGGATCAGCCCTAACTGAGCCGTCAGGGCGGCATCGGTCAGCTTGACCGGCTGGCCGCGGTCGCGCGGAGATGCCCGGTCGGACGGCCGGTTCTGCGCCTGGGCCGCTGTCCAGACGACGCCTCCCACGCTCATGAGCACAAAGGCGCACAAAAGGCCCCGCCAAGGGCGCAAGGACGGTGCGGAATTCGAGTTCATCGCTCTTCCTCGTCTTGTTTCACCAGTTCTCTTGGACTGGGTCGCGCAACCAACTGGGCAACACAGGCCCGTGCGGCGGCGCGTCGGTAGCGCCGGAGTCCGGAGGCCAGCCGGCTGCGCTGAAAAACCCGTCGAACTCTTCCGCGAATCGCTGGCTCTGTTCTCCCGCCCACCCGCTCTCGGTTTGCAGCCGCGCCCAGACGAGCGCGTCGGCCTGCGGTTGGACCTGGCCAGGTTTTGTCGCAACCACGGGGCTCGACGGCGCCGTAGCACCGGGACGAGCAAGGTAGATGATCAACAGGGCCGCGGCCGCCCCGGCCGCCATCCAGCCCGTTTCCCGCAGGGTGGGCATGGCAATGATCCGCCGGGAGCGAGCGGCTCCGGCGACCGGCCGGACGCAATCCGTTTCGTTGGCGGGCGCCAGTTGCGGCCGCGCGGACGCCAGCCGCCCCGCCAGCGCGACGGCCCGGCAAACGGCGTCCCGCGCCGGCTGATCGCCGGCCAGCCGGCCTTCGAACGTGACCGCCTCCGCGGGGTTCATTTCCCCGGCGACGTAACGGAAGGCGCACCACTCCAACTCTTCGCGTTCATCCGGTTGCACGGCTATTCTCCCAGCACTTGGGACAGTTTTTTCAGGGCCAGCCGCATGCGCGTAAGGACGGTCCCCAAAGGACAACCCATCTCGGCGGCGATGGTCGCGAATCTCTGATTGCGGTACATCCGACGCTCGATCACCTCGCGCTGCGCCTGCGGCAGAGATTGCACCGCGAGTCGAACCGCGCTGCTCGACTCATCGAGCATTGCCTGTTCGTCGGCACTGCCAGCCAGGTCCGCCTGCCACACGGGCCGGGCCCAGAGCTCCTCAAGTGCCGAATCGTGCAGCTTGCGCCGCCGGCGGAGCGCCAGCGCCTGGTGATACGCCACCGTGAAAAGCCAACCTCGTACGGTCCCCATTTCAATCGAATCCCACGTTTCGACCAACCTTACGAAAACTTCCTGCAGTACGTCCTCCGCTTCGGCGCCGTTGCGCAAGAGGCCCAGCAGGAACTGGTGGAGCTGATCGCGGTACTGCCCAAACAACTCCGCCTGCGCCTGCGAACTGTTTTCCATGCCAGCCGGTGAACGGCGCGGTTGCAAAGCGGTCATCTTTTGCCGGACCTCTGCTATGGCGTACTATGCGCGGCAAGGCCCGATTATTCTCTAAAGGCGACCGTTCCGCGAATCGAACCGCACGCATGTACACTACCGCGGCGCCGTTTTGCCCTGAGCACCCACGATCCGCCAAGTCCATTGGCCGATGGGGGCAAAATCCGCAAAAAAATGGTTGGCAGGAGCGGGCGACCCCGAATAAAATGGGGCTACCGCAGTATGCGCATTTCGCATAACCGGAACGGGTAGTCTTTCACAGCGGCTTTCTAAAGCGGAACAGATTCGCCGCTGTGTTAACCATCTGAGGGAGTTGGAAGCATGTCTCACTTGCGCCCCTACCTGGGTAGGACGCTGGCGCTGGCGGTCGCCATGAGCGCGGCCGCGATGTTGGCGCCGGTCGTCGGAGCGGCTGAGCCGAGCCCCGAGGCAGCTCGTCTCGACGCGTTTGACAAGTACTTCGCACTGAGCCTGAAGGCCGCCGCCGGCGAGAGCGGAGCGCACGACATCGTCGTGCTCTTCGACACGTCGGCCAGCCAGAACGGCGTGTACCGGGAGAAGGCCCTGGACGCGCTGGGTGCGATGCTCGCCGGCCTGCCGGCGGAGAGCCGCGTGCGGCTCTTGGCCGTCGACGTCTCGGCCGTGCCGCTGACGGAATCCTTCGTGGCGGCGGACAGCCCGGAAATGAAGGCCGCGCTGGCGACGCTCCAGAAGCGGGCCGCGCTGGGCTCGACCGACATGGGCGCGGCGATCGAGTCCGCGCTGGCGAGCTTCGGCGACGAACACAAGAATGCCCGCGCCTGCGTCTACATCGGCGACGGCGTGACGTTCGGCGGGGCCACCGGCCTGGCCGCGCTGAAGAAACTGTCGGGCGACCTGGTCGCCAAGCAGCTCCCGCTGACGAGCTACGTCATCGGCCCGCGCAGCGACGCGATCTTGATGGCGCGGCTGGCGAACCTGTCGGGCGGGAACCTGCTGATCGACGGCGACAAATTCACCGCCGAGAAGATCGGTTCGACGCTGGCCGGCTCGGCCACCGCCACGGTGCTGTGGCCCAAGTCGATCAAGCTGCCCGAGACGATTTCGGAAGTGTATCCCAAGGTCGTGCCGCCGCTGCGGAGCGACCGGGACACGATCCTGGTGGGCGTGGGACAGAACGCCAGGCCGTTCGACGTGGTGGTCACCGTCGGCGAAAAGGACCTGAAATGGACCGTCGAGCCGACGCTCCCCAACGACGAGCACAGCTTCCTGGCCCGGCTCGTCGACGACTGCAAGCCCAACGACGGGTTGCTTTTGCCGACGGTCGGCACGGACGGCCTGCACGAGACGAAGCGCGTGATGCTGGCGACGGCCAAGGGACTCAACGATCTGGCCATTTTCTCGCGGCAGCTCAACAACGTGGAACAGGCGCGTCGCCTGGCCGCGGGCGCCAAGGCGATCGACCCGGCCAATCCCGTGGCGGGGGCGATCCTGAACGTGGCGCAGAACAAGGCCGCGCAGGACCTGGTGGTCGGTCCAGACGCGGGCCAGGCCCCGCCGGCCGGCCAGCAAGGCGACCTGCTCGAGCAGGTCACGCGCGATCGCAAGATCCTGCAGGAGAAGGTCCAGGCCGACACGACGGCCGTCATCAATCACGCGCTGGAGATGGCGGACGACCCCGAGGGGGCCGAAAACCTTCTCAAGCTGCAATTGGAAAACGTGGTCCGCGCCACGGAGCTGGGCGCGGAAATGAAGTCGATCCTGCGCGAAAAGCTGGAAAGGGCGCTGCGGGTGGTGGTCAGCCGGAAAGAAATCGCCGTCACGCGGAGCATCCAGGAGCAGGAGAAGCAGGCCGTCGACCGGGAGCGGGCGCGCGTGGCCCAGGCCATGCTGGCCAAGGACCTCAAGATCAGCCAGCTCATGGCCCGCTTCGACACGCTCATGGCCGAGAAGCAGTACGACGCTGCGGAAGTGGTGGCCGATGCGGCGCGCGAGCTGGCGCCGGCGAATCCGGCGATTACCGCGGCCGGCCAGATCGCGACGATGGCGCACGGCCTGGACGACGCCTATTCGCTGCGGATCGCGCGGACGCGCGGCGTGCTGGCCACGCTGCGGACCGTCGAGTTCTCGCACATCCCCACGCCCGACGAGCCGCCCATCGTTTATCCCGACAAGGAATGGTGGCAGGCGATGACGGAGCGCCGGCGCGAATACCGGTCCGTGGACCTGGCCGGCGCGCAGTCGGACGCCGAGAAGAAGATCCTCGCCGAGCTGGACAAGGAGACCGACCTGACCTTCGCAGAGGACAGCCTGCAATTCGTGGCCGACACGATCAAGACGCTGCACAAGATCGAAGTGCAGTTCGACGACAAGGCGCTGGAAGACGTCGTCGTGACCAAGGATACGCCGATCACCGAGTCGTTCAAGGGAATCAAGCTCCGGTCGGCGCTCAACCTCATGCTGTCGAAGCTCGAGTTGGCCTGGGTGATCGAGAACGAGGTCCTCGTCATCACCAGCAAGACCGTCGCGGACACGAAGCTGATCACGCGGGTCTACCCCGTGGCTGACCTCGTCGTGCCCGTGGCGCCTCCGCAGTCGTTTTCGGGCGGCTTCGGCGGCCTGGGCGGCTTCGGCGGCTTCGGCGGCCAGGGCGGGTTCGGCGGCGGCCTGGGCGGCCAGGGCGGCTTCGGCGGCGGCCTGGGCGGCGGCGGCGGCGGCTTCGGCGGCGGCGGCCAGGGCGGCGGCGGCTTCGGCGGCGGTGGGTTCTTCGACGTGAAGAACGACGCCAAGGACGGGGCCGTCAAGCTCGAAAACGTTAAGAATGAAAAGCCCGCCACGGTCGCGCTCGATAAGTCCAAGAAGCCGGCCGAGCCCATCAACTTCGTCGTCCCCGAGGGCGTCTCCGTCGAAGACGCCTGGGACCGGCATTTCAAGGCCAAGGAGGAAAGCCCCGAGGCCATCCGCGCCACGCTTCGCCGCCTCAAGGCGCAGCGCAAGTACGACGAGATTGTGGCCGTCACGCAGGCGGCCCTCCGCAACCGGCAGGGCCAGCCCGAAATGTTCGAAGCCATGGCCCTGGCCATGATCGCGGCCGACCGCGGCCCGGAAGAAGTCGAACGGGCCCTGCTGTCGGCGGCGGACTTCGCCACGGGCGTGGACGACCTGCTGTACCTGGCGCAGTACCTGGGCCGGGCGGGGACGTTCTTCGCGCCCGAGGCGCAGACGCGCTTCCAGAAGCGGGCCCTGCGGCTCTTGCAGCAGGCGGCGGAGATCGATCCGGCGCGGGTCGAGCCGCTGGCGATGGGGCTGGAATTGGCCCGCCAAACCGACGACCTCGACGCCGTCCGCTGGGCCACGACCGGCATTTACCGCCGCGCCTGGACCCGGGAGGACTTCGACGTCTGCCGTTCGGCCGTGGCCGCCGCCAAAGCGGCCGTCGAGCGCCTGCGCAACGAAAAGCGCACGGCCGAAGCCGACGCCTTCCAGAAGGACCTCGTCGAGTCCATGCGGCGCGACCTGATCGTCGTCGTTTCCTGGACGGGCGACGCCGACGTCGACCTGGTCGTCCAGGAGCCGGCCGGCACGATCTGCTCGGCGCGCAGCCCCCGGACGACCTCCGGCGGCGTGCTGCTGGGCGATACGCCGGGACTCGTCGACCCGGACCTGCCCAAGGGCGCCCACACCGAGTCGTACGTCTGCCCCGAGGGCTTCAACGGCGACTACAAGATCCTGCTGCGGCGGGTGTGGGGCAAGCCGGCGGGCGGCAAGGTCACCGTCAAGGTCGTCAGCCATTTCCTGTCCACCGCGCAGCGCGAGCAGGTCCACACCGCGACCGTCGACGACGACGACACGGTGCTGGCCGTCGCGTTCGGCGGCGGACGGCGGCAGGAAGCGCTGGCCGACCAGCAGGTCGCCGTGGCGGCCCGCCAGGCCGCCGCCGGCCGGCACGTGCTGGCGCAGCAGATTCGCATGTTTGCCGACCCGTCGACGCTGGCCGCGTTCCACTTCGCCCAGGCGCAGGCGGCCGCCGAACTGCGCCGCGGACCTTTCCGCCGCGGCGCCGTCGGCTATCAGCCGATCATCGCCGTGCTCCCGGAAGGCGCGAACTTGTCCGCCTCGGCCGTCATCTCGGCCGACCGGCGCTACGTCCGCGTCTCGGCCCTCCCGTTCTTCTCCGGCATCGCCGAAGTGAATACGTTCAACTTCACGACCGGCACCGGCGGCCAAGGCCAAGGCGGCCAAGGCGGCCAGGGCTTCGGCGGCGGCGGCTTCGGCCAGGGCAACGGCGACCCGTTTGGCGGGGGTGGCGGCGGCGGCGGCTTCGGCGGCGGCGGCTTCGGCGGCGGCGGCGGGTTCTAGCACCCGCGCGTCCGCTCGTTACCTCTGATCCTCACGCCGGCCCGGCGAAACCCGGGCCGGCTTTGTTTTTGCGCGCCCGTCCACAACGCTTCAGGCTCCTCGCTCGCGCTGCCCGATGGTGCGACGGCCAATGGAGCGCAAGGTCCGCGGAAGTCGTGCAACCGGCCTCCACCGACCCCGTGTCTGACCCCGTGTCGGTGGGGCCACGATTGACGGCTACAGACCCGGCATGAACAAGGACTCATCCGGCCTCCACCGGAAACGACAACTGGAACTCCTGCAACCGCTCCTGTACGCGATCGTCTGCCATTCGATGATTGCCCAACTGGTCGGCAACGTAGGCTTCGACGGCCTCGCGCTTCGCGCCGCCCACGGAGGTAAGCGAGAAGTTGCGCTGAAAAGCCCTTGGAACGTGGGCCGAAATCTCGTGCTGCAATCGGCCCTTAACCGATTTTACGATTTCTGGCGGGGCAGTAGGAGGCTGCGTGCTTACGAGGAACAGTTGGACGTTGGGCGGCTGGAAATGGAAATCCAGGATTCGCACGCCGTCGGTTTCAACGGCAATTTGAACGGGAGCGAGCCAAGCGCCTGGGGGCGGAATATCTGCCGCGGCAAAGAGCGCAAGCGACCAGCGGAGCTGATAGGCCGGACGGCAGTTCGACGTCGTGTAGATCGGCTCCGGCATAGCTCACCAATCGCTGCCCCACCGACGCGGGGTCGGTGGAGGCAGGAGGTCTCGTTGCACGCAGCGGTCACAGCCCGATGTCGGAGTACAGGTAATTCAAAATGAACGGCCCGAAGATGATGAGCACCGTCGAGGCCATCACCAGCACGCCGGGGAGCAGCATGTTGACGCCCGCCTCGCCCGCGATCGTCTCGGCCCGCTGCGTGCGCTTGATGCGCAGCACGTCGGCCTGCGTGCGAAAGATCCTGGCCAGGGGCGTCCCCAGCTCCTCGCCCTGCAGGATGGCCATGATGATCCCCGTCACCTCGTCGTCGCTGAGCCGGTCGCGCATCCCCTCGAACGCCTGCCGCCGCGTCTTGCCCAGGTTCATGTCGACGAGCACGCGGCCGAGCTCCGCCGAAACCGGATGGCCCGAAAGCTCCTCGACCGACTGCCGCATGGCGTAGAGGAAGGTCGAGCCGGCCTCCATCAAGAGCGTCAAGAGGTCCAAGAGGTACGGCATGCGGCGCTTGATGAGGACCAGGCGCTTCTGGGCCTGCCCCGCCAGCCGGCGGCGGAGGAGGAAGAACGTGACGGCGGCGAGGACGCAGCCGAAGATCGCGCCCGCCGCTCCCATCACGCGAATGCAGAAGAAGACGTAAGCGGGCAGGAGCAGCAGGGAAAAAAGCTGCATGCGGGCCAGGTATTCCTCGGCCAGCCAGAAGCGGGACAGTCCGGCGGCCAGGATTTGCCTTTGGGTTTCGGGGAGCGCATCGTGGAAGGCGACGCGATTGAGCTTCGCCAGGAAGCGGATCAGCGGCTGAAAGACGCGGAACCACACGTCGTGGCGCCTTAGCTCGTTGATGCGGCTGACGTCGTAGCGCCATTCCGCCCCGTGCTCGAGGTCCTTCGTGGCCAGGGCGCGGGCGATCCACCAGCAGGCGAAAAAAACGCCGCCGCCGATGAGCAGGCTGCCGACGGCGGGCAGGAGATCGAAGGCCAGCAGCAGCGGCATAAGTTCAATCGACGTAGAGGAACTCGCTGGCGTTGAGAAGCACGTGGCAGTAATCAACCACCGCCGCGGCCCGGGCCGGGGGAAGCTCCGGCAGCGGGCGTTCGCAGCGCGGCAGGGCGAGCGGCCCGCCGTCCCCGCGCTGCTCGATGATTTCAGTTTGCCGCGCCACGAAATCGAGGGCCTGGTCGATTTCCGCGGCGGTCGGCCCACGGCCCAGGGCGGCCAGATACGTCTCGCGCACGGCCGCCTCGCTGAACGAGCCGGTCTGGGCCAGCACGCGACCCGCCAGCGACTGCGCCTGCGCCAGCGACCAGGGCCCGTTGATCAAAATCAAGGCCTGCGGGGCCGTCGTCGTCACCTGGCGGCGAGCGCAGCTTAAGTGCGGGTCGGGCATGTCCAGCGATTCAAGCAGCGGGTGCAGCAGATTGCGCTTCACGAACAGGTACACCGACCGGCGGTCGCGCTCGCGGGCGCTTGCCGTCGGTTTCCAGGCGTGCCGGGCGCTGATCCCCTCGGGCAAGGCGTCCAGCACGCTCGGCCCGCCCATCGCGAGGTTGAGGTTGCCCGAGGCGGCGAGCATGGCGTCACGGACGGACTCGGCCTCGAGCCGGCCGGTGCGCATCCGCCAGAGGAGCAGGTTTTCGGGGTCGGCGGCCTGCGCGCGAACGGCAGGCGCGTGCGAGGCCGTGGATGCCTGGCGATAGGCCGCGGAGGTCATCATCAGGCGGTGCATTTGCTTGAGGCTCCAGCCGCGGGAAACGAACTCATCGGCCAGCCAGTCGAGAAGCTGCGGGTGCGAGCAGGGCCCGCCCTGCAGGCCGAAGTCGTTGGGGTTGGCCACCAGTCCGCGGCGGAAATGCCCCTGCCAGAGGCGGTTGACCAGGACGCGGGCGACAAGGGGGTTGTCGCGGCTCGTCAGCCAGGCGGCCAGGGCGGAGCGCCGGCTGACGCCGGAAAGAGGACGGACTGAAGTCCGTCCTACGGATTCGTCAAGCGGTCGCGCGTCGAGGATCAAGAGGAAGCCCGGCGCCACGTGCGTTGCGGGTTCGGAAAAATCTCCTTCGCCGGGGATGATCGTGGGCGGGGGCTCGCTGGCGGCGTCGCAGACGGCCATCACCGTCGGCGGACCGGCGGGCTTGAGTCCGTCGTGTTGGGCCAGTTCCTTGCGGAGCGCTTCCCAGCGCTTCTTCTCCTCTCCCTTGATCAGCTTGGCCAGCTCCTCAATCGGGAAGGCGAATTGCCGCTCGGCGAGGCAGGCAAGCTGGATCTCGCGCGGCGAGCGGTCTTCCGGGGCCTTTTGCAGCAGGCGCCGAATCTCCGCGGGAAACGTGGCGACGCGCTCCTGCCGCAGCTTTTCCCCGTAGGGGGCCTCCAGCTCGGCAAGCTGCTTCCGCACGTCCGCCGTCGCGTCCTCCCAGAGGACCTTCTGCGCCAGGTAGCTCGACTCGTCCTCCGGCGACGGGAACAGGACCTCGTCCCGGGGAAGAATCGGGGCCACCAGCGCCTGCAGGCGGAAATAATCGCGCTGCAAAATCGGGTCGTACTTGTGGTCGTGGCAGCGGGCGCACTGGACCGTGAGGCCCAGGAAGACCTGGCCCGTGACGTCCGTCACGTCGCTCAAGATCGTCTCCCACTGCAAGGCGACGTGCCGCTGGTTGTACTCATAAGGCCAGTGCCGCAAAAAGCCGGTGGCGGCCAGCAGCCGGGCCCGTTCGGCGGGTGCCACTGGCATCTTGCCAGTGCCGCCGACGGGCGTCTCGCCCGTGCCGCCGAGCAGTTCGTCCCCCGCAAGCTGTTCCCAGATGAACCGGTCGTACGGCGTGTCGCGGTTGAGGGCGTCGATGACGTAGTCGCGGTAGCGCCAGGCGTGGTCGCGGGTCGCGTCCTGGTTGTAGCCGTCGGTTTCGGCGTAGCGCACGAGATCCAACCAGTGCCGGCCCCAGCGCTCGCCGTAGCGGGGCGAGGCCAAGAGGCGGTCGATCAGCCGCTCGTAGGCATTGGGGTCGGCGTCGGCCAGAAACTGCTCGACCTCTTCGGGCGTGGGGGGCAGGCCGGTGAGATCGAAGCACGCGCGGCGCAGGAGCGTGGCCCGGTCGGCCACCGGGGCGGGAGAAAGCCCCTTCTCCTTGAGCCGCGCCAGGATGAAGGCGTCGATCTCGTTGCGGCACCAGGCGTCGCTTGTTTGCGGAACGGCCGGCCGCCGCACCGGCTGCAAGGCCCAGTAGCCGCGCTGCTCGGGCGTGAAGTCGTCGGCAAGGCCGAGCGGGCCGAAAAGCCCGACGGCCAGCCAGGTCAGAAGCCGAATTGCAGCGGCGCGAAACATGCCCGGGAACCTCCCTTAGCCGCCATCAGTTTACCCAACGGCCGGGGCCGCGCGAAACGTGGTTTCGCGGATTTGCACGTTTCGTATGTCCGGCCCGGGACGCCGCATTTCCGCCCGGCAATTGGTTCGCCCGGCCGATTTCGCCTGGTATAATGGCCCCATTCCCCGCGTGAGGGAGCGTTCGGCCATGGCGCGCTCGTTGCAATCGCTGGTCGAGTACCTGGAACGGCTGGAACGCCGCGCACCGCTGGCGGATCTGATGGCCCGGCTTGCCGGCATCCAGATCGACTTCCGCGACGTGGCTGGCTACGCCCGCTTTTCGGAGCGGGGCTACACGCGCAACCTCGTCTGCGGCGGCGAGTGGTATCACGTCGTCGTCCTCTGCTGGAAGAACGGCCAGCGCAGCCCGATCCACGACCACGCCGGCTCGAGCTGCGCCGTGCGCGTGCTCCGCGGCGTGGCCACGGAGACCGTGTTCGACTTCGCCCCCAACGGCCTGGTGCGGGCGGTCACGTCGCGCGAGCTGGCGGCCGGCTCCGTCACCGGCAGCCAGGACAGCGACCTACACCAGGTGTCGAACCTGCAGGCCGGCGACGAGGACCTGGTGACGCTGCACGTCTATTCGCCGCCGCTCCTCAACATGGGGACGTACTCGATCACCGACCGCACGCGCGGCGTCGAACCGATGTTCATCGAGTTCTGCGAGGCGGCCGGCATCTAACTTTGGGAATACCCTATGAACGAAGAGCGCCGGATTGTGACCGCCGTGCCCGAGAACAGCGAGACGCCGCTGGAGCAGGCCTCGAGCTGGGTCACGCCCAACCGGCTCTTCTTCGTCCGCAACCATTTCGACGAGCCGCGGATCGACGCGGCCACGTGGCGGCTGTCGGTCGAGGGACTCGTCGAGCGGCCGCTCGCGCTTTCGCTCTCGGACCTGGCCGAGCTTCCGGAGCGGACCGTCTTTGCCACCATGGAATGCGCCGGCAACGGCCGGTCGTTCCTCACGCCGCACGTTCACGGCGTGCAGTGGGGGGCCGGGGCGATCGGGCACGCCGAGTGGACGGGCGTGCCGCTCAAGGCGCTATTGGAAAGAGCGGGCATGCGGCCGGGCACCGTCGACGTGCTCTTCGAGGGCTGCGACCGCGGCAGCGAGGCCGACCATCCCGAGCCGATGAACTTCGCCCGCACCCTGCCGCTGGCCAAGGCCCTCGAGCGCGACACGCTCCTGGCCACGCACATGAACGGGCAGCCGCTGGAGCCGATTCACGGGTTTCCCCTGCGGCTCCTCGTGCCGGGCTGGTACGGCGTGGCGTCGGTGAAGTGGCTGTCGCGGATCGAAGTGCTGGATCAGGCATTCGATGGGTACTTCCAGACCAAGAAGTACACGATCCAGCAGCAGACGCCGGCCGGCGCGGAGACGGTCGTCGTCGGTCCGATGCCGGTCAAATCGGAGATCATCCGCCCGCAGGAGGGCGAGACGCTGGGCCTGGGCACCAGCCGCGTTTTCGGCGTGGCCTGGGCCGGGCAGGAGCCGGTGGGCCGGGTCGAGGTGAGCACCGACGGCGGCCGGTCGTGGACCGAAGCCGAGCTGATCGGCCCCCGAACGCCCTATTGCTGGACCTTGTGGGAATACCTGTGGGAGGTCGGCGCGCCGGGGCGGTTCTCGATCCTGGCGCGGGCCGCGAGCGCCTCGGGCCGCGTGCAGCCGATGGAGCACGACGAGCTTTTGGGCGGCTACATGATCCACTTCAGCCGGCCGCGGAACGTCGCCGTCGAGCCGGCGCGGCGCAGCCGAGACGAGCGGGCGGACGCCGAGACGCTGGTCTTCGACATGAACGCCTTCGCGGAGGAAAACGTCCGCCGGCCCCTGGACGTGGAGCTGGAGTTCGCCGGCGGCGGGGGGATTTGATTCCGTTCGTAGTGACCGGATCATCCGGTCCTTCCTGCTAACTCGCCGAACACGGACCGGATGAATCCGGTCACTACCAACGCGGACCGCATGAATGCGGTCACTATGAACCCGGACCGCCTAAAGGCGGTACTCCAACAGGCGTACTCCAACGGGCGGTACTCCAACGGACCGTGGCGTTGCCCACGACGAACCGTTATTCTGTTTTCGCCGCGGTAATGGCTCCTGATCGACGGCCGGACCGGATGAATCCGGTCACTACAAACACAGACCGCATGAATGCGGTCACTACGAACGAATCCTGGGAGGTGCTTCGATGGCTTCGCCGCGTCCGTTCCATGGCCAGATCTACGAGAGCATCACCGAGTGCGTCGGCCGCACGCCGCTGGTCAAGCTCCGCCGCGTCGTGGGCGACGCCAAGGGAGTCGTGCTCGCCAAGCTCGAATACTTCAACCCCCTCTGGTCCGTCAAGGACCGCATCGGCGTCTCCATGATCGAGGCCGGCGAACGCGACGGCAAAATCAACAAGAACACCGTCATCATCGAGCCGACGAGCGGAAACACGGGCATCGGCCTGGCCTTCTGCTGCGCCGCCAAGGGCTACAAGATCGTCGTCACCATGCCCGAGACGATGAGCCTGGAGCGGCGGCGGCTCCTCAAGGCCTTCGGGGCGGAGATCGTGCTCACACCCGGCGACAAAGGCATGCCCGGCGCCGTGGCCAAGGCCGAGGAGCTGGTCGCCTCCACGCCCAATAGCTTCATGCCGCAGCAATTCAAAAACCCCGCCAACCCGGAAATCCACCGCCGCACCACGGCCGAGGAAATCTGGACCGACACGCAGGGCAAGGCCGACATTCTCGTCTCGGGGATCGGGACGGGCGGGACGATCACGGGGGTGGGCGAGGTCATTAAGAAGCGCAAGCCCAGCTTCAAGTGCATCGCGGTGGAGCCGACGAGCAGCCCCGTCATCACGCAGAAGATGCAGGGCCAGCCGCTCAAGCCCGGAAGGCACAAGATCCAGGGGATCGGGGCGGGGTTCATTCCGGACGTTTTGAACCTGGAAGTGATCGACGAGGTGATCCAGGTCGCCGACGACGACGCTTTCGAGATGGCCCGCCGCATGGCCCGCGAGGAGGGCATTTTGGGCGGAATCAGCTCCGGGGCGGCGGCGCACGTGGCCGTCGAGGTGGCCAAGCGGCCGGAGAACGCGGGGAAGCTGATCGTGGCGGTTTTGCCGGATTTGGGCGAGCGGTATTTGAGCACGCCGCTGTATCCGGAGTAGGGCGGCGCTGTGAGTCTATCGTAGGATGCATTGGAAAATGCGTCGCGCGACTCGCTGCGCCCCTTCAATGCCGTCGCCGCGCCGAAGTTCGTGGCCCCGTCGCATCGAGCGCACGCGACGCATTTTCAATGCGTCCCAGCCTTGCGCTGCTGGCGATTCCAGGCCATGTAGGCGTCGAGGTCGTCAGCTTCGTCGGCGCAGGCGCCGGCCGAGCGCAGCAGACCTTCGAGCGATTTGACGCCCTCCGGTTGCACAATGACCGTGACGATCTGGCCTTCGGGCAAACCGGGATCGTCGGCAAGCTCAATTGTCTTGCCGTGAATCACGCCTTTCAATGCGCGTCGGATGTCGGTCATCGTCATCTCCTCTCGGACGCATTGAAAATGCGTTTGCGGCGATTGTCGATCCACGAAGTGCCGAGCGGCGACGACCGTTCGAAGGCGCGTCGCCGGGCAACGACGCATTTTCCAATGCGTCCTACGCTTGGACGTCACTACGGCACGCGCTCCGACTCCGGAATGTGCACCACCGTCAGCCCGCACGAGTCCCACGCCCGGCTGCCGCGGCTGACGTTCCAGGTGATGTAGAGCTTGTCGCCCGCCTCCGAGACGGCCGTGCTGTACGTGCCCTTGAGCGCCAGGCCGTACTTTTCCTGGTAGAACGGGTGCAAAAAGGCGATCACCTTCTTCTTGCCCGTTTTCACGTCGAACTGCACGACCGCCGAGCCGTCGCGCTCGCTGCCGCCGTGGGCGCCGGGCACGTAGTAAAGGTAGCGCCCCGCCGGGTCGGCGTCGATCGAGGCCACGTAGGCCTGCGAGGCGGCGGCCGTGCCGATCTTTTTGATCTCCTCGCTCTTCGTGTTAAACGACCAGAGGTCGGCGTCGCTTGAGCGCTGGCCGGTCGAGACGGTGTAAACGAAGCCCTGCGGCGTTTCCTGCGTCGCGGCCCGCAGGCCGATCTCGCCGCCCACCGCCTGCGGCGGGCCGGGCGACGACGGATCGAAACGCATCAGCGGGCCTTCGTCCTTCTCGGCCACAAAGTAGACGCGGCCGGTCGAACGGGCAAAGAGCAAATATCGCGGCGGGCCGTTTTTCCCTGCGTAGAGCACCTTCTTGTTCTTCACGTCGTAGGCCAGGAAGTTGATCGACTGGTCCAGAGCGTCTGGGCCGGCCGCCGTGCCGCCGTAGAAAATGAGCCGCTGCGGGTCCAGCACGCTGCACGGGATGCTGTGCTTCGGGACAGGCCCGTGGGCGACGACCTCCGCCTTCCCGCTCGCAGGATTGCAGCGGATGATCCAGTCGCCCGTGTAGTGGTTGGCGTCGTTGGCCGCCCGCGGCGAGCCGCGGTGCGTCGAAAAGTAGAGCCAGCCGTCGCTGCCCAGGTCGAGGCGGCTGTGAATCTTGCCGGGCGTGTAGTGGCCCTCGGGCAGGTTGAGCAGCTTCGCCACGTCCACAAGCTGCCGCAGCGATTGGGTCTGGGGTTCGTACTCGAAAACGAAGGCCGTGCCCGTGCCGTGCTCGCCGCCGCCCTTTTCGCCGATGGCCAGGTGGTCGCCGATGGCCGAGTAGTATTTTCCGCCCGTGGCCAGGCCGTCGCCCCAGTTCGACCAGGGTTTGCCGGGATAGTTCTGGCCGGGATAGAAGAGAAAATCGACGGTGGGGGGCGTCTTGGCGACGGCGACGCCTTCGCGGAGCGTGTCGGGGGCCTTGAGAAAATCGGGCGAGTTGTCGGTGACGACCTCCTGTCCGCCGGGCAGCCGCGGCGGGTACGTCGGCTCGCTGGCGGCGGGGCGCTGGTTGGCGGGTTTTGGTGCGGGTTTCTTGGCGTCTTGGGCGAGTGCGCTCGTCGCGAGTGTCAGAAAGATCAACGCGGTCGTCGTCACAATCGAGAGAGCGCGTAGCGGGCGGGCGGATGTCATGGGACGGTCCTCGCTCCGGATTGGGTCTCGTGCTCCTCGACCAGTGTAACCGGCCAGCGTGCGTGTGTCCGCAGTTCAACCAACCATTGCCCCGCGCCCTCGCTTGCGCTGCGCGTTGGTGTTAGAAAAGTGGTCGAGAGGCCATCGCCATGACGACCGCTTGGTACCGGGTAGCGAACGAAGCTGAGATCGATTCCCCCGCACTGCTGGTCTATCCCGACCGCGTGCGGGAGAACGTGCGGCGGATGATCGAGATGGCCGGCGGGACAGCCCGGCTGCGGCCGCACGTCAAGACGCACAAGATGCCGCAGGTCATCCGCATGCAGCTTGAGGCCGGCATCGACAAGTTCAAGTGCGCCACGCCCGCCGAGGCCGAGATGGTCGCCCGCTGTGGGGCCCGCGACGTGTTCCTGGCGTACCAGCTTCTGGGTCCCAAGATCGAGCGGTTCGCGGCGCTCGTAAAACAGTTTCCGCAGACGAAGTTCCTGGCGCTGGCCGACGACGAGGCGGCCATCCGGGCGCTCTCCGCGCGGCTGGCCGCCGAAAAACTTCTTTCGGCCGAGGTGCTCCTCGATATCGACAACGGTATGGGCCGCTCGGGCGTTCCGCCGGGCGAGCGGGCCAAGGCGCTCTATCGCCTGCTAGCGGAATTGCCGGGCGTTCGGCCGGGGGGCTTGCACGTTTACGACGGCCAGCACCGCGACCGCGACCCGGCCGAGCGGACGAAGCACTGCGACGAGGCGTTCGCCCCGGTTGAGGCGCTGCAAAAGAAGCTCGTGGCGGCGGGCCTGCCCGTGCCGCGCGTCGTGGCCGGCGGGACGCCGACCTTCCCCTGCCACGCCCGGCGGCGGGACGTCGAGTGCAGCCCCGGCACGTGCGTCTTCTGGGACGCGAGCTACGCCGGCAAATTTCCGGACCTAGTGTTTCTGCATGCGGCCGTTCTCTTGACGCGCGTGATCAGCAAGCCGCGCCCGGGGCCGACCGGCGCCGGGCGATTGTGCCTGGACCTGGGCTACAAGGCCGTCTCGCCCGACAACCCCGACCCGCGCGTCGCCTTTCTCGATCTGCCGGACGCCAAGCCGATCATTCACAACGAGGAGCACCTGACAATCGAGACGTCGGCGGCCGAGCGGTTCCAACCCGGCGACGTACTGTACGCCATTCCTTTCCACGTCTGCCCGACGGTGGCGCTGCACCAGCACGCGGTGGTGATTGACGGCGGCCGGGCGACCGAGCGCTGGCCGGTGGTGGCGCGGGACAGGTTTTTGAGCGCGTAGACCGCGTCGACGCCTTGCGAAGTGCGCCGTATCATGGGCCAAAAAGGCCCCCATGCACGTCACCTTCCGCTGCCCAAAGTGCGAGCAGATCGCCCGCGACGAAGTCTCGGCGGAGAGCAAGGCGCTCGTCTGCCGCGCCTGCGGACTCAACCTCACGATCCCCGCCGACGCCTTTGAACAAGACGCTAAGAGCGGCAGAAAGTTGACGCGCTGCCTCGCCTGCCCGAGCACGGACCTTTTCGCGAGGAAGGACTTTCCGCAGCGGCTGGGGGTGACAATCGTTATTCTCGGCTTCGCGGCGAGCTGCGTGACCTGGTATTACCACTGGCTTTACCCGACGTTCGCCGTGTTGTTCGCGACGGCGCTCATCGACCTGCTGTTGTACTTTTTTTGCGGAAACGCGCTGATGTGCTACGCCTGCGGCGCGATCTACCGCGACGAGGCCGTGCAGAACGACGACCGGCCCTTCGACCTGACGGTCCACGAGCGCTACCGACAGCAGGCGATTCGGCTGAAGGAAAAGGCCAGAGGCTAGAGGCTTTAGGCTGGAGGCCGTAGGCTAGAGGGTTGCAACCTCGGCGCCCGGTTCGGATTCCAGGGAGCGATTTCTCCCTCTAGCCAATCGCCACAATCCCTTTAGCCCCTCCCATGGATCAACAGCGGTCGCGGCTTCAGGAAGACCTGCGCGGGCTGGTCGCGGGAGAGGTGCGCTGCGACGAGGTGTTCTGCCAGCTTTACGCCAGCGACGCGAGCATCTACGAGATCAAGCCGCTTTCGATCGTGCTGCCCCGCTCGACGGCCGACGTTGCCGCCGTCGTCCACTACTGCCAGGAGAACATGATCCCGGTCCACGCGCGCGGGGCGGGGACGGGGCTGGCGGGCGAGAGCCTTGGGCCGGGCGTGGTCATCGATTTCGCCAAGCACCTGCGGCGCGTGCTGCACTCCGGCACGCCGGACATCGCCCGTGGCGGTCCCTATACCGTCCGCGTGCAGGCGGGCGTCGTCCACGAGCGGCTCAACGCGCACCTGCGGAAATTCGGCCGGCAGTTCGGACCCGACCCGGCCATGAGCGGCGTGACCACGATGGGCAGCGTCATCGCGCTCGATAACGGGGGCAGCCACTGGCCCCGCTACGGCTCCGCCCGGCGGCACGTCGTCAGCCTGCACGTGGTGCTGGCCGACGGGACGGTGATGGAAGTCGGCAACGAGCCGGTGCCGGCGCAGGCCGCCGATCCGGGCGCGACGGGACCCGAGGCCCGCCGGGCGAACCTGGTTTATCGGCTTGCCGAAGTCATCCGCCGCGACGAGGCGCTGCTCAAGGCGAAGCAGCCCAAGAGCCTGGTGAATCGCAGCGGCTATCAGCTTGCGGACGTGCTGGCCGAGGGATCGCTGAACGTGGCGCGAATCATTGCCGGCTCGGCCGGGACGCTCGCGCTCATCACCGAGGCCACGCTGGCCACGCAGCCGCTGCCGCGGCACCGGGCCGTGGCGCTTTTGTTTTTCGATCGGCTCGATCAGGCGGCGCGGGCGGCTTTGGAAATCACGACCCTGGCGCCCAGCGCCTGCGACATCATGGACCGCCGGCACATGGCGCTAGCGCGGGAGAGCGACGCGCGGTACGCGGCCCTGCTGCCCCTCGACGCCGAGGCGCTGTTGCTCGTCGAGTGCGAGGGAGACAATCCGGCCGAGGTGCACGATCAGGTGGCCGCGATTGTGGACCGCATTCGCCGCAAGCGGCGGTACGCCTTCGATTCGCGGATGGCCTTCGACGCCGAAGAACTCAACCTCTTTTGGCGGCTGGCCCTGAAGGTCGTGCCCACTCTCTATCGCCTCAAAGGCTCCGCCCGCGCGATCCCGTTCGTCGAGGACCTGGCCGTTCCGCCCGCGGCGCTCCCCAAGTTCTTTGTGGACATGCAGAACATCCTCAAGGCGCACCAGGTGGTGGCGTCGCTGTTCGGCCACGCGGGGCACGGGCAGTTGCACCTGCGGCCGTTCATGGACCTGGCCAACGCGGACGACCTCCGCAAGATGCCGGCGCTGGCCGCCGACTTGTACGAGGCCGTCTTCCAATCGGGAGGCACAATCGCCGGGGAGCACGGCGACGGCCTGAGCCGCACCCCCTTCGTGCGGCGGCAATACGGCGCGGCCTACGAGGTGTTCCGGGCGGTGAAGCGCATCTTCGATCCGCTCAACATTCTCAATCCCGGCAAGGTCATCGGCGACGACCCCGAGCTGATGACGCGGAACCTGCGACCGCGCGAGCTGGCGGCGAACGGGGCAGCGCAAGCGCCGGCGGCGGAAGCGGCGAATTCTGTGACGACGGTGCCGGTGGAGGCGTTTGCCGCCGGCGCCGATGTGCCTGAGCGGGAGCTGATCGAGGACCAAGGCGTTTCGCGCGAGCCGGGCGCCGTCGCGGTAGCCGAACCGCCGACCGGCCCCGCGCCGGCCGCCGAGGAAAAACCGCAGGTCGTCGAATTGCAGCTCAACTGGTCGCGCGCCGAGCTGTCGCAGGCGGTGTTGGCGTGCAACGGCTGCGGGGCCTGCCGGTCCGAATCGCCCGACGTGCGGATGTGCCCCATCTTCCGTTTCGCCCCGACCGAGGAGGCCTCACCGCGGGCCAAGGCGAACCTCTTGCGAGGAATCTTGAGCCGCGAGCTCCCGGCCGAAGCGCTGGCCAGCGACGACTTCAAGGCCGTGGCCGATCTCTGCGTCAACTGCCAGATGTGCCGCCTGGAATGCCCCGCCAACGTCGATATTCCGCGGATGATGGTCGAGGCCAAGGCGGCCTACGTGCGGGCCAAGGGGCTGCCCTTTTCCGACGGCGTGCTGACGCGCCTGGACCTCGTCGGGAAAATCGGCCGGATGATGCTCCCCTTTACGAACTGGATCATCCGCAACCGGCAGGCGCGGTGGTTCGTGGAAAAGCTGCTGGGGATCGCCCAGGGCCGAAAGCTGCCGCGCTTCGAGCGCAAGACGTTCCTGATGCGCGCCGCCCGCCGCCGTCTCACGCGACCCACGCGCCGCACCGGCCGCAAGGTGCTGTTCTTCTTCGACAACTACGTCAACCACTTCGACGCGCAGCTCGGCGAAGCGCTCGTGGCTGTGCTCGAACACAACGGCGTGGCCGTCTACGTCCACCCCAAGCAGCAGCAGTCGGGAATGGCCATGATCTCGCTCGGCGCGCTCGATCGGGCGCGGCGCGTCGCGGCCCACAACGTGCACATCCTCGCGGAGGCCGTCCGGCAGGGCTACACGATCGTGGCCACGGAGCCGTCGGCCGTGCTCTGCCTCGTGCGCGAGTATCCCGCCCTCATCGACGACGACGACGCGCGGCTCGTGGCCGAGAACACCCTCGAAGCCTGCACGTACCTCTGGAGGCTGCACCAGGGCGGCAACTTGCAGCTCGATTTCCGGCCCGTCAACGCGGCCCTGGCCTATCACATGCCCTGCCATCTCAAGGCGCTGTATCCCGATTCCGCCGGCCTGAACCTCTTGCGGCTCGTGCCGGCGCTGGCGGTGCAGCACGTCGAAGCCGGCTGCTCGGGCATGGCGGGGACGTTCGGCCTCAAGCGCGAGAACTACCGCAGCAGCCTCCGCGCCGGCTGGCCGCTCATTTCCAGCCTGCGGCAGAGCAGCGTGCAGGCAGGCACGACCGAATGCAGCGCCTGCAAAATGCAAATGGAGCAGGGCACGACCAAGCCGACGATCCATCCCTTGAAAATCCTGGCGCTGGCCTATGGCGCGATGCCCGAGGCCGAAGCGCTTTTGACCGCGCAAGGCGAGGAGCTGGTGGTGACGTGAGAGTGCGGGTGCTACTTTTTGCGGTGGCGCGGCAGCTTGCGGGCTGCGACGTCGCGGAGATCGAGCTTCCGGAGGGGTCGACCGTGGCCGACCTGCGCCGCGTTCTGGCCGAGCGGCATCCGCCGCTGGCGGCGATCCTGGCGCAGACGCGGTTTGCGGTGGACGCGGAGTACGCGACGGACGGGACGCGGCTTTCGGAGAAGAACGAAGTGGCCTGCATTCCGCCGGTGAGCGGGGGGTGAACCTCCGTTTTCGTATTCTCAGCGCGCGCCCAGAGCGGGTTTCCCGTCTAGTGAATCGGAGCGCCGGTAGAGCGTAGGTGGGCGCCGCCCGCCCTTCCTTGCCCGAAACCGAGTTGAAACTCGCCGGCCGCCGCGCTGGCACGGCGTCCGGCAGGGTGCGATAATGTCGCCACGCGCCGCCCACGTCCACGGGCGCGGAAGGCACGGCTTCATTCAGCCAGGAACCGCGCTACAGTGATCGGCAAGACCATCTCCCATTACCGGATCATGGATGAGCTTGGCGGCGGCGGCATGGGCGTCGTCTACAAGGCTCAGGGTGTCCTGCTGCGGAAGGACAATCAATGGCTGGCCAATCCGACTCCGTCGCCGGACGGAAAGCACCTGGCCTTTTCCGTCATGAGCTTCGACAGCAACGCCTGGTTGATGGAGCGAAGCGAAAAGTAGCGCTTGCTTCGGCGAGCCGAAGCCACAATCTACGCCGTCGCGTTACGCCGGTCTCTAAAACGTGTTCAAAAAGTCCCGCCAGGGCAGGGCCTTTACGCCCGGCGCGACGGCCGACGTTTGCATTCCGCCCTGCAGCGCCTCATGGACCAGGAACATCTCGACCCTGGTTCCTGCGCGTCGCTGCTTTTTGAAGGCCTCCGCCAACCGTCTGAGGGGCGCCGCCATCGCGGGCGTGACCGTCCTGCCGGCCTTGCACTCCACAAGCCAGAGCAACGACCGACGACGCGGCACGACGAAGTCGACCTCCAGGCCTTGCTCATCCCGGAAAAAGTAGATCTCGCGCCGCAGCCCTGCGTTGACTTGGGCCTTGACGATCTCCGCCGCGATAAAGCCTTCGAACAATGGCCCTCGAAACGGCGATTTGGCCAGCTCGGCGGCCGTTTCGACGCCCAGCAGATGGCACGCCAGGCCGGAGTCGGCGTAATAGACCTTGGGCGACTTGACGAGCCGCTTGCCGAGGTTCTCGAAGTAGGGCGGGACAATCAGGATTTGCGCGGTCGTCTCCAAGACGCCCAGCCACTCGGCGATCGTGGGCACGCTGACGCCAAGCGGCGCCGCCAGGTCGCTCTTGTTGAGAGTCTGACCGTGCCGCGCGGCCAGCAAGGCCAGGAACCTGCGAAACGTGGCCAGATCGCGCACGTTGGTCACGGCGCGGACGTCCCGCTCCAGGTACGTCTGCACGTAGGAGCTGAACCAGAGCCGCGCCACCGAGGGGCGGGCCAGCGCTTCGGGATAACCCCCGTGCAGCAGCGTCACCCTGGGCGTCTCGCGCGTGGAAAGCGGCAGCAACTGCAGCACGGCGGCGCGTCCCGCCATCGACTCCGACACGCCCTGCATCAAGGGCGCCTCCTGCGACCCGGTCAAGAGCCACTGCCCGCTGCGCCGCGGACGCCGATCGATCCGCGAGCGGACGTGCGCGAAGACCTCGGGCACGTTCTGCACTTCGTCGAGGATGGCGGGCGTTTTGACGCCGTCGAGAAATCCCTGCGGATCGGCCCGCAGCCGGGCCACGATATCCGGATCTTCCAGCAGGTAATAGCCGGCGCCGGGGAACATCCGCCGCAGGAGCCAGGTCTTTCCGGCGCGGCGCGGACCGGTGACGACGACCGCCGGGAAGCCCGCGGCGGCCCGCTTGACTTGTTTTTCCAGCGCGCGGGGGACGTGTCGCATGTTTGAGTTTTTTAAAGTATAACTTTAGAAAACTCAAGACCTTTTTTCCATTGGCGACCGCGTCATGGGTTTCCGGCACGTTCCTGAAACGCCGTCGTCACCGCCTTCACCAGCCGGCGCCCGACGAACGCCGGCAGCCACGGGGCGCTCCAAAACGCAAGCGGAAAGAGCCCCCGCACGGCGAATTCCGGCAGCGTGAAGAACCGCGTGGCCCCGCGCGTGAAACCGACCGAACGCCGGTTCGCCGGCCGCCGCCGGCGCTCGTATCGGCGGATCAAATCCTCGCCTTCCGCGCCGCTAGCGATCAGGTCAGCCAGGGCCGCGGCGTCGGCCACGGACATGTTGGCCCCCTGGCCGCCGGCGGGACTGACGGGGTGGATCGCGTCGCCCAGGCAGGCCGCCCCGGGCACGCCGTACCGCTCCGCGTGACCCCATTGCAGGCGAATCCGTACCATGTCGCGCGGAAACTCGCGCTCGCCGACGACCGCCGCCATCAACGGGTGCCGCGCCGTCCAGCCCGCCAGCGCCGTTTGCACCAGGTCGTCCTGCGGCGGGTCGCGGGGAAACGAGATGACAAGGCACACGCCGCGATTCATCGGCAGGGGAACCGCGCCCAGCGCCAAGAGCGGACTCTTGTGCGGCCGTTCGCAGATCCAGGCGTGAACCGTGGCCGCCGGAAACTCCGCCGGCCAGTCGAGGGCGAACGTGGCCAGGTCCATCGGGAATGGGCGCGTGGCCAGCCCGATGCCACAACCCTTCCGAATGACCGATCCCGGCCCGTCGTCACCGATCGTCCAAGCGGCCTCAATTTCCTGGTCCTGGCCGGTCGCCACGTTGCGGGCCAGGACGCCGCGACAGCGCTGGCCGTCAAACAGCGATTTCACCGCCTCCATGCCCCTCCGCAACTCGAAATCGCCGGTGCCAAGGAGCAGCTCTCGCGTCTGGTTCGGGTCGGTCGACGCAGGGTCGACCCCCACGCGCGCGAAGCTGTTTCGATCGACCTTTACCAGGATGCGGTTCCCTCGGCGGAAGATCAGCCCCTGGAGTGGAAGCAGCCAGCGCGGCGCCGTCGAAGGAGGCAGAAGCGTTTGGAGCAGCGCGACGGTGGCGGGCCAGAGGATTTCCGGCCGGACACGGCTGGACGGGCCCGGATTTCGCTCCAGCACGAGCACGCGCTTTTTTTGCCGCGCCAGCAAATTGGCCAGCACGGCCCCGCCGATCCCGCCGCCCACGATCGCCGCGTCGTATGCCATGCGGACAGTTTACAGTCGGCGGCGGCATGACGGGCAAAAGAGTTGCAATGCCCGCCGGCCGCGTTATGCTCGCCAAAGGCCGGGCCGCGAACGATGAGCGGCTCGATGCGCCACGACGACAGCCCTTGGCAATCCGTGCGCATGGAGAGTCGGCTCGCGGCTCAAACCCCCCCTACCCCCCCTTCGTAAGGGGGGGA
>JACOUI010000212.1 GCA_016177915.1 Planctomycetia bacterium
CCCAGGAACCGTTGGCAGGCGCGGGACAGCCGGCCCTGCACGTCGGCGGCTTCGTCCTCGTTTTTAGCGCGATTGACGACGATCACGATCGGCGTCGAGGCGCGGCCTTCGGTCGCGATCTTGATGGCCGCGTAGGCGTCCATCAGGGCCACGATGTCGGGCGAGGTGGCGACGACGACGAGATCGGCCGCGTGCCAGAAGCGCCGCGCGCCGGCCGTCGAGCCGCAGCCGGCGTCGATCAGCACCACGTCGGCGCGATGGTCGGGCGATCGCAATTCGGCGATCAAGCGCGCCTGGGACGGCTCGGTGCAATCCTGGGAGCGGTCGTCGGCGCAGGGGCCGGGCAGCACTTGGATTCCGCCCGGGCCGGGAAGGACCGTCTCGCGCCACTTGCGCCGGCCGGCCAGCACGTCGAGCAGCGTATGCCGCGGCTCGAGGCGGCAGAGCGCGGTGGCGCCGGCGGCGGTTGGGTCGGCATCGACCAGGAGCGACTGCCAGCCGCCGGCCTGGACCGCCGCGGCAAGCTGGACGGCCAGCGTGCTTGCGCCCACGCCTCCTTTGCCGCCGATCACCGCCACGATCCCCGGCGCCGATGCGCTGGGGGCCGGGCGGTGCCGCTGGTCAAGCTGCACGAGTTGACGAAGTTCTTTGGCCTGATCGTGGATCATGGGACCACCCATGTTGCGAACGTTTCGATGCGTTGTGCCTCGATACTCTGAACCCCTGTGCACGCCGCCGGCCGCTCCTGGAAGCGGACGGCTCTAGAGGCGCGCCCCTCCGCCCGCCGTCGTGGCCGAAAGCCCCAGCACCAGCCCCACCAGCCGGCGTGGATCGGCGGCTTCGATGTCGTCGGGCACGTTCTGCCCGGTCGTCAGGTAACTGAGCGGCAGCTTGCAGCGCTGCAGGAGGGGGAGGAGGTTCCCCAGGCCGGCCGCCTCGTCGAGCTTGGTCAGGATGAGGGCCGTGGTGCCGACGACGGAGAAGCGCTCGGCCGTGCGCTCCAGGCCCGCCGCGCCCCCCACGGCCGACAGGACCAGGTGCACCTCGTCGGTCTGGGCCTCGGCCAGGAAGTTCTTCAGCTCGTGGATTTTCACTTCGTCCTTGGGGCTGCGGCCGGCCGTGTCCATGAGCACGAGGTCGACGTCGGCCATGCGGGCGGCGGCTTCGCGCATTTCGCGCGGCGAGGAGACAACCTGCATCGGCAGGTCGATGATGTCGGCGTAGGTGCGAAGCTGCTCGACGGCCGCGATGCGGTAGGTGTCGACGGTGATCAGGCCGACCTTCCGCTTTTCGCGGAGGCGGTAGTGGGCGGCCAGCTTGGCGATCGTGGTCGTCTTGCCCACGCCCGTCGGCCCGACGAGCGCAACGAGCCGCCGCCGGCCGGGCGTGACCTGCAAGGGCCCGGTCACGCGGATGTCCGACTCGATCATGCTGGCCACGCGCGCCTTCACCAAAAGCGGATCGGCCAGCTCGCTGGTCGAAGCCTGCGAGCGGACCTGCTGCACCAGCCGCCTCGCGAGGTCGTCGGCCACTTCCGACTCGATAAGGTCCGTGTAGAGCTGGAACAGCTCCGGCGGAATGTCCGGCCGTCCCGATGCCTTGGCCGAGGCGCACAAGTCGGCCACCATCGCTTGCAAGTCGTGAAGCTGCTCGGCCAGGTCGGCGCTGGACCGCGCGGGCGGCGACGCTGTTCGACCGCGGAACAGCGGCTCCGCGCTCGCCGCGTCGTGGCGCGGAGGCAGCCGGCTGGGGACGTAGACGTCGGCCGACGCCGTCACCTCGATCCGCCGCAGCCCGGGAATCCAGCGCAAGAGCGCGCTGCCGCAGACCTCGCGGGTGTGCAGGATCGAGGCGGTTTCGCCCAGGTCGCGGCGCACGAGGGCCAGCGCCTCCTGGAGCGTGGGAGCTTTGTAGGTGCGAATGTCCATGGCGATCGTCCTTCTGGCGAAAACCGGCGCTCTGCACGCCGGGGAATCTTAGCGTTATTTCCCACCCTCGTCGGTCACCAGGCCGACCGATTCGATTTGCGTGTCGCGCGTGATCTCGTTGTAGCTCAGCACCACCAGCTTCCGGATGCGCCGCGCGGCAAGCTGCCAGACGGCCGGCCGGATGTGCGGACCCACGAGCAGCACGTTCGGCCGGCCGCGCGAGGCCAGCTTCTCCAGCTCCTTGGCGATCCGCTCGCAGGTGGTCTGCACGGCCTGGGGCGACATGCGGATAAAGAGGCCCTTTTCGGTGAACTCGGCCGCGGCGCGGATTCGCTCTTCGAGGAGCGGGTCGAGCGTGACGACGTAGAGCTTCTTGTCGGCGTCGCGGTAGCGGCTGCAGAGCACGCGCGACAGCCGGTGCCGCGCCTGCTCGACCAGGAACACCGGGTCCTTGCCGCCGCGCGAGGCGTGGTCGCCCAGGGCCTCGAGGATGGTGCCAAGCTGCCGGACGGGAACGCCCTCGCGCAAGAGCATTTGCAAGATCTGCTGCACGTCGGCCAGCGAGAGGTGCTTGGGGACAAGCTCCTCGACGACGGCCGGCGAGCTCTTTTTCAATTCGTCCATCAGGTGCCGTGTGGCGTCGCGCGTCAAAAGCTCGTCGGCGTGCGAGCGCACGACTTCCGAGAGGTGCGTCGTGAGCACCGTCACCGCCTCGACGACCGTGTAGCCCAGCATCTCCGCCTGGTCGCGCTGCCCCGGCTCGACCCACACGGCGGGCTGGCCGAAGGCCGGATCGACCGTCTCGATGCCGGGCACCTTGCCCATCGTCGTGCCCGACGAGAGGGCCAAAAGCCGGCCGGGGAGCAGGGTGCCCTCGGCCACGGCGACATCGTTGATCTTGATGACGTACTTGTCCTGCTCCAGGCGGAAATCGTCGCGGATGCGGACCTTGGGCATGACGATGCCGATGTCGGCGGCCACCTGCTGCCGCACGCGCGTGACGCGCTCCAAAAAGTCGTTCCCCGGCCGCGGCGCTGCCAGCCGCACGAGACCCAGACCCAGCACGATCTCCATCGGGTCGACGAGCAGAAACTCCTCGATTCGTTCGTCGGGCCGGGCGGCGGCCTTGGCCCTCTCGGCGGCGACGACCTTTTCCTGCTGCTGCCGCTGCGTCTTGGCGCGGCGGTTGAGCGTGACGGCCAGCCCCACGCACGCCGCCCCGATGGCCAAGAGCGGGACCTTCGGCATGCTCGTGAACACGAGAATGCCCAGGAACCCGGCCGCGACCAACAGCGCCTGCGGCCGCGAGAAAAGCTGCCGCACGAACTCCGTGGGCAGGTTCATATCGGTCGTGCTGCGCGTGACGAGCAACCCCGCCGCCAGCGAGACGAGCAGCGCCGGCACCTGGCTCACTAGGCCGTCGCCGATCGTGAGCTTGGTGTACAGCGCGCCGGCTTCGGTCAGGCTCATGCCGGCTTGCAGCGTGCCGATCAACAGGCCGCCGACGATGTTGACGATCGTGATCACGAGGGCGGCGATGGCGTCGCCCCGGACGAACTTGCTGGCGCCGTCCATGGCGCTGAAAAAGTCGGCCCAGCGGGCGAGCTCCTTGCGGCGGCGCTGAGCCTCCGCTTCGTCGATCGCCTTGGCCTGCAAGTCGGCGTCGATGGCCATCTGCTTGCCGGGCATGCCGTCCAGGGCGAATCGGGCGGCGACCTCGCTGATGCGCGTGGCCCCCTTCGTGATGACCACGAACTGGATCACGAGGATGATGACGAACAGGATCACGCCCACGACGATGGTGTCGCCGGCGACGAACTCGCCGAAGCTGCGGATCACCTGCCCGGCCGCCGTCATGCCGTCCGTTTGGGCCCGCGTCAGAACCAATCGCGTCGTGGCGACGTTGAGCACCAACCGGCCGAGCGTCGTGGCCAGCAGGACCGACGGGAAGACGTCCATCTCCAGGGGCGTGCGGATGTAGATCGCCGTCAAAAGCAGGATCACCGACAGCGTGATGTTGCAGGAAAGCAGGATGTCCATCAGCGCCGCGGGCAGCGGCGCCAGGATCACGAGCACCGACAGGACCAGCGCTACGGGCAGAATGAGATCCAGACGGCGCCAGGCGGCCGCCAGCGGCGATCGGGCAGTGGCTGCAACGGGACCGGCGGACATCCGTGTCGGAAGCGGCTGATAGCAGTGAAATTGGGCCGGAAAACAGGAGGCGGGAGACTAGGCAACTTCGCCCCGTGCGTCCAGTCCATTCGCGGCGGCGGAGCGGGGCGATGGCAGTGCTGTCAAACGTTGTTGCCAAGGCCGGTTTCGAGGACGATTGGGCGCGCCGGGCGTCGCCTAGCCGCCTAAAATCAAAAGGGTTAAACTGGTCGCGCCAACCGATGAGAAGATAGATAAGGCACGCCCTGGGGCGCGCAAGAGCGAGGGCACGGTCGCCCAATCCGGTGGGCGTCGCAAGCCGAATTGGCTTTAGGCGATAGCCCCCCGGCGGTTCGTGCCAACGACGCGCGGCGAGGTCCGCTATCGATCGCGGCTTGCTCCACCCACCCTACAAAACCCCACGAGCCAGTGCTGTCACAGGAGACGCTCATGCTTTCGCGTTTTGCGCAACTGGCGACGATCGCGTGCTTGCTGGCGGCCCTCGCGCCCGCTTACGCCGCCGCTCCCAAGAGCGAGGCGATCCTGCCCGACACGGCCCAGGGCTGGGGCTCCGCGCCCGACTTCCAGGAGTTCATCAATCGCTGGGACAACACGCAGCTTGGGAAGCTCCTGGCCGACCCGATTATGAACGGCTTCGTCCAGGACTTCCGGCGCGACATGAAAAACCGCCGCGACAAGAACGACGCCAACCTGGAGCTGGACTGGGACGACCTGAAGGCCCTCGCCGGCGGCGAAGTCTCCATCGCTTTGGTGCATCCCAAGAACGTGCGGCCGGTGCAGGTGCTGCTCGTCGACGTGGCCGGGAACGTCGCTGCCGCCGACAAACGCCTGGCCGATATCGGCGCCGACCTCGTCAAGAATGAAGGGGCCACGGCGCAGTCCGTCGCCGCCGGCCCGAACAAGATCACGGTCTACATGAAAAAAGGCGCCGTGCGGCTCGTCTATTTCCGCCTGGGCGATCTCGTGTGCTTGACGCGGAACGTGGACGTGGCCAAGGACGTGCTGGCCCGCGCGGTGGCCAATGGCCAGACCGCCGGTTCGCTCGCTGCGCTCAAGCCGTTCCAGCAGGTGCAAAAGCGCCTGGCCGAGGACCTGAAGATCGACGCCGAGCCGGGCCAGGTGACGTGGTTCATTCAGCCGCTGGGCTTCCTTGCCGCCCGCGAAGCGATGATCGCTCCGCCGCCGGACCCCAACGACAAAAAGAAAAAGGACAAGACGCTCAGCCAGTACGAAATCCTGCAGAAGACCGGCTTCGAGGGCCTGCAAGGCGCCGGGGGCCTCTTGAGCTTCGACGCCAAGGAGTACGACATCCTGCACCGCGTGGCCGTCTACGCCCCCAAGCCCTGGAAGGACTCGATGAACATCCTCAGCCTGGTGAACGACGACGGGCTGGCCGCGCCGCCCTGGCTGACGAAGAACGCCGCCACGTTCACCGTGCTGCAGGCCGAGGGGATCACGGCGTTCGACCATTTCGGCCCGCTGTTCAACGAGAGGCTCGGCGGCGGAGACAAGAATCGATGGCAGCAGACGCTGGCCAGCTTCAGGCTGCCCGTCAATCAGGGCGGGCTGAACCTGGACGTGAAGGGGGAAATCGTCGAGCCGCTGGTCCGTTCCCGGCCGGGCGACGCCAAGGCCGCTCCGATCGGCCGGGCGATCATCGTCACGCACAACCACGAGCCGATCACCGGCGACAGCGAGCGCCGGCTCTTGGCTGCGGAAATCTTCGGGACGAGGGTCAACGGCAATGGCGCTGTGGCGGACCGGAAGGCGGCCGAGGCCAAAGTGGCCCATGCGATTGACAAGCTGCTCGAAGGAGATCGCCAGGCCGGTGCGGCCCGCGTCCACACCAAGCTCGTAGACGGCGTAAAGATCTGGGAAATGCTCCCGGACCCGAGCGAGGACGAGCCGGTGCAGGTGAAAATCGAAGGATCCGGCGGCGTGCAGCCCCCGCCGCCCGCCAAGAAGGAAGAGGCCGAGGCGATGTGCGTCGCCCACGGGCATTTGATTTGGGCCTCGCACCTGACCTACCTCGTGAAGGTGCTCAAGGAAGCCGAGAGCAAGGAATTCCTCGCCGACGCGGCCGATTACAAGGCGGTCATGAACGTGCTTGACGCGGAGCGGAAGAAGCGCGACTGGTCGCACGCCTGTCTGTCGCGCTTCATGCGCACCGACGAGGAGTTCCACGGGCCCTACGACCTGGCCCGCGTCAACAAGCTCCACGAAAGCCGCAGCATGCTGGCCCGGATGATCCGCAACACGCCGGGATTCGCTGGCGAGAAGCAGCCCTTCGACGGCCGCCGTCTGCCGGCGTTCCAGCAGGTGCGGAGCTACTTCCGCCCGGCCGGGCTTGTGACGCACTACGAGCCGGACGGGTTCTTCCTCGTGACCGTCACATTGAAAGACAATGTGTCGGCCAGCGCACAGGCGAAGCCGCCGGCTGACGCTCCGGCAAAATGACGTCGCGCTGGCGCCGAGCCCCTACTGCCCGAACCACGTAAACGGGTTCCACATTCCGCGCAGCCAGCGATCGTCCTGCGTGCGGACGACCTCCGCGCGCGGCTGCTGGTAGTCCGGCGGACGGCTGCCCACGAGCTGGGGAGCGTTCTCGGTTGCGGGATACGGATCGTATTGGTCATTCATCGCGCGCTGCATTTCGCTCGGCTGCGAGCTGCCGAAGACGCCGGGCCGCCAGAAACTGGCCGGCGACGTCCCCTGGCAACCCAGGGCGCAGATCAGCAGGGCGACAAAGATGGCGATCGGCGCGCGCTGCATGGCTCGCTCCGGAAAGGTCAATGAAGCAACATCGGGAAAGGGCCGCGAATTATAGACGCGGCCGCGGATCGACCAAGGGCAAATCGAATGCTAGCTTGCCGCCGTCGTAGGCACTCTCGTGTGCCGTGCCTCGCTGCCATGCAGAGGCAGCGGCAGCAGACACCGCGGCATCTTCGATCCCGCGACCGTTAGGAGCGGCCGAAGAATAACTTCCCGAATCGTCGTCTTTCGCGGAGCGAAAGACGACACTTATTTTTCGTTCGACCGTTACGGCGCCGGCTTGCGGTGCGAGATCTTCTTGAATTGCTCGTCGGGCAGGACCATCGAGACGATGCGCAGTCCGAACTTGTCGCCGACCTTGACGGCTTCGCCGAGCGCGACCTTGCGGCCGCCGACGCGCAGCTCCAGCAGCTCCTCGCACGACTTGTTGAATTGGATGAGCGAGCCGGGACCCAGCTCGAGCACCTGGGCGACCGGCTGGCGCTTGGTGGCCAGGACGGCGCTGACGGGCACCTCAATCTGGAGCAGGCTGCGGGTATAGGGGGGCAGTGAGCGAAGGGGGTCGTCGGCGTAGGACGCGTCGAAATGCGAATGCAAAAGGGCGCGCGGGTTGGGCGCGGGCCAGACGAGACGGGCGTCCATCGTCCAGTCTTTCGCCGACAGTCGCAGCGGCAGCGAGGCTGCGCCGTCGGCGATTCCGCTGCGGGCCAGGGCTTCGCTCAGCCGATCGACCCAGGCTGCGTGGCAGCCGGACGGTGCGCCGAGCGCCGGGGTGAGCGCGTTCCCGAATTGCTCCGCAAGAGCCGCCAGCTTTGTGCGGCCGGCTTCATCCGGCTCGTGCAGCCAGGAGGGGAGGCGGCCGCTTTCATCGGGGATGCCAAGGGCGATGGCCGATGCGCCGAACCGGGCGGCGACGAGCAGGCCCTTACCGGCAAACGCGGTCGGAAGAGAAGCGGCGGCCCATGTCTCGGGATTACCCAGCTCGGCATGGAACGGTAAGTCCAAAGCGGCGCCGAGGGCGGCGGCGAGGTCGGCCAGCCGGTCCTTCACGGCGGCGACGACGGCGGGCGCGTTTTGCAGAAGCGGGTCAAGCTGGGGCATGGCAGCAGCAACGCTAGCAGCGCGCGGAGACATCGGGGCCGGCACGGTGCCGGCAGCGCGCTTATCGGCCGCGCAGGGGAGGGAACTTGGCTGATTCTTGCGCGGCCGGCGCAAAGATCAGGCGGAAATCCGCGCGTTTCGTGCGGACGAATTACAGGGGGCCAACCGATGGAGCGTCCGCGCACGAACGTCATCGCCGTGTCGTCGCCCCGTTCAGACGCTCATTGGCCCGGCCTGGCGGCGGACATCAGCTCGCGTCCAGGCCCTCGGCCGAGACGGCGTAGCCTGCGGCGCGGTCGTGGGGGTAGAAGTGGCGGCCGATCTCCTCGGCCAGGTTGTCGACGAACTTGCGGCGGAAATTCGCCTTGGGCTTGGTGATGGCCTCGCCGCCGGTGGGCGGATACGAGGTCTCGCCGGGGTGCTTCTCGAACAGGACCTTGCCGCCGTCCTTCACGTCGTAGACGGCGATGTGGTAGTCGGCCCGGCCCTTGTAGATGCTGCCGCTGCCGTAGAGGCTGAAGGTATCCATCTCGACGGCCACGACGATATCCGCGCCCAGGGCCTTGCCCAGCTCGACGAAGTCCTCGAGATTGTTCTCGTCGGTCCAGTTGGCCACGTCCTGCTGGCTGACCATGTCGATCTTCTTGACGTTGGTCTGCAAAAGGTATGTGAGCCGCGCGCCCAGCTCGCGGCAGCCGACGGCCTGGTCCTGGGTCATTGTGTGCGGCGGGCGGCAGACGACGGCGACTTTCTTCGACGCCAGGCCGTCGAATTCGGCCGGAACGTTGCGGCCTTTGATCATGTAGGCGATGAACGGAATGATGGCCAGGCAGCCGGAGCTGGAGAGGGCCATCCAGCCCAGGAGGGTGACGCCCAGCAGCCGGGCGGCCCGGCCCTTGATCACGGCGCAGCGCATGCGATCCATCGCAATCCCCGCTTCCTGCGAAGTGTGTGCTTCTAGGACGTGAGCAGTCGGAATCCCCAATCGAGCAACGTGACGGCCAGGACGAGCAACGCCAGGGTGATGATCACGCCTTCGCGCGGCTTCCAGACGAGCCACTTGGCGCGGGCGGCGCCGACCAGGCACCAGGGCGAAAACACGATCGTCAGCACGGCCAGCAGAGCGCCGCCGGAGTTGGCCGTGACGGCCCGGTCGAGCCTCCCGCGGACGGTCCAGGTGAAGGCCGTCGTCATCCCGCAGGAGGGACAACGGACTCCGAAGTAGGCGACCATGCCGCAGGGCGGCAACCCCAGTTGGCGGTGCGTGCCGTAGCCCAACCCATAGGGGTCCGGCTTGAGCAGGCAGGCCGTGATCAGCGGGGCGGCCATAAACACGCCCAGCACCAGCAACGTCAGCCGGAGCCACCAAGGAATCGGCTCAGCGGCCAGGGTCGCCGGCGGCGGACCTGCCTGCACATTCGGACTTTCTTGGGAAAGGCGGCGGAGAATAGCGACGGGGGGGTTGCCCTGCAAGGTCAGTTCGCGGGCCAGTTCGGGGGCGGGCGCGATCGGCACAGCGGCGATCGGCTCGGCCGCGCTGGGTTTCTCAAAAGACAGCATGGCTCGCGTGCCCGCCGGAGAAGTGTCGGGGAAGGAGATAAGGACCATTTTTGCCTACGGGCGGGCGGCTGGCAATGAGGGGGCATACTAACCCGAAGCGCAAGCGAGGGAACACACTAACCCGAAGCGCAAGCGAGGGAAAGGGCGAGCCCGGCGCGGATAATGCTCCCATCCAAACGTCCCTCTCGCTTTTCCTCTCGTGGAAGGAGCGCCTCAATGTCTCAGCACTCTTCCCTTTGGTCTGCCGCGTGGATGTCGCTCGTGGTGGCGGGGATTGCGCCGTCGCTCTTCGCCGCGGAGGTGGCGCGGGAGGCGCCGCCGGCCAAAAAGTTCAAGCTGCGGTGGGGCACGTCCTACAAGACGATGCTCTATCCGGTGCTTGCGGAGGTGTACGTGCGGAACATTTTGAACCGGGACGAGTTCCGGGCGCACTGCGACACGTACCGGTCGCGGGGGGCGATTTTGGGGAATTTGCAGTAGAGCGAATCGAGGTTCCCATAAATCCCGATCTTTTTTCGCGGCGTCGGTAGCTGCCAATCGTCGCCCCACCGGCACGAGGCCGGTGGAGGCGGGATCCTGCGTTGGAAACGCGCCTACGGCCCTTTGGGCGCGAGGCCGTTCAAGAGCGACTCGATGTCTTGCTCGGTCATCCGCTGCGCCGTCGTGCGGAGCATTTTTTCGAAGTGCTTGATGCCCTGCCGCTCGGGACCGGGGAAGCCGATGTTGCCTTCCGGACCCAGGCTCGTGATCAGCGGCTTGCCGTCGGCGTCGAGGATCGCCATCCAGGGAACGCTGCGCGGCTCGCGCCAAATGCGCTTGGCGATCCCCTCGCAGTTGGTTTGCCGCCCATCGATGCTCACGACGATGTAGTCCTTGGCAAGCAACTCTTTGTGGTCGTCGAGATAGCGCGACAGGAGCAGGCACGGATAGCAGCCGTGCCCGCTCTCGCGCAGCAGGACGCGCTTGCCTTCCCGCCTGGCGAGTGCGATGGCGTCGGCCAGGCGTTTTTCGGCGTCGGCGGGCGGCCTGGTGTGCTGCAGGAGGAACTCGACGAGCTTTTTCCCGTCGAGCCGGCCGTCGCTCGTTACAGTCTGTCGGAAAAAGGGCGATTTTCGGGCAGGTGACTCGTAGGATTCAGTGGCGGCTCGCTGTCGGTCATGGCGAAATGACCGGCTGGCACACGAATCGATGCGGTTTCCGTAAGCGTTCGCCTCTGGCGAGGC
>JACOUI010000213.1 GCA_016177915.1 Planctomycetia bacterium
CGTGTTCGAGAAAGAGCCCGGCTGCTCGTCTCTGCTGTGATCGCCTGTCCCGGCCGCGTCGCTCTTGCCTACGCCGTTCCTCTTCCTTGCGACGGTCAAGGGAAGCCGCCGCCCCGCAGAGGGCCTCGACCAGCGACGTGAGGGACTCCGGTTCTTCGTCGATCGCCAGGACGACTTTCCTGCCGCCGGCCTCCGGCGGCTCGTCGCCGCGCGGGCTGCCGGGGCTTTGCACTTCGATGTCCGTCATGATTTTGTCCGAAACTCGAGTGAGGCCGCTCAGGTTGCACAACTCTTGCTCATTCGGTGCTGCCTGCGGCGCCGGTCGTCGCGCCCAAAGCGTTTCGGCCGTAACATTTTCGACCGTCCGTAGCGGCCCGATCAGCAAAACTGCGCCAACCGGCACGCGAAGCGCGATCGGTTGTCCGCCCGGTGCGGGCAGCGAACGTCGACGCTCCACGGTGGCACGGCTGCCAAGAATACCCGTCCGCCCTATCGAGGCAACGCGAGTTTGCGCCGCTTCCGCGCCAAAAGCGCGCCAACGTCGTTTTTTGGGCGCGCAAGTTGTTCGTAGTGACCGATTCATCCGGTCCCTTTGCTAGCGGCCGCGGTCACGACGACGTGCCCCGGCCGCTGGCAATGACATCGACGGCGACCTGGCAGGTGTCCTCGGCGGCCTCGGCCAGCTTCACCTCCAGGCGCGCCGCGTAGGCCAAAACCCGCGCCGCCTTGATCCGCGCCTCGGGACCGTCCGCTCGCTCCACCGAGAGTTCCGGAACGGCGGCAAACGGCGGGCAGAAGGCCAGGTGGACGTGGGCCGTGCGCTGCCGGGGCTGGAAGGCGACTTGCAACTGCGCCTCCAGCACGTCGCTCCCCTCGGCCGTGACGCGCCGCGTCCAGCGCTGGTAGACGATTTCCTTGGGAAGCTCAGCGCCGGCCGGCGGCTCGAACCGTTCCTCGCGCGACGCCGCTTCTGCAGTTCTTTGCCAAGAGCGCCGCACAAGCACGCTTGCCATTCGCGACGCTTCCGCCGCAGTCGGAAGCAGCAAGATGGCGGCAACGCCCCACGTCGGCGAGCCGGGCAGCCAGAGCGCCGCGGCCACGATCACGGACGATAGAAAAGGCAGCACGACCCAGTCGCCGAAGATCGCGACGGCGCCGCGCTGTCGCAACACGTGCAGTCCCAGGATCCCCGCCGCCAGCAACAGGCCGGTCACAAAGAGCGCCGCGCCCGAGAGCGGCCGGTCCCAACTGCCGCTGGCGCGGCGCGCGACCAGCACGGCCGCCGCCAGAACCAACAAGCACGTGCCGGCGGCGACGACCGCGCGGCGCAGGGAGGCAACGTCGGCGACGCGTCGCGCGGCTGGCAAGGGCGTCGCGGTCACGTCCGCCTCCCGGCGTCAGATGAGAGAATCTAGTGCGACGCCAGCGCCAGTCCCGCCGCCTCGGCCAGCTTCTCGGCCGCCTGCTCGGTTTGCTCCCAGGTGAACTCCGGCTCGCTGCGGCCGAAATGACCTCCCCAGGCCGTCTTGCGGTAGATCGGCCGGCGCAGGTTGAGGTAGTCGATGATGCCCCGCGGCTTGAGCGGGAAGACCTCACGGACGATCTTGCAGATGCGGCTGTCTTCGATCTTGCCGCTGCCGAACGTGTCGACGTTCACGCTCACCGGGTCGGCCACGCCGATCGCGTAGGCAAGCTGCAATTCGCAGCGGTCGGCCAGGTCCGCGGCCACGATGCACTTGGCCACGTGCCGGGCCATGTAGGCCGCGCTGCGGTCGACCTTCGTGGGGTCCTTGCCGCTGAAAGCGCCGCCGCCGTGCCGGCCCCAGCCGCCGTAGGTGTCGACGATGATCTTGCGGCCCGTCAGGCCGCAATCGCCGTGCGGCCCGCCGACGACGAACCTTCCGGTGGGGTTGATGTGGTACGTGACCTTTCGGGCGTCCAGCTCGCGCGGCAGGCAGGGTTTTACGATCTGGTTGACGACGTAATCGCGGATCGCCGGCTGCTCGACGTCGGGCGCGTGCTGCGTGGAGACGACGACGGTGTCGACGCGCAGCGGCCGGTAGCCGTCGTACTCGATTGTCACTTGCGACTTGCTGTCCGGGCGGAGCCAGGGGACTTCGCCGGCTTTGCGGGCGGCCGTCAGGCGGTTGAGGATGCGGTGGGCCAGGGCGATGGGCAACGGCATCAGCTCCGGCGTGTCCTTGCAGGCGTAGCCGAACATCAGGCCCTGGTCGCCGGCGCCGATCTCCTTGCCGCGGGCGGCGTCCTCATCGATGCCCATGGCGATGTCCGGGCTTTGCTTGTGGATGGCCACCAGGACGGAGCAGGTGTCGGCGCAGATGCCCATCTGGTCGTCGATGTAGCCGACGTCGCGGATGGCCTGCCGGGCGACCTCGGAGTAGTCGATCACGCCCTGGGTGGTGATCTCGCCGGCCAAAAGTGCCAGCCCGGTGGTGACGAGCGTCTCGCAGGCCACGCGGCTGTATTTGTCCTGGGCCAGGCAGGCATCCAGGACGCCGTCGGAGATCTGGTCGGCGAGCTTATCGGGGTGGCCCTGGCTGACCGCTTCGCTGGTGAACAGGTATTTGCCGCTCGACACGGGAGTTCTCCGGGCAGAAATGTTGGGTTGAAAGGGGTTAAGCCAAGCGGCTGGGGTCTCGAAAAGTGAGGTCGGCTTCGCGGGGATTATAGACCTACTCTCGCCAATCGGGCAACACGGGAAACGCGGGGAAAGTGCGATGCAGGACCAAACGAAACGCGCAAAGGCATTCTGGTTGCACCTCGCGATCTGTTGCGCGGTTGCGGCAAATGCAAGCGTAACCGGTTGCGGAAGCTCCTCGTCGCCATCGGCGCCCGCCGGGGCCGCTGCGTGGACACAGTTCACCTCGGATAAATCGCATTTCAAGGTGATGCTGCCTAAGAAGCCCGACGAGAAATTCGAGATGATGCCTACCCCCGCGAACATTGACGTGCCGCGGCGAATGTTCAGTTGTGGCACGTCCGATGGCCGTGGAACGTACTGGATTGAATGCCAGGAGTTCCCGGAGTGGGTAGCGACGCGACCGGATCGTGACAAACTCCTCTCCCTTGCGGGCCGCGCAGTGATTGAATCACAAGGGGGCGCTGTCCGCTGGGAAATTAACGTGCGGCTGCAAGACTACGATGGAAAGGAACTGTCGCACGAGCACCACGAGGGTTCGAAAAAATCGATCTACGGGCTGACGCGCGTTTTCCTGGTAAGGAATCGTTTCTACATGATTGGACTTTCAAAAACGACATCACACGATGACGTCGAAAAGGAAGCTGCAAAGTTCTTCGAGTCCTTTGAATTCACAGAGGCCGAGCCGGAGTGACGAATTCCTGCAGGAATTGCGACGCCGACTTAGGCGACCACGCGATTGGCCGCAGTTGGGACGCAGTCTGCCCGGCCTGCGGCCAGCTTTTGTGGATTGGGCCCGGATACGTGGTCAAGGGCGTCGTTTCGAAAATCATGCCGTTTGGGTTTTTGTGACCTTCGGCGACGAGGTCGAGGGTCTCCTACACATCTCCGAGATGGCGGAAACGAAGGTCGCGCATCCGTCGGAGGTCGTCAAAGTCGGAGACGAGATCGAAGTGAAGGTGCTGCGGGTGGATTTCCAGGAGCGTAAGATCGGGCTGAGCCGGAAGCGCGTTGACTGGGCGCACAACGACGAAGGCGACGGGCCGCAGTACGAGCTGCCGCCGTAAGGCACAAGGCTTCGCGGCTGGGGTCTCTCGGTTTGGGCCGAGGGAGGCGGAAAATCAAGACCGCGGTTCGAGCGCGAGGGGCGGCGTGCGCTGTGTCGAACGTAGCGAGCCCCCGCCCCCTCGCGCCCTTGATGCATGCGCCGGAGAGCGATGACGTGACCATGTCCGACCTGGCGGCGGGCTGCTGGACGTCTTCTCGCGGCGATGGGCGTCGCGCCCGCGTTCTTTCCGGAGAAACTGCCGGTTCTTTTTCTCGCGAGCACGGCCACGGCTGGTATGCTCGTTGGCATGCGCTGGACGGTGGACTGGATCGTCCATTCTCGTGCCGAAGATTGTCTTGGCGCCTGTGTTTCTTGCGCGGAAGCCGCAGCGCGGTCCGGACGGGCGCCGCCTTCGCAGGCCGTTTCAATTTCGCGTGGCGGAATTGGGCGTCTTGTTCGTGTACATCGGGATCGCGGCGGCGGTCATGCACGGCCTCGCGCAATTCCATTCCGGCAATTCGCTCCCCACGCTGCCGGAGATCCTGACGGCCGTATTTCTGTCGGTTTTCGCGGCGCAAGTCTGGTGTTTTCACGTCAGGATGCTTGACGACGCGCGGGTCTTGGACGGCCCAAAGCGCTGTGCGTTTCTGGTTGCGGTGCCGTGCGCTTACCTGGGCGGGCTGGCTGGGGCTGCGATCGTCTTCGCCATCCCCTTCTCGGCTGTGACGAATCCGGAGTACTTGCAGTGGCTTGTCCCCGTCGGCGCGGTCCTGATTGTGATCCTGGCATGCCTGCGCCGGACCGTTGTCTGGGTCGCGCGACCCACGCTTCCGTCCAAGGGGGCGCCGGATGAACACCTCGCGAGTTGAACCGTGGACTTCGTCTGCTCATCCCTCTGTTTCCTTGTGATACCCACCGCAGCGTGCCTGGTGATTGCCCGGTTCGTGCTGCGGCCGATCCACGATGCGGCGCGACCGCCAGTGCCATATTTACGAGGCGAAAGCCCAACCCTCTCGGCCGCCACGCCGCGTCTCCAATTCGAAGTCGCCGAAGTGCTGATTCTCGTCTTCTACGTCTCCCTGGGACTCGCGGCGGGGCACGCCGGCATGACCGTGCTGCCGCGCGAAATCCGCGCCGATCTGGAGACTTGGCACCAGGTCCTGCTCCACGGCCTGAGCGCGTTGCTCCTGGCGGCCTTGTGGTGGACGGGCATCCGTCTCTTGCACAAAGCGCAGGTGCGCCGGCGGTCGATGCGGTTGCTCCTCCTTCTCATGCTCCCGGTCGTGTACGCGGGCTCTTTCCTCTTTCTACCGATGGTCATTTCGATCGCGGTCGTGGGCATTAACCGCCGCGGCACGCAGTTCTTGGGCTTCGCCGTTGCTCTGGCGGCGGTTGTCGCTGGGCTCCTCGCCGCGCATCGCCTTGCGGGCGCCGTCGCCGCGGCCAGCGAAGCGCCGTGGAATCGCGGCCAAGATTCTTGGGAACCGGCCGACCGCAACCGCCCACCGGAGCCGCCGCTGCCGCCGCCGGGGGCACCGACGCTTTAAGGGCGGCAGGCGAATTTGAAGCCTGACGGCCTGGAAAGGCCGTCCTACGGTGATCGGCGGGGTTAGATGTCCGGATTGAGGATCTTCCGCGCCCAGAAGTACGCCAAAAGGTCCAGGACGAACGCGATCGACAGGATGATCTGCCCTGGCACCGTCGTGAAGAGCCGCTCGGTGTTGATCGGGTCGATGAAGTAATAGACCACGAGGATGAAGGCCGGCGCGATGGCCATGTACAGCGCCGAGCGCCGCGCCTGGGCGGTCTCGGAGCGGATTTTTCGCTCCAGCCGCTGCATCTCCAGGACGGCCTGGGCGATGCGCTCGACGGTCTCGTTCAGCCGGCCGCCGCTCTCGCGGCTGGCGAGCAAGGCCGCGGCGAAGAGCGCAAAATTTTCGCTCTTGAGCCGCGTTTTGGCTTCCTCGAGCGTCCGCTCCAGGGGTTTTCCCATCTTGTACTCGCCCACGATCTGCCGGAACTCGTCGCGCATCGGGCGGGGACCCTGATCGGCCAATAACTCCAGCGACTGCGCGATCGCCAGGCCCGCCTTGATCGAGCTGGCGAAGGCCACCATCCCGTCGGCAAGCTGGTCCTCGATCCGCTCCTTGCGCCGCTGCGCCAGCCGGCGGACGACGTACCAGGGGAGCGCGGCCATGAGGACCGCCGTCATGAGCGCAAACACGCCGCTGCCCATGCCGATCCACAGCGCGCAGGCCGCCAGCACGATGATCGCCACCCAGACGTTCAGATAGCGCCGCAGGTTTTGCGTCGACACGCGCATGCGGCGCAGCTTCTCGGCCAGGTCGCGCTGCACGTAGTCGATCGCCCGCGTGTAGTAATCGCGCGCGAAGAGGCAGGCGGTCGTGACGGCCGCCCCGACCAAAAAGCTCGAAATCAGCGGCGCAAGTTCCATGGGCTACGCGCGTGCGGCTCCGTGCGTGGCCGTTGTTCCCTTGGCCGGATCATAAAGCAGCGGGAAGAATTGGCCCGCCATCGGCTGCCCCGCTGGGACCACGGGCACGCCGTCGAGCAGCGGCTCACTACTGGCGCTTTGGACGCCGTCGCGGAAGACGTTGACGACGGTCGCCCGCCGGGGCCGAGGCGTGCGGTTGGCGCGCGAGCCGTGGACCATCAGCGGGTGATGGAAGGAGCATTCGCCCGCCTTAAGCTCGATGGCCACCGGCTCGTTCAGCATCCGCCACTGCTCGTCAGAAAGCACCTTGCGGATGGCGTCCATGTCGCCCGCCAGGCCGGTGATCGGCAGCAGGTCCCACAAGTGGCTGCGGGGCACGTAGTAAACGCAGCCGTTGTCGATGGTCGAGTCATCCAGGCCGATCCAGCACGTCAGGTGCGCCATCGGCCTGGTGCGGGTCCAGTAGGAATAGTCCTGGTGCCAGGAGACGACGCCGCCGTGCCGCGCCGGCTTGCAGAAAAGCTGGTCGTGCCAGAAGCGCACCGGGCCGCCCAGGAGCTGCGCCGCCGGCACGACGAACGCCGGATGCCAGAGGATGTCGTGAAACCCCGGCGAAATTCGCCAGGCGCCCAGGGCGTGAAACAGCACGTTGTCGGGGTCTTTCGATTCGTTCGTGTGGAACTCGTAGAACAGGCCGTGCGCCGGGTGGGCGGGATCGGCGATTTCGGCCAGCTCGCGACGCAATTGGTCGATCTGCTGGTCGCTCAGGATGCGAACGCCGGCCAGGTAGCCGTTCTCTTCGTAGAACCGCACCTGCGCGTCGCTGAGCTTATAGCGCGACCAGTCGCCCGGCAGCGATTCGGCCAGAAAATCCGAGCAGGGCTGATGACGGCTGGAAAGGTCCTGGATCGTGGCGGGCATGGACGTTGGAGTGCTGGAGTCCCGGCTTTAGCCGGTGCCTTGTGAGCAGCGAGGGTGACGATCGATCGGCGACACGTTGTCGCCCGACAAAGGCGATTGTAGTCGCTCGGCCGGACATTGCCATCGCGCCGCTCCCCGGACGTCACACCCGGCGTCAGACTCGCAATTCAATCGGTCGGCCCAGCCCGGTAGAATGCCCCGGTAGAATGCCGTGATCCCTCATCACAAACTTCCTCGCCGGGAAACAACACGATGGACGCGCCTGCCCAGCCTTCTCCGCCGACCGCTACTCAGCCTGGTCCCGCCGCTCCCCCTCCACCTCCGCCGCGCCGGTCGCTCGTGAGGGCTGCCTTTCGGCTGATCTTCGGGATCGTGCCGATCATCCTCGTGCTGCTCTTGCTGCTCGTCGTCGCCAGCTTTTTGTTCGGCTCGCCCGACGGCGTCCAGGAGCGCTCGTTCCAGGATCATCGCTTTGAAGGGACCACGCACAAGATCGCGGTCATCCGAGTCGAAGGTCCGCTGCTCACGAGCGAGGGCTACATCAAGCGGCAGATCGACCAGGTCGTCGAAGACGAGGACGTGAAGGCGGTGGTGCTGCGCGTCAACTCGCCCGGCGGGCTCGTCTCCGCCACCGACGACCTCTATCACCAGCTCCTGGAGATGCGCAAGTCGCGCGGCAAAGGCCAGGACATCCCGATCGTCGTCAGCATGGGCGGGATCGCCGCCAGCGGCGGCTATTACCTGTCGATGGCCGTCGGCGACGCGCCCAACGCGATCTTTGTCGAGCCGGTGACCTGGACCGGATCCATCGGCGTCATCATTCCGCACTACGATGCGTCGGGCCTGCTCAAGGAGTGGAGCGTCAAGGAGAACTCGATCGTCAGCCATCGCTTGAAGGGCATGGGCAGCCTGACCCGCGAGATGACCGACGAGGAGCGGGCGATCCTGCAGGGGCTGGTCGACGACAGCTTCACGCGCTTCAAGGCGGTCGTCCAGACGGGAAGGCCGAAGATGAACGCCCAGCAGATCGACCAGGTGGCCACGGGGCAGGTCTTCACCGCCAGGCAGGCCCTCGCCGCCGGGCTGGCCGACAAGGAAGGCTACATCGAAGACGCGATCGACCGGGTGATCGAGCTGGCCCGGCAAAAGGACGCCAGTCTCAAGGCCGACGACTTCGGCGCCGTCGAGTACCGTTCGCCCTTCACGCTCGTCGATCTTGTGGTAGCGCAGGCCTCGTCCGACGAGCCGAAGCTGAGCGTCGAGGCGCTCTTGGACCTGACGACGCCGCGGGCGTACTACATCTGCACGTGGCTGCCGGGCGTGACGCCGACGAAGTGAGGCGGCGTACACGAACCGAATCTAGAAGCTTCAAAGCAATGCGTCGCCACTTGCAGCGGCGACTCACCTGGGTAGGCTGGCTTGGCGAGATCGTGTGCTTTTGATCCGTGCACTCGCGACTTCGCCAATCAAGTAACCCAATCCAACTGTGACTGACTCACACGAGCTCGTTCCGGACAACGTGATCCCGCGCGGCTCCCTGCCGCCGCTGCGGTATCGCGATCTCCCCGAGCCGGTGCCCATCCGCAAGATGGTCGGCCCGAGCATCATTTTGGCCGGCCTGGCGCTGGGGAGCGGCGAGTTCATCCTCTGGCCCTACATCACGGTCAAAAGCGGTTTCGTCTTCATGTGGGCCTGCGTCCTGGCCGTGGCCACGCAGTATTTCCTCAACATGGAGATCATGCGCTGGACGCTGGCCACCGGCGAAAGCGCGATCACCGGCTTCTGCCGCTTGAGCCGGCACTGGGCCTGGGTGTTTCTCATCCTGAACCTTGTGCCCTGGGTGATCCCCGCCTGGGCCAAGGCGAGCGCCGACCTCGTGAGCTGGCTCATCCACGGCGTCCATCTCGAGGCCGGAGAACCCGTCAGCCCGCATGTCATACTCATTTCCATCGCCGGCCTGTGGCTCTGCGGCCTGGTGCTCGTGGCCGGCCCGGTCGTTTACGAGACCGTGGAGAAAATCCAGATGGTGCTGGTGGCGGGCATTGTGCTCTTGGTGCTGGTCCTGGCCCTGCTCATGGTGCGTCCCGACGCCGTCATCGCGCTCGCCAAAGGAATCGTCAGTTTCGGCAGCTTTCCGGTGATGAACAAGGACCTGACGCCGACCATGCTCTTGGGCGCGCTGGCCTTCGCCGGCGCGGGAGGAACGGTCAACCTCGGCCAGAGCAACTATATCAAGGACAAGGGCTACGCCATGGGCCGGTTCATCGGCCGCATCACCAGCCCCATCACCGGCCGCGAGGAGCCGATCACGGAGGTGGGCTATCACTTCCCGGCCACGCCGGAGAACCTCGACCGCTGGCGGCGGTGGTGGCGGGCGGCGTCGCTGGAGCATTTTGTCTCGTTCTTCCTGACGTGCATCTTCTGCCTCGTCTGCCTGACGCTGATCGCCTACAGCATTTACTACCAGCGCGACGGCCGGCCCAACCCGGACGTTCACGTCTATTCGCAGAACATGGCCTTCGTGGCCGGCGAAGCGCAGGAAGTGCAGCGCGCGGGCGGGAACGTCGTGCGGATCGGCTTCCTCCTCATGGGCATCGCGATCCTGATGACCACGGAGTTCGGGCTCCTCGACGTCGTGAGCCGCATTTCGACTGACATCGTCAAGGCCAACTGGCTGCGCGAGAGCCGCCGCTGGACGGAGAGCCGCCTGTACTACCTGTTCGTGTTCGGCATGATCGCCGTGGGCACGGTCATTCTGGCTTTCGCCCCGTCGACGCTGCGCCTCTTTGAGCTGACGGCCTCGCTCAACGGCGCGGTGATGTTTGTCTACAGCATTACGCTGTTGGTGCTGAATCTCCGCTCGTTGCCGCGGAGCATCGCCATGCCGCCCTGGCGGGCCGCCATCCTGGTGTGGTCCACGCTCTTTTACGGATTTTTTACGGTCTGGGTGATCTTCGACGCGCCGCGGCTGTTTCGGGAATGGATGGCGAAGTAGGCCAAGCTGCCTCCCCCTCCCCCCTTGTCGGGGAGGTTCGGGGCTCCGCGGGCGCCGCGTCGAAGGGCGCCAGCCCAACGTACCTCGCGACCTGCTTGCAGCATGGCGCACTTGCTTCCCAAATGCCGAAGTCATACGTCAGCACGATACGATAGAGGTGCAAATTCTGTGACAGGCAAGCGCTGGGCGTCCGTTCAAAGCGACGACGAGTCGCCGCACTCCAAATCGATTCGATCAGGCGGCAAGCCACTTGCAAACCAGCCCCACGAGCGCCGCGGCGCCCAGCGTTGTCAGCATCCCGCGCTGGAAGACGAGCATCGCCACGAGCGCTCCTGCGGCAATGACCAGTTCCACCGGCCGGACCGTTGCCCATTGAGGCTCGAGAACACGGAGTGCGCCGAAAAAATGAAATGACGATACTTTGGCGAAGAGCGCGTGGATCGAGAACCACACGGCCAGGTTGAGGATCACGCCGACAATGGCCGCCGTGATCGCCGTCAGGGCGTGCTTCAGCACTCGGCTGCTCCGCAACCGCTCGACGTACGGCGCGCCGACGAAGATGAACAAAAAGCTCGGCACGAACGTGCACCACGTCGTCAGGAGCGCGCCCAGAATCGCCGCCGTCAGCTTCGGCAGCGATCCCGGCGCCTTCATCGCCGCCAGAAAGCCGACGAATTGCAGGACCATGATCAGCGGGCCGGGAGTCGTCTCGGCCATGCCCAAGCCCACGAGCATTTCGTCCTGCGAGATCCACTGGTAGCGTCCGACCGCCTGCTGGCCGACGTACGCCAGCACGGCATACGCCCCGCCGAACGTGACCACGGCGGCCTGGCTGAAAAAAAGGCCCTCCCGCACCAGCACGTGCTCGGTTCCCAAAAACCACGCCGCCAGCCACACGGGCGCCCACCACAAGAAGAGGCAAACGGCCAGGACCCTGAGCGTGCGGAACCAGGTGGGACGGACGGTGTCGGCCAGGGCGGCGGCGTCGACGACCGGGGCGGGCTTGCCCTCTTCGCCGCCGGACTTCTCCGGCGGCGGCTCAAAGAGCGCCGGCCAGAATGCGCCCAGCATCCAGCCCAAAAGTCCGGCGCCGAGCACGATCAGCGGAAACGCGACCTCGAAGAAGAAGATCGCGACAAACGCGGCCGCGGCCATCCCGATGAGAACCGGGTTTCTCAGCACGCGCCGGCCGATGCGCACCACGGCTTCGATGACGATCGCAATCACCGAGGCCTTTAGCCCCAAAAGCACGCCGTCCACGACGAGCTGCGCCCATGACGGCATGCCCGTGCGGTAGACGTACATCATGCTAAGCAGCAGGATCGCGACAATACCCGGCAGGATGAAGAGCGTGCCGGCCGTGATGCCGCCGCGCGTGCCGTGCAGGAGCCAGCCGATATACGTGGCAAGCTGCTGGGCCTCCGGGCCGGGGAGCAGCGTGCAGTAGCGGAGCGCGTGCAAGAATCGTTGCTCGCTGATCCAGCGCTTCTCATCGACGAGGATGCGGTGCATGACGGCGATCTGACCGGCCGGCCCGCCGAAGCTCAAAAGCGCCACCTTGATCCAGACGCGAAGCGCCTGGCGGTAGGTGACGGTCGGAGCTTTGGCATCGCTCGTCATGGTGTAGGACGGCCCTGCTGGGCCGTCGCGGATTGACGGCCTGGAAAGGCCGTCCTACTCGTGGAACCGAAGTGTATCCGCGATGCGCACGAAGCAGAACCCGAGCGGCCGATCCCGTTCGGACCGTCATCCGCTTGCCTTGCCAGGAGGAACCGATCAAGATAGTGCACGAAACGGCGCCGTCGCCGATTTCACACTGCCGGAGGACGACCATGCGGAAAATCGCACTGCCTCTCTGTACGTTGATTCTCCTCGCCGCGACCGCGCTGTGGGCCGACGACAAGTCCGTCACGCCTTTCAACGGCAAGAACCTCGAGGGGTGGACGCTCCCACAAAAGCCACGCAGCCACTGGACCGTCGGCGTCGCCGCGCTCGACCCGGCCGACGCGGGCAAGATCGTCTTGAAATCGGATGGCGCCGGCGAGCTGGTCAACGCGGCTGGCGGCGGCGTCAATATCTCCACGACCGAGAAATTCGGCGACTGCACGATCGCGCTGGAGTTCATGGTCCCCAAAGGCGCTAACTCCGGCGTCTACGTGCAGGGTGAATACGAGGTCCAAATCCTCGACAGCTTCGGCAAAGAAAAGGTCGAGTCGGGCGACTTGGGCGGGCTGTATAGCGTCGCCGCTCCGCGCGTTAACGCCGCCAAGAAGCCCGGCGAGTGGCAGACCCTCGAAATCCAGTTCCGCGCCCCGCGCTTCGAGGGCGACAAGAAGACCGAAAACGCGAAATTTCTCAAGGTCGTGCTCAACGGCCAGGTGATTCACGAAAACGTGGAGGTGAAAGGCCCGACGCCGTCGGGCCTCACCGGAAAGGAAGCGGCGACCGGGCCCCTGATGTTCCAGGGCGACCACGGCCCGGTGGCCTACCGCAATATCCGCCTCGTGCCAGCGAAGTAGACTACGGAGAGGGCGTCCGTGAGTGCGGCCCTGCGCGCCAGCGCGGCGGCCGATCGAGCGGCGCTTTCCGGCGATCGTCGTCGGCGGGCACATTTCGATTCCCCAGGCAACCAGGGTCCTGCCATGCGCGCCTTCGTGCCACGCGGCTCTCTGCCCAAGGTCACGTTGTTAATTTTGTCTTCGGTGCTGCCGGGATTGGCGGCCCTTCCCGGCGCCGCACTGGACGCCCCCACCAGCGCCCCGGCGCCGATGGTGGTCCGCGCGCCCTCGGCGGAATTCGACCCGGCCGTCTACGACCCGGCCCAACTCAAGGAAGTCCCGGCCGAGTACCTCTCGGAGCACTCGGTCTTTTATCTTCTCAATCGGGAGGTTCACGAGCTGTCGCCCGATGGCCTCGCCACCTTCACGCACCACATTCTGGCCCGCGTCAACGCCCGCGATGGCCTGGAGCGGGCGAGCGACTGGCCCTTGTGGTTCGATCCGTTCACCGAGTCCATCGTGCTGCACGTGGCGCAGGTCCACAAGCCCGACGGCCGCGTCGTCGAGGCCGCGTCGGACGACCTGCACTTCCGCGACGAGAACACGGACTTCGCCGTGTTCGACGTGTCGAAGTACCTGGTGGTCTCGTTCTCGCGGGTCGAGGTGGGCGACGTCGTGGAGCTGAAATACAGCCGGCGGCAGTCGTCGCCGCAATACCACGGGCAGCTCTTCTCGCGTTGCGAGTTCTACGACGAGGAATTCCCGATCTACCGCCACGAGCTGGCCGTCCGCGTTCCCAAGGACAAGAAGCTCACCTACGCGGCCCACGGCACCAAGATCGAGCCGCGGGAAACGGAAGCCGACGGCACGAGGACGTATCGCTGGCTGGCGTCGAAGGTGTTGCCGCTGGAGCCGGACGAGACGCTTCCGCCCGACGACGACCTCTATCCCGGCGTTTCCTTCTCCACCTGGGCCACTTGGGATGAAGTGGCCGAAATGGAGCGCGAGCTGCGCCGCGACCGCCGGCAATGCACGACGGAAATCCGCGAGCTGGTCGCCAAGATCACGGGCGACTGCCAGAGCGACCGCGACAAGGCCAAGGCCCTGACGAGCTGGGTCCGCGCGAACATCCGGTATCTGTCGATCGGCCACAACACGGCCGGGTATACGCCCCACGCCCCGGAGTGGGTGCTCGCCAAGCGCTTCGGCAACTGCCTCGACCAGTCGCAGCTTCTGTACGTCATGATGCAGGAGGCCCGCCTGTCGGCGTCGCACGTGTTTGTCAACACCAACGCCACGCGGCAGATTCTGCCGCACGTCCCCTCGCTGGAGGCCGAGCACGCCGTCGTCCTTTGCGAAGTCGGCGGGCAGCAGCTTTGGATCGACCCGACGGCCACGCTCACGGCCTGGGACAGCGTGCGCAGCGACCTGTTCGGCCGTCAGGCGTACGTCGTCGACGACAAGCACGTGCGGCTGATCAAGCTGCCGGAACTTTCGGCCGACCGGAACCGCATCGAGCAGAAGGTCACGGTGACCGTGCGCGACGACGGCTCGGCGCGGTGGCACGTCGAGCGCACCTATCACGAGTACGCGGCCGAGACGATCCGCACGCAGCTTCTGGCCGTGCCGCCGGGCCGGGCCCGGGCCAAGCTCGTCGACGACTACGTCGCGTATTACCCGACGCGCAAGTTGCAGTCGCCGCGGCTGGATCCTAAGCACCTGGCCGACGCCGACGTCCCCTATCGCGTCGAGTTCGACTTCGAAGTGCCCGACTTTGTCGCGGCCGACGAGGCCGGCGTCGCGGCCCTCGACCTGCACCTTCCCACGGCCTGGGACCGGCTGGGCGCGATCGACACCTCGGCCGACCGGCGCGGGCCGTTGCACGTGGAGCCGTTCGAGCTGACGGAGCGGATGACGATCAAGCTTCCCAAAGGAATGTCCGCGCCGGCCGACGTCGAGCCGGTCGAGGTCAAGTCCGCGCTGGGCGAGGCCTCGATGAAGATCGACGCGTCGTGCGAGAAGCGGCAGGTGGACGTCGTGCGCCGCGTCCGCGTCCAATGCCCTCGCGTCGAGATCGACCAGCTTGAGGCGCTGGGAGAATTCCTGGGCGACGTGCAGGCCGTGGCGGCCGTCGCGCTGCCGCTGGAGGAAGAGGCCCCATGATGAAGGACGCATTGGAAATGCGTTGGCGACACAACGAGGTCGAACGTGGAGCCGAGGCGGACCGGGGTTCGTGTGCCCGACGGCCCAGCACGACGCATTTCCCAATGCGTCCTCGTATGATCCCCGTGGGGCCCCTTTCAGGGTACACGTTTTCGCGCGTTCATTGCAGACTACGTGAGAATTGCTACGTGCGGCGGGCGTGCGGGTGGGCGGCTTCGTAGACTTCGCGCAGCTTCGAGGTGGTGACGTGCGTGTAAATTTGCGTTGTCGTCAGGCTCTTGTGCCCTAGTAATTCCTGCACGCTGCGGATGTCGGCGCCGCGGTCCAAGAGGTGCGTGGCGAAGCTGTGCCGCAGCGTGTGGGGCGTCGTCCGCCGGTCGAGGCCCGTCAGTTTCAGGTATTTTTCCAGCATCCGGCCGACGCTGCGCGTGGTCAGGCGCTTGCCAAACTTGTTGACGAACACCGGCCGCTCCGTCTGGCTGGCATGCAGCGTGCGCTTGGCAAGCCACTGCTCCAGCGCCCGCCGGGCGAACGAGCCGAGCGGTCCCATGCGTTCGCGCTTGCCCTTGCCGCGGATGCGGATCAGGTTGCCGGCGTAGTCGAGGTCGGTGTCGTCAAGCGCCACGACCTCGCTCACCCGCAGGCCGGCCGTGTACATCGTCTCCAGGATCGCCCGGTCGCGCAGGCCCATTGGCTCGTGTCGCGGCGGCGCCTCCAGCAGCTTCTCCAACTCGTCGGTGGAAAGAAAGTGCGGCAGCTTGCGCTGGCGGCGCGGGTTCCGGAGCGGCTTGGCGGGGTTGCTGTCGGCCCAGCCCTCCCGCGCGCCGAAGCGAAAGAAGCTGCGCAGCGAAGCGAGGCGGCGCGAGATGGTCGACTTGGAGTATTCGCGGGCGTGCAACTCCGACAGATAGCCGCGGAGGTCGAGCGTGGTCACGCGGTCGGGCGAGGGGGGCGTTCCGGCGTAGGCGGCGGACAGATACTGCGAAAGCGCGGCCAGGTCTTCGCCATAGCTTTTGAGCGTGAGCGGCGAGGCGTTCTTCTCCACCCGCAGGTGCTTGAGAAACCGCTCGACGGCCGAGGGCAAGTCGCAGTCGCGGTTCGTAGTGACCCGATTCATCGGGTCTCTTTTTTGCGCCGCCTTCTCGTCCCCTCCCCCCTTGCGGGGGAGGGTTGGGGTGGGGGGTCGAGGGCTAACGAAGCGCCGACCCATGCGATGCGTCCCACGCGCTACGAGAGTTCTTCATCTTGCGGCTGCGGCATCGCGAAGCGCCGGGCCGGAGTCGTCGGCCGGCTCTCCTGACGCACCTTCTGGCTCAGAACGGCCGCGTCGTACCAGCTAAAGCTCAGCTCCGGATTCGAGGCGAACCGGCCCAGCACCCGCAGCACTTCCGCCCGCGACGAGTCGTTGTACAGAAAGACGTACCGCTCCGCGCCCTTGACGAGGGCCAGCACGTTGATGTCCTGACTCATGCCTCTCTCCTGTCGGCGGCGTCGTGGTGCTTTTTTGTCGCCGTCGCGGCGGCGGTGTCGGCTGGGTCGGCTTCGACCGGGCGTCCGTTAGTTCTGGCGGCTACGAGTTTTATCGGCTGACGGGCCAACGCCACACTACTCGCGTTTCCGCCGCCCCGCCGCGAGCACTCAGCATTTGCTGGATATGCAGGTAGCAGCAGAAGCGGATGAAGTCGTCGCTGCGCTGTAGGTAAGCTTTCCAGTCTCCGTGGCGCGGGTCGTCGCGGAAGGAAACGTAGCTTTGCAGTGCGCGCACGAAGTTGCCGTCGTGCCCGTGGAACGCCGCCACGTGCTGCATCACCGGCAAGCGGCACTCCGTAGGGCCGGCGGTCGGCGCGATCGTCTGCGGCGCCGGCAGCTCCTGCAGCTGCTGCGCCGGCGCAGCGAGCGGCTGCCGGAGGCGATGCGCGAGCTGGCGGACGTCTTCCTGCGCAGGCTCCGGCAGCAGCGCCGGCGGCATCGGCACGGCCGGCGGTTCGTATGGCGGCGACTCTGCCGACAACTCCGAACGCGCCTTCGCTAGCTGCGCCTCGTAGACCAACAGCTCCGGCATCTGTTCCTGCTCGACCGTCCCCAGCGGCAGCCCGTAGCCCGGCGGGATCGGATGGAAGCTAGGGTTGGCGGCGTACCACTCCACCTTTAGCGCGCAGCGCGGCGGGGAGTAGGGATCGAAGTCGGTGATCGCGCCGACGACGACCGCGTCCGCGCCGAGGACGGCGGCCAGCTTGCGGACGTCGTCCACGCTGCCCAGCGATAGCTGGTACTCCTCGATCGCTCGCTCCGTCACTCCGATCGGCACGACCTCGTAGCCCGGCACCCGCTGCAGCTCCCCGTAGTACGCCAGCGCAAACTCGCGCCCGCTGGCGAACGGGTTCGTCGTCAGGTTGAAAAACGGGGCGATGGCGACCTTGGAAAGCTGCGGGAAAGGATTGCGGACCTGCGGCTCGTGCGCGATCTCCGGCAGCAGCGTGCATCCGCACGGCAGAAGGAAAAGGCACAAAAGCAGCCGTCGCGCCATGGCGGCCCCGCCGGGTCGAGCTGGAGACAAGACGTGTCTTCGTCGGCGACTTTATCGGCAAAGTCGGGCCAGACGCTCCAGTTTATGAAGCGGCCGTAAACGACGGCGGCGACAGCATGATGCTTCAAATCGGCCATTCAGTGCGGTACGCTGTCACGGGTGGCACGCCCTGAGCAGATCGCGTGGCCCCGCACCATCGATGCGCGATCAGTCGTCGCATGGGGAGCGTCGTTTTGAGCCGTTTGCGAAGGGCGTGCTTGCCGGATGGGCGATAGCGCATGCTCGATTGGCGCTCCGTCGGGCACGCCCTTCGCAACAGGCGCTTCGCAACACCCGACTCGCAACGCCCTTGGTGGACGATGTGCGCGACGAGTAGCCAGCTTGCTCAGGGCGTGCCACCCAATCCAAAATCCAATCCCCGGAGCTTTACCATGCACGTAATTCGCTTTCGCTTGCGTCGCTTCGCGCTGATGGTGCTGGCGGTCGTCGTGACCCTCCTCGTGGCCGCTCCGGCCGCGCTGGCGCAGAAGGACGAAACGATCTACGACGAAGCCAAGGTGCCCAAGTACACCCTGGAGGACCTCGACCCGCTCGTATCGCTCGACGGCACGAAGATCACCACGCCCAAGCTGTGGGTCGAGAAGCGCCGGCCCGAAATCCTGCGGCTGTTTCAGGAGCACGTGTACGGGAAAAGCCCCGGCAAGCCCAAGGAGATGAGCTTCGAGCTGACGTCGATCGACCGCGCCGCGCTCGGCGGCAAGGCCTGGCGCAAGGAGGTCTCGATCTATTTCACATCGAAGCGCGCCGACGGCCCGAAGATCGACATCTTGATCTACCTGCCGGCCGACCCCAAGCGGCCCGTGCCCGTGTTCGTCGGTCTCAATTTCGGCGGCAACCACGCGATCCACTCCGACCCGGAGATCACGCTCTCCACGCAGTGGATGCGGAACGACCCGCAGCGGGGAGTTGTCGACAACCGCGCCACGGAAAAAACGCGCGGGACCGAAGCCAGCCGCTGGGCCGTCGAAAAGATCATCGCCCGCGGCTACGCCGTGGCCACGATTTATTGCGGCGACCTCGATCCGGACTTCCACGACGGCTTCAAGAACGGCGTACACCCGCTCTTCTATAAGGAGGGCCAGACCGAGCCGGCGGCGGACGAATGGGGCACGATCGGCGCTTGGGCCTGGGGCCTGTCGCGGGCCGTCGATTATTTTGAGACCGACTCCGACATCGACGCAAAGCACGTGGCGGTAATGGGCCACTCGCGGCTGGGCAAGACCTCGCTTTGGGCCGGGGCGCAGGACGAGCGGTTCGGCATCGTGATCTCCAACAACTCCGGCTGCGGCGGGGCGGCCCTCAGCCGCCGCATCTTCGGCGAGACGGTGAAGCGGATCAACACGGGCTTTCCGCACTGGTTCTGCGCGAACTTCAAGAAGTACAACGACAACGAGGCGGCTCTGCCCGTGGACCAGCACCTGCTGATCGCGCTCGTCGCGCCGCGGCCGGTGTACATCGCCAGCGCGCAGGAGGACCTGTGGGCCGATCCGCGGGGCGAGTTTTTGTCAGGATTGCATGCCGACCCGGTTTACAGGCTGTTGGGCACGGACGGGCTGGGAGCGAGCGAGATGCCAACCTTGAACCAGCCGGTGATGACCACGATCGGCTACCACATTCGCACGGGCAAGCACGACGTGACGGACTACGACTGGGAGCGGTACATGGATTTTGCGGATAAGCACTGGAAGGAGTGACGGCGTGGCTCCCGGCCAGGCGGCGTTAATGGCCCTTCGACCCCCCACCCCGCCCTCGCCCGCAAGGGGGAGGGAGGCTACGGCTTGACGGGCATTTCCATTCGCTCGATGACCTTGTCCACGAGGCCGTAGGATTGCGACTCCTCGGCCGACATGAACTTGTCGCGGTCGGTGTCCAGTTCGATCTTCTCCAGCGTATGCCCCGTGTGCTTGAGCAGGATCGCGTTGAGTTTCTGCTTGACCTTGCGCAGCTCGGTGACGTGGATTTGGATGTCCTGGGCGGAGCCTTCCAGGCCGGCCAGCGGCTGGTGGATCATGATGCGGGCATTCGGGAGGGCGTGGCGCTTGCCGGCGGCGCCGGCCGTCAGGAGGAGCGCCCCCATCGACGCCGCCTGCCCGATGCAGTAGGTCGCCACGTCGCAGGTGATGAACTGCATGGTGTCGTAAATCCCCAGGCCCGCCGACACGCTTCCCCCGGGCGAGTTGATGTAGAGGTGGATGTCGGCTTTCGGATCCTCGGACTGCAGGAAGAGCAACTGGGCCACCACCGAGTTGGCCACTTCGTCGTTGATGGCGGTGCCCAGGAAAACGATCCGGTCCGACAGCAGCCGGCTGTAAATGTCCATCACCCGTTCTTCACGGCCGCTGGTCTGGACCACATAAGGAACAAGAGTCATGGCGGTACTCCGTCGATGTCAGGTTGGTTCGTGCGGGTGCGCGGCGGGGGCGGCTGTTTCGCCGCAGCGAGGCTCAGTCCTCGGCCGATTCGAGGACGGGTTTCAGCAGGATGTCGTCGACCAGGCCGTATTCCTTGGCCTGCTTGGCGTCCATGTAGAAGTCGCGGTCGGTGTCCTTGGAGATGCGCTCGATGTTCTGGCCGGTGTGCGAGGCCAGGATTTCGTTCAAGCGGTGGCGGTCGCGGAGGATTTCGTCGGCCTGGATTTCGATGTCGGAGACCTGGCCGCCCACCTGGCCGTAGGGCTGGTGGATCATGATTTTGGAATGGGGCAGGGCGTGGCGTTTGGGCTTGGTGCCTCCCGCCAGCAGGATCGCCGCGCCGCTGGCCGCCAGGCCGACGCAGTAGGTGGCGATGGGGCAGGTGAGGATTTGCATGGTGTCGTAGATGGCCAGCGTGGCCGTCACGGTCCCACCCGGCGAGTTGATGTAGAAGTGGATGTCCTTGCGGCGGTGCTCGCTCTGCAAATAGAGAAGCTTCATGACGACTTCGTTGGCCGTGGCGTCGTAGATCGGCCCTTGCAAAAAGACGATCCGGTTTTCCAGCAAGAGGTCGCCCAGCGTCAGATATCGCTGCCGCTGATAATCGCGGTAGTTGACCAGGGGATCGACGGGCGAGGGAGCGTGCAAGGTCATGCGGTCACCTTCCGGGGTTGTGAGGACGGTATCCATTGTGGCCTGTTGGGTGCGGCCTCCTATTCAACGTGCTTACGGACGGTTGACGCAAGCCCAAAGGCCGTGGGCCGTCGCTCACGAAGCCGCCGTTTGCTCTCATTGTTCGGCGCCAGGCCCGGATAGGGAAGTGGACCTTGAGAAAGCCGCTTGGGCAAAGACCTCCGCTGGCCCGATGCTGCGCCCGCCGACTGCCGGCGCGCTTCTGGGCCGGAAAAAGCGGCACGGCTGGCGCGTTCGGATCAGCCCTGCGCGGGTCAGCTCTGCGCGGGCTTGCCGGGGTGGGGGGCTTCGGCCGCCTCCGTGTGGCGGGCCTCGGGGATTTCCTGCTGGTCCTGCCCGCCGCCGACGGCGTAATCGACGCCGCAGACGCGCGGCTGGGGGAGTTCGTATTTGACGTCCTTGTACTTGGCGTGCTTGAGGATCAACTCGATGGCCTTGCGCTCGATGATCTGGTTGCGCAGGGCGTCCATCGCGCCCGCTTTTTCGATCTTGGCCCGCACGCGCCGCGCCGACTCGCCCGACTGCCGAGCGATGAGCGCGATCTCGTCGTCGTAATCGCTCTCGACTTCCTCGATCTTCTCCTCCTCCGCCAGCCTTTCGAGGATGAAATGCTCCTTGAGCGCGCGGGCCGTCTCGACCTGGCTATTCTGGCGCAGCTCGTTCTCGTGGGCCTGGATTTCCGCGTCGCTGAAGCCGGCCCGCTGCAGCTCCATGACCGCCCGCTGCAGCTCGCGGTTGGCCTGCCTTTGCAGCATCTCGCGCGGCAGGTCCCACTGGGCGGTGGCGATGAGGGCCGACGTCACCTGGTTGCGCACGCGCCGCTGGCGCTCGTACTCGAGCTGCCGTTCCATCCCCTGCCGGATCAGCGAGCGCAGCTCCGCCTCGTCCTGGACGTTCAGTTCGCGGAACAACGCGGGACCCATCTCCGGCAGGCTGAATCGCTGCACTTCCAGAACCTTGAACGTGGCCGTCACCTCCTGCCCGCGAAGCTCCTCGCGCGCCGCATCGGCGGTGAGGGTGAAGCGGGCCTCGCGGGTTTCGCCGGCCTTTACGCCCTTCATCACGCTGGCGAACTTCTCGATCTTGCCGTCGCGGAAGCTGAGCACGGGCAGGATCCGCACGACTTCCTCTTCCAGCTTGCCCAATTCCAGCTTGCCATGCGTTTCGCCCTGGCAGGTGAACTCGATATCGACGGCCAGGCTGTCGCCCAGGGCAGCCGGGCCGTCGACGGGGTGCAGGTCGCCTTTCTCGCGGAGCAGCTCGGCCACGCGGTCCTCGACCTCGGCCTCGGTGAACTCGTGCACGGGCCGCTCGATCGCCAGCCCCTTCCAATTGGGCAGGTCGAATTCGGGCCGCACCTCGATGTCGAACTCGAACGTCATCGGGCCGGCCTCGGGCAGCTCGACGGACGCCGGGTCCAGGTCCGGCTCGCTGATGGCCGCGAGCTTTTGCTCCTCGGTGAGCTGCTCGAGACTCTCCATCAGGAGCGCGGCCTTGACCTGCTCCGACACGTCCTTGCGGAACCGCGACTCGACGAGCTTGCGCGGCGCCCGGCCCGGACGGAAACCCGGCACTTCGACCTTCGGCATCAGCTCGGTAAACTGCTTGTCGAAATAGCGGTCGATGTCCTCGCGGGAGACGCTGACGGCGACGTGCCGCTCGCAGGCGCTCCGCTTGTCGATCTGCACCTTGAGCGTGAGCGGCTGCTTCTTTTCCTCTTCGGGTTCGCCGCCCTCCGCGCCTTCGCCTTCGGCCGTTTCCGTGGCGGCAAGTTCGTCGGATTCAGGGTGCTCGTCGGCCATGGATACGCCTCGGTCGGTGAGAGAAGAGAATCGTGCACCCGCGACGCGCCTGCCGTTCGCGTAGGCTGCGTGCCGGCAAAAATAGACTACCGCGCCAAAAAAGAACACCCCGGCAAAAAGAAACCCGTGCCTCCGCGTCGTTTCACCCGGCAGCCGCTCGCGGCATCGCTGGTTCACGAAGGAACGGGGAACCTGCGAAACGGGAAATCTGCGATGCGTTTTCCGTTGGGGGGGCGTGAGAGCAGCACGAGCTGCGCCAGTCGCCCACAAGCCTCCGTTGCGGCAGGGAGAAGGCCCCCGGCCTGGCGGCGTCAAGAAGAGCGGGTGATGGGATTCGAACCCACGACATTCACGTTGGCAACGTGACGCTCTACCACTGAGCTACGCCCGCGTCCGGCCCGTGTTTTGCCAGGCCAGGGGACATTATAGGACTCAATCCAAGCGTTGCAAGTCCTACCGCCGACGCCAAATAGGGCGGAAAGGCTACCCGGAAGAGGAAGCCCGGAGGCTTTGCCGCCGCCCCGTCAAAGTTCGCAAAAACGGCCCCCCCGACAGCCGGTTGCGGCCCGCCAGCGAGCCCAATGGCAAGCTATGTTTTCCTGAACGCAGACCAGAAACTCGGTTTGCGAGCCCGCGGTTTCCCCTGCCTTGCCCGCCGAGGCGGCATGGCGGCGGTCGTGAATTTCGGATTGCCCCTTGCAATTGGTCGCCCCAACCAGCCATGTCTGCCGCACCCGAAGCACCCGTCGAACAGCCGGAAAAGAAGGGCCGCCGCTTTGGCGCGCTGTTCTCGAAGCTGAACGTGCTGGTGTTCCTCGTCGCGGTGGTCGGCGCCGAGGTGATCGTGGCGTACTTTTTCGTCCCGTCGGCGGGCGAAGTCGCCGCCGCGGCGGGGCTCAACGACAAGGACGGCAACGGCCACGGCGACAAGGAGCGTCCCGCCGAAAAGACCGACTCGATCCATGACGATCCGCTGGCGGCCGAGATCGCCCACGGCGGCGAAATGAAGGAGATCGACCTCAAGCAGTTCACCCTCACTGCCAGCAAGGCCTCGTCCAGCTCAATCTGGCGCATCGACTTCCACCTTTACGGCGTGGTGCGCAAGGACGATGAAAGCGAGTTTTTGGACCTGCTCAGCAAGCAAGAGAACCGCATCCGCGACCACATCGGCTCGATCATCCGCAGCGCCGACCTGGCGGAAGTCTCCGACCCAGGGTTGGGCTTGCTCAAACGGAAGATTTTGACGAAAGTCAACGAGACCCTGGGCAAGCCGCTCTTGCGGGGAGTGGTGTTCAGCGAGTTCTCGTTCATCGAGCAGTAGTCTCGCCGGCCCGTGACGGCAACGACAGCACGGCTAGCTGATCTGCCCAGCGTCGCCAATTCCGCGTCCCCAATTCCCGCGTCCCCAATTCCCCCGACGACGAACCCGGAACGGATTCCATGGCCGCCGAAGGCGAACCGATCCCGCAGGAACAGGCCGAACCGGCCGCCGCGCCGCCGGCAAGCGAGTCGGGCGCTGGGACATCTCCCGATCCGGCCGCGCAGGCGCCGTCCGCGACCGCGCCAGAAGAGACGGCCGCAGCCGCGGAAGCCGCGCCCGCGCAAATTGCCTCGCCGCCGCCGGTCGAAGGCAGCATCTCGGAAAAGGACATCGACTACCTGCTCAAGCAGGCGGAAGAGGCGCTGGCCTCGGTGGACACGCCCGTTCCATCCGGCGTAGAGAAGCTCGCGCCGTACTCGCTGGAGGAGTTCAGCGGCGCGCCCGTCTCGTCGGACGCGGCCACTTTGGAACTGATCCGCGACGTCGAGCTGGAGCTGCGCATCGAGCTGGGCCGGACGCAGATGTACGTCGAAGACGTGCTCAAGCTCCGCAAAGGTTCCGTGGTGGCCCTGGAGAAGCTGGCCGGCGACCCGGTCGACGTGTACGTCAACGGTCGGCTCATCGCCCGCGGCGAAGTTCTCGTCCTCAACGACAACTTTTGCGTGCGCGTCAACGAGCTTTTGGCGGGGCAATCGGCCGGGACGCCGCAGCCGGCGGCGTGAGACGGATCGGTCGGGGGGAAGCACATGTCCCGAGGGCACGGATGCCTCGGTCCGGGTCAAAAGCGTTGTTCTGCGTGCCGGCACTGGCCGGGACGCTGATTCTCTTCGCGCTGCCGCTGTCCGAGGGCGCCCAGATCGAGCAGGTTTCTCCCCGGCGCACGCCTTGGAGCAACCAGCCGGCGCAGACAACCTCGCCGGGCGAGCACCGCGACGAAAAGCAACATCGAGGGACGCCAGCCCGGCCGGCGGGTTTTGCGCGCGAAGTCGACAACGAACAAGCCGACGAGGCGACCTCGACTGCCCGGCCGTCCGCCGCTCTCGCCCCGCGCTCCGCCACGCGACCCAACTCGCGCCAAAGCGTGCCGCTGCCCGCCGAACGCTCGTCCCCGCCGGCGCTGAACTTGTCGCCCATGGTCACGACCGGCGCCAGCCTGGCCGTCGTGCTCGGTTTGTTCCTTCTCCTGGCTTGGGCGCTCAAGCGCAAAATGCCGCAGGCCTCGACGCCGCTGCCGGGCGAGGTGCTGGAGGTCCTGGGGCGCGGCTCGCTGCCCGGCAAGCACACGCTGCACCTTGTGCGGTGCGGCGCGAAGCTGCTGCTCGTCTGCACGGCGCCCTCGGGACCGGAGACGCTCACCGAAATCAGCGACCCCGACGAGGTCGCGCGCCTGGCGGCGCTGTGCCGCGAGGCCAACCCGCGCAGCTCGTCGCGGGCCTTCCACGAAGTGCTGCGCGAGATGGAGCGCGAGCCGCATGCGCCGGGATTCGCGGACGCACCGGCGTCGCGATCGTCCACAGGGCCTCGGCCGCCGGAGGTGCGCCGTGGCTAAGCTCCCCGCTCTCCCCCTGGCCCTCTCTCCCCCTCCCCGTGCCTCCTGGTCGCGGCGAGTGCTGGCCGGAGCGTTCCTGATCGTGACCTTGTCGACCGTCTTCGGCCCGGCCCTGGCCCAGGAGCCGGCCAACAGCCCAGCGTCGCTCGATCCGGGCGCAGCGTCGGCGCTGCGGCCGCAGGGGCTTGTGGAGCAGGGGCTGGGGCGGGACGGCCTGTCGGCCAGCCTGCAAATCCTGCTCTTGCTGACGGTCATCAGCCTGGCGCCGGCCATTTTGATGATGACGACGAGCTTCATCCGCGTCGTCGTGGTGCTAGGGCTCTTGCGCCAGGCGCTGGGGACGCAGCAGATTCCGCCCACGCAAGTCATCACCGGCATCGCGCTTTTCATCACGCTCTTGGTCATGGCGCCCGTCTGGACCGAGGTCTACGACGTGGGCGTCGCTCCCTATTCCAGCGGCGAAATCACGCTGGAGGAGGCCTGGCAGCGCGGGCAGGAGCCGGTCCGCCGGTTCATGGGCCGGCAGATCGAGCGCACCGACAACACAGACGACGTGTGGCTGTTCCTGGACTACATGGAGCAACAGAGCAAGGCCGGCGAAAGCGAGAAGCCGAAGTACACGCACCTTTACGGCGCGGACGCGGCCAAGGGGGAACAGGACGTTCCGCTGCAAGTGCTCCTGCCGGCGTTCATGCTCAGCGAACTCAAGACGGCGTTCCTGATCGGGTTTCAGATTTACCTGCCGTTTTTGATCCTGGACCTGGTGATTGCGACGGTCCTGACGTCGATGGGTATGTACATGCTGCAGCCGGCGCTGGTCGCGCTGCCGTTCAAGCTGCTTTTGTTCGTGCTCGTGGACGGCTGGCGGCTGGTGGTGGAGTTGCTGCTCCTGAGCTTCGAGCCGTTTAGCTGATGAGGGAGCAAGTGATTAGTGGCTGGTGGCTGGTGATTAGTGGTCACTGGCCACCAGCCACTAGCTACTAACCACCAGCCACTAACCACTTCCCATGGACATCCAATCCGCCATCGACCTGGGACGACAGGCCATCATGACCTGCCTGGTCGTCTCTGCGCCGGTGCTCATCACCGGCCTGGCGGCGGCAATCGTGATCGGGCTCTTGCAGTCGATCACGCAGATTCAGGAGGCCACGGTGGCGTTCGTCCCCAAGATCGTGCTGATGATCCTCGTTTTGTCGCTGACCTTGCCCTGGATCGCCACCCAGCTTGTCGAATACTGCCGCGAGCTGTTCCTCACAATCCCGGAGCGGCTCTGATCCGGCGTACGCTAATCCGAAATCCAAAATCTAAAATCCAAAATCCCGTTCGTGCCCTCTCTCTACCAACTCCTCCTTTGGCTCTTCGACGAGCAGCGGCTGCTGGTGTTCGTGCTCATCTTGAGCCGGATCAGCGGCCTCTTGGCGGTCGCGCCGGTCTATGGATCGCGCGACGTCCCGCTGCAGGTCCGCGCGCTGCTGGCGTTCACCCTGGCCCTCGTCTGCCTGCCCACGCAATGGAACACGGCCGTGCCGGACCCGGCCACGATGCTCAACTTCCTGACGTACATCGGGCACGAAGTGGCGATCGGCCTGGCGATCGGGCTGGCCGTGCGCATTTTCTTCACGGCGTTCGAGCTGGCAGGGCAGGCGATCAGCCAGACGGCCGGCTTGTCGCTGTCGGAGGTGTTTTTTCCCACGCTGGGCACGAGCGCCACCAGCCTTTCGATGTTGCTCTACTGGATCGCGCTGGCGATTTATCTGGCGCTGGGCGGGCACCGGCTCGTGCTCGGCGGCTTTTTGGAAACGTTCGACGCGCTGCCGCTGGGCCGGAGCGCCGCGGCCTTGATTGTGCCCGAGGTGTTTCACACGCTCGTTTCCGCCAGCTTCGAGCTGGGATTTCGGATTGCCGCGCCGGCGGTGACAGCGCTGCTCTTGGCGACGCTCGTCACGGCGCTTTTAAGCCGCACCGTTCCGCAATTGAACATGACGCTCGGCCTGGGCGTGAACGCGATCCTCGTTTTAGGCGTCCTCATGCTTTCGCTGGGCACGATGGCCTATGCCTGCGCCGACGAGCTTGAAAGCGCAATGACGGCCGCACTCGAGGTGCTCCGCGCGCCGTCGCCCTCGGGCCTCTAGCCTAACGCCTCTAGCCTTGCTCCCCCGTGGCTGAAGATTTCGGCGAGAAAACATACGACGCCACGCCGCATCGCCGGGAAAAAGCCCGCGAGGAAGGCTCCGTAGCGCGCAGCCACGACCTGGTGCTGGCCGTCACGCTCGTCGCCGCGCTGGGCGCGTTCTGGTTCGCGGGCGGCGGCCTTTCAAGCTTTTTGCAAGACTACGCCCGCGAGCACTTGGGCGGCCAAGCCTGGCTCGAGGCCGACCGCGGCTTCCTGATTTCCCGCTGGTGGCACACGCTGCAAGGGCTTTCGCAGGCGCTTTTGCCGCTGCTAGGCACCGCGTTTTTGGCCGCCGTGCTGGCGAACATCGTCCAGGGCGGCCTCTTCTTCCTGCCCGAAAAGCTCCTTCCCCGCTGGGAGCGGATCAATCCGCTGGCCAATCTGCGGCGGATGTTCGCGCTCCAAGGCTGGGTGAAGCTTGTCTTTTCGGTTTTCAAGCTGACGCTTGTCGGCGGTGTGGCGTACTTGAGCCTCCGCCCCGAGCTGGAGCGCGTGGCGAGCCTGTCGGGCCTGTCGTTCGCACAGGTCGCGTCGTACTTGTTCGACGTGATTTTCTGGACGCTCCTGAAAATCGGCGGAGCACTCCTGCTCCTGGCGGTTTTCGAGTATGGCTTCCAGTGGTGGAAGCACGAGCAGGACCTGCGGATGACGTTCCAGGAGGTGCGCGAGGAGTACCGGCTGCTGCAGGGCGATCCGCAAATCCTCGCCCGGCGGCGCTCGGTCCACCGGCAGATGATCCTCAACAGCCTGTCCCGCAACGTCCCCAAGGCGACGTTCGTCGTCACGAACCCCACCGAGCTGGCGATCGCCATCCGCTACGATATGGAGCAGGTTTCGCTGCCGATCGTGGTGGCCAAGGGGGCGGGCCTGGTGGCCCAGCGCATCCGCCGGATCGCGCTGGAGCACGGCATCCCCATCGTCGAGCGGAAGGCCCTCGCCCAGGCGCTCTACCAGAACGTGGAAGTGAACCAGCCCGTGCCGCGCGACCTGTGGAACGCCGTGGCCGAGGTCATCCGCTACGTGTACGAGCTGAAGGGGATGAAGGTGCCGGGGACGTAGCTCTCAATGCCCCTGCTTCTCCTCGTACTCGTACTTATAGCAGTCTCTCCGTTCCCCTCAGGTCCCAGCAAGCGGCTGCTGCCGGGCCCTGCGCGCGCCAAGGGCAGCGGCCGCTTGCGGCTGGGACCTGCGCGCGAACGCGAACTGCTTGGCAGCAGCCGGGGAAGGT
>JACOUI010000214.1 GCA_016177915.1 Planctomycetia bacterium
CTCGCCAAGCGCCAGGGGTCGGGCCAGATCGTGATGATCACCGCCTATCCGAGCATCCCCTCGGCCGTCGAGGCCATGCGCCTGGGGGCATACGACTACCTGGAGAAACGGTTTCAGCTCGACGACCTGGAGGCGGTCGTCGACCGGGCGATTCTTCACGGCCGCCGTCAGGACGCCGCCTGCAAGCTCGGCGCGGCGGTCGGCGCCGCGCCCTGCCTTGTTGGCAGCAGCCCCGCCATGCAATCGCTCCGCGCCTGCATTGCGCAGGTCGCCCCGAGCGCCGAGACCGTCCTCATCACCGGCGAGAGCGGCACGGGCAAGGAGGTCGTCGCCCGCCTGCTGCACGCCCTCGGCCCCCGCGGCCAAAGGCCCCTCGTCGAAGTCAACTCGGCCGCCCTCTCGCCGCAGCTTGCGGAGAGCGAGCTGTTCGGGCACGCCGCCGGCGCGTTCACGGGGGCCGTCTCGGACCGCCCCGGCCGGTTCGAGCTGGCCCATCAGGCGACGATCTTGCTCGACGAGATCGGCGACATGGACGCGCCGCTGCAAGCCAAGCTGCTACGCGTCCTGCAAGAGCGCACGTTTCAGCGCGTGGGAAGCAGCGACACGTTGCGCGTGGACGTAATCGTCCTGGCTTGCACGAACCGCGACCTGCGCAAGGAAGTCGCGGCCGGCCGCTTTCGCGAAGACCTGTTCTTCCGGCTCAACGTCTTCCCCATCGAAGTTCCTCCGCTGCGCACGCGGCGGGAGGACGTCCCGGAATTGATCGACCACTTTCTGGCCCTGGACGCCCCCGGCCTCAATCGCGGCGACGTGTTTGCTTCTGCCGCTCTGGACCTCCTTCAATCCTACGACTGGCCCGGCAACGTCCGCGAGCTTTCTAACATCGTCGCCCGCTGCCGCATCCTGCATCGCGGCGAGCCGTTCGACGCGCTGCACATTCGCCCCTGGCTCCTCGATCCCAAGCCCGAGGCCGGCGTAACCGGGCCCCAGCGCTCGGGCGGCCCGGCCCTGCCCGCCGGCACGAGCCTGCGCGAAATGGAACGCCGGCTCATCGAAACCACGCTCGATCATTTCGGCGGCCACCGCCGCAAGACGGCCGACGCCCTGGGCATCGGCCTGCGCACGCTCACCACCAAGCTCAAAGAGTACGGTCACATCGACGCGCGGATTTAGCCGCGCGATCAAAAGCGCCAAGGAACGTCCCATGCTCACCTCTGCCGTGCAGAACAACACCAGCATCCCCGTCCTGGAGCAGGTGCTCAACTTCACGCAGGCGCGGCACAACGTCCTGGCCGGCAACGTCGCCAATCTCGACACTCCCGGCTACACGACCCGCGACCTCTCGCCGGAGCTGTTTCACGAGCACCTCAAGAAAGCGATCGAGGAGCGCGACGCGGCCAAGGAGTCGGGCGCGTCGGCCGGCGACGACGGCCGGGCCCTCAAGCAGGTCCGCGACGACCTCAAGAGCATCCTCCGCCACGACGGCGCCGACGTGAGCCTGGAAAAGCAAGTCGCCGAGTTGTCCAAGAACCAGATGGAGCACAACCTGGCCATCGCCCTCTTGGCCAGCCAGTTCGGTCTCTTGCGTTCGGCGATCAGCGGAAATCCGTAAATAGGCCAGAGGCTTTAGGCTAGAGGCCAGAGGAAAAACCGCTCAATAACTCCGCACTCCACACTCCCAACTCCACACTCTTATGTTTTCCGCCTTCGACATCAGCGTCAGCGGCATGGTGGCGCAGCGTGCCCGCCTCAACGCCATTTCCAGCAACATCGCCAACGTCTCGACCGTCATCAACGAGAACGGCGAGGCCGCGCCCTACCAGCCGCGGTTCGTCGTCATCGAGACCGACACCGAGTCGCAGCATCCCTACGGCGCCGCGGGCGTGAACGTCGTCTCGGTCGAGACGGCCAACGTCGAGCCGCGCTGGCGCTACGAGCCGCACAACCCGCTGGCGGTCAAGGATGGCCAGCACGCCGGCTACGTCGCCTACCCCAACATCGACCTGATGACGGAATTCGTGGACGCCCTGGAGGCGACGCGGGCCTACGAAGCCAACGTCGGGGCGATCGAAATCACCAAGGACCTGGCCCAACAGACATTGCGTATCCTGGCGTAATGCTTAATATCTCGCCGCCTTTCCCTGTTCCGAACCGACGCGTGCCAACGCACGCTGCTGGCGCCAGCAATGCTGACGGCATTGCCGACGGCGGCGGTGCGGCCGCGCGCCCGTCGGTCCGGACGCTTTCACGAGCGTAAGCCATGACGAGCATTTCGCAGCCCTCCGCCTACTCGCTGCCGCCGCTTCCGAGCCTGCCCTCAACGGCCATGCCGCCGGTGATGCCGCCCGGCCTGCCGGGCGCCGGCGGCGCCGAAGGCGGCGGATTCAAGGATTTCCTGCTCAGCTCCATCCGCGACGTGAACTCGGCGCAGCAGCAGGCCGATCGGGCGATGGAATCGCTCTTCACCGGCGGCGACGTCAACCCCGCCGAGGTCCTCACCGCCGTCCAGAAGGCCGACCTGGCCTTCCGCCTGCTCATGGAAGTCCGCAACAAGGTCCTGCAGGCCTATGACGAGGTCCGCGCTATCCAGCTCTAAAACAACTCGTAGGACGGCCCTTCTGGGCCGTCTTTCCTCGACGGCCCGGAAGGGCCGTCCTTCGCAACATTCATTCCCCGTCAACGTCCCGGTCGGAGGTCAAGGATGACCTGGCTTAACCGCGCCATCGCGTCCATCAAAGAGGCGCTCGCGCCCCTGCCCCTGGGCTGGCGGATCACGACCGTCGCGCTTTTGGCGGGCGTGGTGATCGGACTCGTCTGGCTCCTACAGGGCGGCACGCCCGCCGCCGACGATTTCCTCCTCGGCGGCCGCCCTTTCAACGCCACCGACATGGCCCTCGTCCAGGCCGCCTTCGCCAAGGCCGGCCTGGCCGGCGCCGTCATCGAGGGCGACCGCATCCGCGTCCCCACCGGCCAGGAGCCGCAATACATCCTGGCCATGGCCGAAGACAACGCCCTCCCCACCGACTTCCACGACCACTTCGCCAAGGCCATCCAGAACGCCGGGCCGTTCATGGATCCCAAGGTCCGCGAAGAAATGATCAAGAACGAAAAGCAGCGGCACCTAGCGATGATCATCGGCGCCATGCCCAACGTCGAAAACGCCGCCGTGACCTACGAAATCCGCAAGCCCTCCGGCCTGTCGCGCGAGCTGATCGCCTCGGCCGCGGTCAGCGTCAAGCCGGCCCTCTCGCACACACTCGATTCCTCGCAGGTCCGCAAGGTCCGGCACCTCGTGGCGGCGGGATTGGGCCTGAAGCCCGAGCAGGTCACGGTTGCGGACCTCAGCCCGGGCGGCGCCGTTTACGTCGGCGCCGATTCCGGACCGATGGGCGACGGCGAAGACCACAAGTACCTGACCGTGATGCGGGCCCATCAAAAACTGATCGAGGAAACGATCGTCAAAGCCCTCTCCTACATCCCCAACGTCACCGTGTCGGCCAGCGTCGAGCTGAATCCCGAGGTGCAGATCAATCGCAACAACACCACCTTCGACAGTAAGCAAGCCGGCACGCTGAACACGCGCGACGAATCGACGACGCGGACCACGGAACAAGCCGGTCCCGGCGGCCGGCCGGGCCTGGCCGCCCAGCAGCCGGGCGGCGCGAACCAGCCCGCCTCGTTGGCCGGCGGCGCCGGCAACACGAGCACCTCCGAGGACGCGACTTCCACGTCCGAGATCAAGCAGATCCCCGCCCATCACACGGAGTCGAGCACGGTCATCGGCCTGACGCCCAAGAACGTGAAGGTCTCCGTCGGCGTCCCCATGACCTACTATGCGGCGATCTGGCAGCAGCGGAATCCCGTTCCCGCCGGCCAGGCCCCCAAGCAGCCCTCCGAGAACGACCTCAAGCAGATCGAGGACACGGAGGTCGCCAAAATCCAGAAGCACGTGGCGCAGTTGATCCCCACGACCGTCAATCCGGCCGTTGCCAACGCCCCGCCGCTAGTGCAGGTCTCCAGCTTTTATCCGCCGCCCACGAGCGGCCTGCCCGACGTGGCCATGACCGACCGTGTTCTGGCGTGGCTTTCCGGCTCGTGGAGCACGCTGGGGATGTTTGCGCTGGCGCTCGTGGCGCTGTGGATGCTGCGGTCGCTGTGGAAATCGATCCCGGCGGCTGCGCCCGTCGAAGAAGGTCCGCAAATGCCGTCGCTCTTTGCGGCCGCCATGGCCCCGGCGGCCCCCCAGCCGGCGGAGGAAGCGCCCGCTCAACCGGAAAAACCCAAGCTCTCGCGGCGCATCTCCGGCGGCGGCGCGTCGCTCCGCGAAGAGCTAACGCAGATCGTCCGCGAGGACCCCAACACTGCCGCCAGCATCATCAAGTCCTGGATCGGCTCCGCGAGCTAGTCGCAGGACGGCCTTTCCAGGCCGTCGCGGAAATGACGGCCCGGAAGGGCCGTCCTACAAAATCGACGCAAAATCGTTGCGGTGGCAAACAGACCATGAACACCTCCCTCGATCCGCTGCGGAAAACCGCGATCCTGCTGGCCGCGCTCGACGCGCCCGCGGCCAACGCGCTGATCGACCAGATGCCGCCGCACGTGGCGCGCCAGGTCCGCGACAAGCTGCTGGAGCTCGACGACGTCGACCCCGCCCAGCAGCAGGCCGTGATCGACGAGTTCCTCCGCCAGGGCGGCCGGCTCGCGGCCGCACACCGCGAGCTTACACAGCCCGTGCAGCCGACCATGCCCGTGCTGGCCTCCGCCGACGGCGGCGTGCAGCTTGAGGGCAACCTGGCGATTGCGTCGGACAATGAGCCGGTCGATGTCTATGCGAAGCCGACCGGACCGTCATGGCGCGCAGCACCGCCGCCAAAACCCCCGTTTGAGTTCCTGGCCCACACCGACAGCGACGAGCTGGCCCCCTTCCTCTCCGGCGAGCACCCGCAGACGATCGCCGTCGTGATGGCCCACTTGCCGCCGCGGCGCGCGGCCGAGGTCCTGGCGCGCTTGCAGCCTGCCACGCAGGCCGACGTCCTCCGCCGCATCGCCCATCTCCGACAGCCCGACCCGGACGCTCTCCACGAGGTGGAAGCGACCCTCGCCGTCCGGGTCCGTCCCGCCGAAGACGCCCCGCAACCGCACGGCTTGGACGCGGCGGCCTCGATCCTCCGGGCGGCCGATCCGCTGCTCGAGGACGAGCTGCTCACGAACCTCGCCCGGCGCGACCCAAGTTTGGCGGCGCGGCTGCAGCCGGCAGTTCGCCGCCGTCCCGAACCGCCGGCGCCGCGGGACCTGGAAGACCTGCCCGATGCGGCGCTGGCCGCCGCCGTCTCCGCGGCCCCCTGGGAACTGGTCGTCCTGGCCCTGGCCGGCTCGACGCCGGAGCTGGTCCTCCGCGTCATGCGGATTTTGCCGAAACTGTCGCGCACGCTCGGCCAGGCCCTCGATGCGCTGGGTCCCACGCGCTTAAGCGACGTCGAGCGCGCCAAGCGCGAGCTGGCCCGGTTAGCGTGCCCTGCGTCCGTCGATCCGGCGAATCCCAGCGCGCGAATCGCGATCACCGTTTGACGTTTCCTTGCGAGGAGCGAACGAAAATCCATCGCGGCGATTTTTTTGGAGACACCTTCACCGCCGGCCTCGTGCCGGTGGGAAATGACTGGCAGCTAGGGTCCGACCGCACGAAAAACTCGCCTCCGCCGACCTCGCGTCGGTGGGGCACACGACGGGCGCTGGCCGGGCGGTCGGTCCAGCTTTCAGTCGCGGACCCACCGGCACAAGGCCGGCGGAGAAGCAAGCGCGGAGAAACGGTCGCACTAGCTGCCAATCAGCGAGCCCCCGGCACGAGGCCGGGGGTGAGAATGCGGAAGTTGGTTTTTGTCGATCTTTAAGGCTCCCATGGGCGTCATCAAAGGCACCACGATCCCGGCGGCCACCGGCCCCCACCGCCCGGTCTTCAATTTCGAGGACCTGACGCAGCATGCGCAGTCGCTGCTGGACCAGGTGCGCTTGCAGTCGGACGACGTGCTGGCCGACGCCCGTCGCCAGGCCGCCGCCATCCTCACCCAAGCGAAGGACGAAGCCGACCGCCGCGCCCAGCGCGCCGCCGACGAAGCCCGCCAGGCCGCCGAGAAAACCGTCGACGAGCGCGTCCGCACGCTGGCCGAGGAGCGCGTCGCCGCGCAGCTTCGCACGCTGCTCCCCGCGCTGCACGCGCTCGTCGAGGGCGTGGCCCACGCCCGCGGCGCCTGGCAAACCCGCTGGGAAGGCCAGGCCGTCAAGCTGTCGGCCGCGATCGCCGGGCGTCTCGTCCGCCGCGAGCTGGCCGGCGATCCGCAAATCCCGCTGGCCCTCGTTCGCGAGGCGCTTCCCCTGGCCGCCGGCAGCCCCACTCTCCGCCTCCGCCTTCACCCGCAGGACGCCCAGTCGCTCGGCGACGCGGCACAGCAGCTTTTTTCGGCGCTGGCGCCGGTCGCCAAGGCCGAGGTCTGCCCCGACCCGGCGATCGAGCCGGGCGGCTGCGTCCTGGAAACCGCCTACGGCGCCATCGACCAGCAATTCCAATCGCAACTCCATCGGATCGTCGAAGAGCTGACCTGATTTCTGACGTTTCTTTCCCGACTCCTGATTCCTGTCGCCTGTCTCCTTTCCTGATGCCTTCCCACCGGACGCAGCCGGAGGGCTTTGACAACCAACCACTAGCCACCAACCACCAGCCACGCTCCTGTCCGCCTACATCCACCAACTCGCCCAACTCGTCCCCACCGAAATCCAGGGACGCGTTTCCGGCACGGCCGGCGTGGCCGTCTCCGTGGCCGGAATGCCTGCGCCCCTGGGCGCGACGGTGGAAATCGACCGCGAGACGGCCGGGACGCTGCCGGCGGAAGTCATCGGCTTCAAAGGCGGCCAGACGCTCGTCGTCCCGCTCTGCGAGTCCTACGGCGTGCGGCCCGGCGACCGCGTACGGCTGTCGCGCACCTCGCAATGGGTGAAAGTCGGCCCCGGCCTCTTGGGCCGCGTGATCGATGCCTTCGGCAACCCGTTGGACGGCCGCCCCGCCCCGCTCGCGCCCGACCGCGCCGAACTCTATCGCGCGGCGGTCCCGCCGCTGAAGCGGGTGACGATCGTCACGCCGCTCTCGACGGGCGTGCGGGCCATCGACGCCCTGCTCACTTGCGGCCGCGGACAGCGGATGGGCATCTTCTCCGGCTCCGGCGTCGGCAAGAGCGTCCTCTTGGGCATGATGGCCCGCTACACGTCGGCCGACGTGATTGTCGTCGGCCTCGTCGGCGAGCGCGGCCGCGAGGTGCGGGAATTTCTGGAGCGCGACCTGGGTCCGCAGGGCCTGGCACGGAGCGTCGTCGTCGTCGCCGCGAGCGACGAGCCGTCGCCGGTGCGCGTGCGGGCGGCGAACACGGCCACGGCCGTCGCCGAGTATTTTCGCGACCAGGGGAAGGACGTGCTCTTGCTCATGGATTCGCTGACGCGCTACGCGCTGGCGCTGCGGGAGATCGGCCTGGCGGCCGGCGAGCCGCCTGCCACGCGCGCGTTTCCCCCGTCGGTTTTCGCCTCGCTCCCCAAGCTCGTCGAGCGCGCCGGCCGCGCCGCCCAGGGCAGCATCACCGCCTTCTACTCCGTCCTCGTCGAAGCAGACGACATCCACGACCCGATCGGCGACTGTGTCCGCGGGCTGATCGACGGCCACACGTGGCTCTCGCGGAAGCTCGCCAACCGCGTGCACTGGCCGGCCGTGGACGTGCTGGAGAGCATCAGCCGCTTGATGCCCGCCGTGACCGACCGCGAGCACCAGGCCGCGGCGGCGGCGCTGCGGCAGGTCATGGCGTCCTACCGCGAGCACGAGGACTTGATCTCGATCGGCGCGTATCGCCGCGGAAACCCGCTCGTCGATTTAAGCATCGACGCGCAGGACGAGATCAACGCTTTCCTGCGGCAGGCGATTGAGGAGCGGTCGTCGGTCGAAGCCGGCCGGCAGGCGCTCCTGCAAATGACCTCGCGCTGGACCGCTCGCTTGTCCGCTCCCCCGCTGAAGGACGCCAAATGAGCCGAAAGAACGAGCATGTCGCCAAGCTTCTTGCCC
>JACOUI010000215.1 GCA_016177915.1 Planctomycetia bacterium
GCCGCATCCTGCTGGGCGGCCGCGCAGACGCCCCGTCCGCAAAGGAAGCGGAATCCTACGTGTTGGGCGAACTGCCCGGCGCTGGGCAGACGAACCTCTACTTCTGGTATTACGCGACCCTGGCCCTCTATCAGCGCCAGGGCGAAGGCTGGGAGCGCTGGAACCAGGCGCTGACGAACGCCTTACTTTCCAGCCAGCGCGGTGACGGGAGCTGGGACAACGACACGGTGTGGGGCAGCCACGGTGGGCGGGTCTTCCAGACGGCCCTGGGGGCGCTGTGCCTGGAAGTGTACTACCGCTATACGCCGGCCATCGAGCGCGAGGCCCGGCGGAGGTAGGAAAGGTCGAGTACGAGTACGATTACGAGCACGAGGAAGAACGGAGAACGAGGACGAGAGGCCGGACAAGGCTATTCCCTCACGCGCTCGATGTATTCCCCCGTCCGCGTGTCCACGCGGATCATGTCGCCAATGTCGATGAACGCCGGGCAGGTCACTTCCGCCCCCGTCTCCAGCTTGACGGGCTTGGTGAGGTTCGTGGCGGTGTCGCCCCGGACGGCCGGCTCGCAGTAATCGATCTTCAGGACGACATGGGCCGGCGGGCTGACGTTGATCGGCTGGCCGTTGAAGAGGGTCATGCTGCACGCCATGCCTTCCTTCACGTACTTCCAGGCGTCGCCCACCTGGTCCTTCGTCAGCTCGTACTGCTCGAACGACTCGTTGTCCATGAAGACGAAATTCTCGCCCTGGCGGTAGAGGAACTGGGCCTCGATTTCCGTGACGTCGGCCGCCTCCAGCGAGTCGCCGCCGCGATAGACGCGGTCGATGACCGTGTTGCGGAGCAAGTTCCGCAGCTTGCACTTGTAGAGGGCGTTGCCCTTGCCGGGCTTGACGAAGTTGCACTCCAGCATCAGGTAGGGGTCGCCGTCGATCTGGACTTTGAGCCCCTTGCGGAATTCGCTGGTATCGTAGTTGGCCACAGTGGGTTCTCGTGATTCGCGTCGCTTACGGTTATGCTACGAACGGAGCCTCAATCTCTTGTCTCGATACGACTGCATTTTTGGAATGAGCATTGTAGCGTCGCCCCCACATTCTGTCCCAGGCCCCTCCCCGGCCGGCAAGGTCGGCCGGGCGGACAATGTTCCGCTGCCCGTTCGACGTACGCCAGCCTGGAAGACGGCCCTGCAAGAGGCGATACGCGACCCGGCCGAGCTATGCCGCGTCCTGGACCTGCCGCGGGAGGTCGTTGAGCGGACGGCCGCTGCGGCCAGACTATTCGGGCTGCTCGTGCCGCGCGGCTTTGTGGCCCGAATGCAAAAGGGCGACCCAAACGACCCGCTGTTGCGGCAGGTGCTGCCGCTCGATGCCGAAACGCTCGACGTGCCCGGCTTCATTGCCGACCCCGTGGGTGACGGCGATGCGAAGATCGCGCCGGGGCTATTGCAAAAATACGCCGGCCGGGCGCTTTTGATCGTCACCGGCGCCTGCGCCGTTCATTGCCGCTATTGCTTCCGCCGGCACTTTCCGTACTCCGAGGCGGCGGAGCGCGGCCGGCCGTGGGAAGAAGCCGTCGCGGCGATCCGACGGGACTCCGCGATTCACGAGATCATTCTCAGCGGCGGCGACCCGCTGACGCTCTCCGACGGGCGGCTGGCGGCCCTGGCGCGGCGGCTGGCGGCGATCCCGCACCTCACGCGGCTGCGCATTCACAGCCGGCTGCCGATCGTGCTACCGGAGCGCGTCTGCGACGAGTTCCTGAACTGGTTTGCCCGCTCGCGATTGACGGGGGTGATGGTCGTACACGCCAATCACCCGGCCGAAATCGACGATTCCGTGGCGGCGGCGTTTTCGCGGCTGGCGTCGGCGGGCGTGCCGATCCTGAACCAGGCCGTCTTGCTGCGCGGGGTGAACGATTCGTCCGAGGTCCTGGCGGAGCTTTGCGAGAAGCTCGCCGACCTGCGCGTCATGCCCTACTACCTGCACCAGCTCGACCGCGTGGCGGGGGCGGCGCATTTCGAAGTGCCCCAGGACGAGGGCCTGCGGATCATCGCCGAGCTGCGCCGGCGTCTGCCGGGCTACGCCGTGCCGCGGTACGTTCGTGAGGTGACAGGAGCGCCGTCGAAGATGCCGCTTGAGTCCCGCCTTTAGGCGGCGGTTTTTCGCCAGCGGCAGGCGAGCCGCCTACCCGTACGACGCAACCGTAAGGCAGGCGAGCCGCCTACCCTACGCCTACGGCTCGTTCAGCGGCTGTGAGCTGCGCAAGTACGCGAACAGGTCGCGCACCTGCTGCTCGGAGAGAGTATTGAGCAGCCGCTCCGGCATGATCGACTTCCGCTGCTGTGCCATCTCGTCGATGTCGGACTGCGGCAGCGAGACGTTCTGGCCGTCGGCCCCGCGAAGCACGACCACCTGGTTGTCCTTGTCCACGAGGAACCCGATCGCCTGGCGCCCGTCGCCGGTCAGCACCTGCCAGGTCTCGAACCCCTCGCGGACTTCCACGCTGGGGTTGACCACGTTGAGCAGGACGTTCTGAATGTCGTCGCGTTTGTAGGCCGTCAGCTCCGGCCCGATCTGGCCGCCTTCGCCGAAGAGCTTGTGGCACTTGGCGCAGGTCTCGCGAAAGACCTTGCGGCCGTCGTAGGGGCTGCCCTTGCCGCTTAAGATGACGGAGCGCAGCCGCTCGACATCCTGCTGCATTTCGGCGGTCGTGGCGCCTTCGACGGAGCCCCAGTGCCGGGCGATGCCGTCCTTGATCCGCCCGTCGCGATAGGCGGTCATTTTGCGGACGACGTCGAGCGGCACGGTCTTGGGGTCGATTTTTTTCTGCTCGACCGCCTCCAGAAGGGCGATGGCCGTCGATTGCCTGCTGACGAGGAGCGATTGGGCCACGTCGCGCACGTCGGGCGGAAACTGCGCGTACCGTTCGATCGTGGCCGGGGCGATGCGCGGGTCGTCGTACTGCGCCAGTGCGGAGAGGGCCGTCATCCGCAGCTCGTCGTCGGCCGATTTCTGCACGATCTCCAAGAGCGCCGGCACGCACTGCGGGATTTTCACCTCGCCCAGGATGCCCGCCAACTCCTGCCGCTCTTTGCGGTCGGCCTTGTCGTCGGCCAGGATGGCCAGGGCCTTGGCCACGGCGCTCTCCTGCTTTTGCCGCAAGCCCAGGGTGAGCGAGTTGCCGCCGAAGCGGGCCAGGGCCTCGGCCAGCTCCGGCGGCAGGCCGACGAGCGGCCGGCCCTTGAACGCGGCCTCGAAGCCCGTCATCAATCGCTTGCGCGAATCATCATCGGGCGCGAGTTTGAGCATTTCGGCACAGGTCACAAGGTCCTTCCGGCTGCCGGCCTGGGCGAAGCGCTGCATCAGGCGGCCGGCGATGTGCTCGCGCACGAGAGGGAGCCGCCAGACATCGCTTTGCTGAAACATCGACAACACCACGCGCCGGTCGTTCTGGCAGTGCGCCTCGATCGCCCACCACAAGAGGAGCGGCAAATGAATGTCGCCCACGTCCTCGTCGCGCCGCAAGAGGCCGCCGACGATCGCCATCGCCTCTTGCGCCGGCAATCGCCTGGCGGAGCTGGCCAATTGGCTGCGGACCTGGACGTGCGGCTCGCCGAGGGCCATGGCGGAAACCTTGCGGACGACTTGCGCCGAAACCTTCCGCTCGTCGCAGAGCAGGCGCACGGCCCATTGCCGCACGAACGGGTCGGCGTGGTCCATCGCCTTCAGCGCGGCTTCCTCACTCAATCCACCGCAGGCATTGAGCGCCCAGAGCATTTCCAGCGCGGTCTGCCCTTCCGACTCGAACAAGCGCTTCTCGATCTCCGGCGCCAGCGCCGTCTCGCGCCGGTCGCCCAAGAGCCGCAGCGCCGTCTGCCGCGTCCACTTGTTGGGGCTGGCAAGAAGGTCCAAAAGATTGCGCGACGACCGCTTGCCGAGGTCCTCGTATTTCACCGGCGCCATCCCCTTGGCCTTGATCCGGTAAATCCGCCCACTGGTCTTGTCGATTTTCCCTTCGTGGTGCCGGAGATGGGCGATCTGGATTTCGTACATGTCGGCCACGTAGATCGCGCCGTCCGGCCCGGCCTTGATCTCCACCGGCCGGAACCATTTGTCGCTCGTCGTGATGGCGAGCCCGATGTCCTTGGTCTGATACGACGACCCGTCGGGCATCACGTCGCTGATGACGAGGTGATTGAGGAGCGGCGCGACGCCAAACAGCCGGCCCGCGTAGTTCTGCGGCAGCGCGCCCCCTTCATAGATGATGAAGTTGTGTGTGAAGCGCGGCACCTCGTCGTGCTTCATCGCGGCGAAATAGCCGAACGCGAACGGGTTCGAGAGCGGCCCGTGCTTGCCGAAACCCTTTTGCGAGTAGCCGCCCTGCACGTAATGAAACCCGCGCGTGTTGCCGCCGTTGTGGCCGGAATAGACGCGGCCCTTGGCATCGATCTCGACGCCCCAGGCGTTCCCGCCGCCCTCGGCAAAAATCTCGTAAATGCGTTTCTCGGGATGATACCGCCAGATGAGCTGGCCCTGCGAATGGACCATCGTCTTGTCGCCGGGACGCCGCAGGTGCCCGCTGACGGTGCTCCCCTGCGCCGCATACAACCAGCCGTCAGGGCCGAACCGCAGACAGCTTGCGTTGGAGTGCGTGTCCTCGAGGCCAAAACCCTCCAGGTGGACCTCCGGGTCGCCGTCGGGCACGCCGTCGCGGTTTTTGTCGGGATAGAAGAGCAAGTACGGCGGATTGAGCACCCACACGCCGCCGCGCCCGATGGCGCAGGACGTGACGATGTTCAGCCCCTCGAGAAAAACTTTGTGCTTGTCGAAGACGCCGTCGCCGTCGGTGTCTTCGTGGATCGTGATCTTGTCGGCCCCGACGAAATGTTTCGGCGGCGGCGGCGGGACCTTGTCGTACACGGCCCGCAGGAATTTGTCCTCGCTCAGAATTTTCAGCCCGGCCGGGAAGGGGTATTGCAGATACTGCACGACCCACATCCGCCCGCGCTCGTCGAATGTCATGAACACCGGCTGGGCGACGACCGGCTCGGCCAGGACCTGTTCAATCTGAAGGTCGGCGGGCGATTGCAGTGTTTTGAGGGCCTCGGCGGGCGAAAGCGGCGGCGGATCGGGCGGGGGCTTTTCCTGAGCAATGGCTACGGCGGCAAGCGCGGTCAGCCAAACGCAGAGGGCCGCTTTCGACAGGAATCGCATGCCGTCGTTCCTCGGTGGGCGTGGGCGGAAGGTAGGATTGTGAGGGCACAGGTGGGACGGTGGACATTGTAATTGGCGGCCGGCGCCTTGTCGCCCTTTGCGAGTCCCAGGGGCACAAGACCACTGGCCACGAAGTGCTACGTGAACAATAATTCCCACGGCGGCTCGGTTTTGCCCTCCGCAATCCAAAATCCAAAATCGAGAATCCCAAATCCCATGCAGCCCTTCACCGTGCACACCGGCGTCGTCGCCGCGATGGACCGAGCGAACGTCGACACCGACCAGATCATCCCCAAACAATTCCTGAAGCGCATCGAGCGCACCGGCTTCGGGGAGTTCTTGTTTTACGACTGGCGGCGGCGCGAAGACGGATCGGACAATCCCGACTTCGAGTTGAACCGGCCGGCGTTTCGCGGGGCGAGCGTGCTTCTGGCGCGGCGAAACTTCGGCTGCGGCTCGAGCCGCGAGCACGCCCCCTGGGCCCTCGGCGACTACGGCTTCCGGGCAATTATCGCCCCGAGCTTCGCCGACATCTTCTATAACAACTGTTTCAAGAACGGCATCCTGCCGGTCGTGCTGCCGGAGTCGGAGGTCGACGAACTGTTCCGGCGCGTGGCCGCCCGGCCGGGCATGAAGCTCACCGTCGACCTCCAGAAATGCACGGTGAACGACCACCAGGGTTTTTCCGCGAAGTTCCAGGTGGACGACTTTCGCCGGCACTGCCTGCTGGGCGGCCTGGACGACATCGGGCTGACGCTCGCGCACGAGGCGGACATCCGGCGATATGAGGAGCAGCGCGGGATCGGAGTGTAGCCGTCACGCTCCGCGTGACGTAGCGTGAATGCGCAGACGTCCGCTGATTTTGGCGACGCGCTGGCGGCGCAGGCGGCGGTGCGGGTTCAGGCCACCTCACGCGGAGCCCTATTGACCGGCTCGCTGGCCTTGCTGGCCGACTCCGGACACATGCTCTCGGACATGGGCGCCCTGGGCCTGGCCGCATTCGCCGCCTGGATCGCCGACCGCCCGGCGACGAGCAAGCGAACCTACGGTTACTACCGGGCCGAAATCCTCGCGGCGCTCGTCAACGGCGCGACGCTCTTGGCTGTATCGGGTTTCATCCTCTTCGAGGCCTGGCGGCGGCTGGCCGCGCCGACGCCCGTCTTCGGTCTTCCAATGCTGGGCATCGCCGCAGGCGGGCTGATCGTGAACCTGGCCTGCCTGTGGGTGCTGCACGGCGAGCGCGGGGAGAGCCTGAACATCCGCGGCGCCTGGCTGCACGTCTTGTCGGACACCCTGGGCAGCGTGGCCGCCATCGCCGCGGCGGTGCTTGTGTGGACGTTGAAATGGCAGTGGGCCGACCCGGTCGCGTCGGCCTTGATTGCGCTGCTCATCATCCATTCGTCGTGGCGGCTGCTGGCCGAGGCGGTGTCGGTGCTGATGGAAAGCGCCCCGCGCGGTGTCAACGTGGACGACGTGCGGCAGGCGATGTACGCTGCCAGCGGCGTTTTGGACGTGCACGACCTGCACGTCTGGTCGATCACCAGCGGCATGGATTCGCTGTCGGCCCACGTCGTCGTGGCCGACGACCGCTCGCCGCACGACGCGCTGGCCGAGCTGCGCAAGCTGCTTGCCGATCGGTTCGGGATCGATCACGTGACGCTGCAAATCGAACCCGAGGGCTTTGCGGACGGAAAATGTGGGGGGCACGCATGATCGCACGTCGATTTTTTGCTACGGCGGCAATTCTCGTCGCGGGCTCCTTGCTCATGGCCGACGCGAATTGCCGGCTGATGGCGGCGCCGCCGAACGTGCTGCTCGTCGTCACCGACGACCAGGGGTACGGCGACCTGGCTTGCCACGGCAACCCGATCGTCAAGACGCCGACGCTCGACCTGCTACATGCCCAATCGCTGCGGCTGACGCAGTTTCACGTCGACCCCACCTGCTCGCCGACGCGCTCGGCCCTGATGACCGGCCGCTACTCGTGCCGCACGGGCGTTTGGCACACGATCATGGGCCGGTCGATCCTGCGGAAAGACGAAGTCACGATGGCCCAGGTGTTCGCCGATGCCGGCTATCGCACAGGTATCTTCGGCAAGTGGCACCTGGGCGACAATTTTCCCTTCCGGCCGAGCGAGCGCGGGTTTCACGAGTCGCTCGTGCTGGCCGGGGGCGGCGTCGGCCAGACGCCCGACTTCTGGGGCAACGACTACTTTGACGACACGTTCCGCCGCAACAACCGCCCCGAGCCGCAACAGGGCTTTTGCACCGAGGCGTTTTTCCGGGCGGCGACGAAGTTCATCGAGGAGAACCGCGAGCGGCCGTTCTTCTGCTACCTGCCGACGAACGTGCCGCACGCCCCGTACCGATCGCCGGAAATGTTCAGCCGGCCCTACCGCGACGCGGGCCTGCCGGAGGACCTGGCCAATTTCTATGGCGGCATCACGCACTTCGACGAGCAATTCGCCGAGCTGCTGGCGCGCCTCGAAGAGTGGAAGCTGGTCGACAACACGATCGTGATTTACATGACGGACAACGGCAGCGCCCAGGCGGCGTTTGCGGCGGGCATGCGCGGCAAGAAGGGGACGGTGTACGAAGGCGGCCATCGCGTGCCGTTCTTCATTCGCTGGCCGGGAAAAATCGCAGCCGGGCGCGAAGTCGGCGTTTTGACCGCCCATTTCGACGTCTTGCCGACGCTCATTGAGCTGTGTGGCTTGAAATCACCGTCGGGCGTCAAGTTCGACGGCCGCAGCCTCGTTCCTCTCCTGCTTGGCGAAAAAATCGCCTGGCGCGACCGTACTCTTTTTGTCCAGTCGCACCGCATCGAGCATCCGCAGCCCTGGCGGAATTCGGCCGTCCTCACGGAGCGCTGGCGGCTGGTCAACGGCAAGGAGCTTTTCGACGTCGCGGCCGACCCGGAGCAGAAGCGGGATGTGGCCGCGTCGAACGCCGAGGTCGTGGCCGATCTGCGCCGTCAGTACGAAGCCTGGTACGCCGATGTCTCCGCGCGATTCGATGAATACTGCGGGATCACGCTCGGGGACGAGCGGGCCGATCCCGTGCGCCTCTGCTGCCACGACTGGCACGGCGAGATCGCCCCCTCCGACCAGCAGGCGCTCGTGCGGAAGGTCGTGGCAAATGGATTCTGGGCCGTCGACGTGGCGCGCCCTGGCCGGTACGAGTTCACGCTCTGGCAGCTTCCGGACGGCTCGGCCATCGAGGCGACGGAGGCGAAGCTGAAGATCGGCGAGCTGGAAAAGAGCGCGCCGGTTCCCTCCGGCGCGACGAACGTGAAATTCGAAGCGGAACTGTCCAAAGGCCCGGCGCGCGTGGAGACATTCCTTTCGGGCACCGACGGCAAGACACGCGGGGCGTATTACGTGGATGTGAAGTACGTCGGCCCGACGAAATAGCCGGCGAGCCGGGGCGTCAGCCCCCCGGTGTTGGATGATCTCCGCGGGCTGGATCAAATTCGTTCGCTGGCGCATCAAGTGGCGCCTCGCGTTGATCGGCTGGCACAAGGGTGATCGTCTCGTCGTCGTCCCTCTTGCGCGACCGCGGCGACCCGCAGGCCCAGCCGGCGACGGCGAAGGTCAGGCCGAGCGCGACCAAGCCGAATAAGAAAGCGGGCACGAGCAGGCAAATCTCGGCGGGAAGACCACGGCGCCATGTCATGAGGATCACGAAGCAAGCAAAGAGAGTCGATTCCGGCAGCGCCACCGCCCCCGCGGCCCCGATCGGCAGCACCAGCAGGAACGCCACGCGCCGCGCCGGCCGGTCGATGCCGGCAAACCCTGCCAGCCGCACGCCGAAGTACCACAAAATCACGCAGGTAACGACGATCGCCACGAGATACGGTGCGACCGCGCGCTCCTCGATGGGGACCGTTGTCAAGACGACCTGGGCGAGGCAAAGAGGCATTCCCACGTAGACCGCCAGGAACGGCAGGTCGGCCAGGCGAAACTGGGACCCTCGCTCCTTAGGTCCGCCTCGCCCTTTCGCGCGCTCGCGCCTGACGGCCAGGTACACTGTCAGCCACAGCAGCGGCAACCCCAGCACCAGGGGCAGCGCGACGCACGCGAAGCTGAAAACGATGAAGTCACCCACGGCCATCTCACAGGGTCTGCACATCGCGCGGCGCGCGTTTCACCGCCTGCGCGCCGTGCGGAGTAGCGGGGAAAGGACCAGTCGCGCGATGCCGGCCGTCGAGGCCACGTAGACGAGCTCAACCGCGATCAACGCGCCAATCGCCTCGAGGTCAAACATCACGCACCTCCGCGGCCTTTGGCGAGGCGGTATCGCCGCGAGGCCGTTCGTCCCGCGCCACGGCCCACGCGATGACCCGCCTCGTCACCACAAGCCCGTAGATCGAGGCAAGGATCAAGAGCCCGTTTTGCAGCGCAGGCACGGCGCTTTCTTCCGGGAGGAAGAGCAGCCCGCTAATGTACTCGCAATTCTGACGGGAGACGGCGATTTCCGCCAGCAGAATCGACTTGTCGCGGCCAGTCGCGGCCGCCCAGCGAACCATTTGACGCCCCTGGTGTCGATGCCGTAGAAATGCGGCCTGCCTCGTTCGCCAAAAACCCCCACGCCAACCCTCCTCCACAAAGAGGGAGGGAGGTGAAGAGCCGATGCCGTTTTCCATCTCGCGGATTATCCAGTCGCTCGAACCCTCGGCCACACTGGCCATGGCGGCCAAGGCCAAGGAACTCAAGGCCGCCGGCAAGACTGTCTTCGACCTCTCCGTCGGCGAGCCGGACTTCACCACGCCGGGCCACATCTGCCAGGCGGCCGTCCAGGCCATGCAGGAAGGCCACACGCACTACACCGTCGCCAGCGGCATCCCGGAGCTGAAAAGCGCCGTCTGCCGGGCCTACAAGGAGCGGCACGGCCCGGACTACTCGCCTTCCGAAGTCATCGTCTCCAACGGGGCGAAGCACTCGCTGCACAACGTCTTTACGATCCTTTGCGACCCTGGCGACGAGGTCGTCATTCCCGCCCCGTACTGGGTGAGCTACGCGGAGCTGGTGAAGCTGTCGCGGGGCGTGCCGGTCGTCGTGCCCACGAAGGAAGAGGAGAACTTCAAGCTCTCTCCTTCAGACCTCGAGGCGGCGATCACCCCGCGCACGAAGGTGCTGCTCCTCTGCTCGCCCTCGAACCCGACGGGCAGCATGTACACGCGCGACGAGCTCGGACAGCTCGCCGACGTGGCCGTCCGCCGGAACATGCTCGTCGTGGCCGACGAAATCTACGAGCGGCT
>JACOUI010000216.1 GCA_016177915.1 Planctomycetia bacterium
AACCCGGAGCAGTCACGACTTAGGGCGGCCGAGGCCCATCCGATCCCCGCGGTCGAAGAACCGCCCGGGGAATGGCAATATGGAACTGCAAGGCATTTTTTACAACATCGTTTGCTGCTTCATGCCGCCGCTTCGCGGCTGAGAAGGGGCGCGTGGGACGCATTGGCAATGCGTCGCGCCGGTGGAGGCGGCGCCGCGACGCACGCTCAAACGGCGCGGAGGCGTTGCGCGCGGGGCAACGACGCATTGCCCAATTCGTCCTACAGTCGAGGCGGGAGTCGATTATCGACGAATGCGGCTACGGAAGCGCTTGAATCAACTCCAAACAAACCTCCTTCACCCGGTTCGGGTCGACGTTCGGGTTTTTGCGCTTCGCCTGGCCGATAAACGCGCCCGCCGCTTGCAGCTTGCCGCCCTTCACGTCGGCCACGAGCTTGGGGTTGGCCGCCACCAGCTCTTCGCACAGCTTGCGCAGCTCGCCCGCGTCCACCTTGGCAATGCCAAGCTGCGCGATCGCCTCGTCGGCGCTCTGGCCCTGGTCGAGCATGAGCTGCAAAACCTCGCGCCCGCGGCCGGTATCGACGTCGCCAGATTTCACCCTAGCAAGCAACGCCGCCAGCCGCTCCGTCGAGACGGGGTACTTGTCGATTGCGATCCCGCGCTCGTTGAGCACCTTCAAAACGTCCTGCAGCACCCAGTTGGCGGCCAGCTTGCCGTCGCCGCAGCGGGCGGCGAGGTCCACATAGAAATCGACGAAGGGCTGCGCCTGGTTGACGATCACCTCGGCGTCGTAGGCCGTGATGCCGTACGTCTTCGCCAGCCGCGAGCGCATCTGCGCCGGCAATTCGCGCAAGGCCCGCCGCACGGACTCGACCTCCGCCTCCGTCACGGCCACCGGCACCAGGTCCGGCTCCGGAAAGTACCGGTAGTCGCTCGATTCCTCCTTGTGCCGCTGGGCGTAGGTGGCGTCTTTCGTGTCGTCCCAGCCGCGGGTCTGCTTGGGAACCTGACCCAGCCGCTGGCCCGTGCGCTGGAACTCCTCGAACTGCCGCTCCGCCTCGTGGGCCAGCGCCCGCTCGACCGAGCGGAAGCTGTTCATGTTTTTGACTTCCACGATCGGCGTGGCGATCTTGCCGCCTTTCTCCTGCGGGGCCGGCACGTGCAGGTTGATGTTCGCATCGACGCGCAGACTCCCCTCCTGCATGTTGCAGTCCGACACGCCCAGGTACGTCAGCAGCAGCTTCAATTCCGTCAGGTACGCCCGGGCCTCCAGCGGCGAGCGCATGTCGGGCTTCGAGACGATTTCCAAAAGCGGCACTCCGGCCCGGTTCAGGTCGACCTTGCTGTCGGCCGTTCCCGCCTGCTCGTCGTGCATGCTCTTGCCGGCGTCCTCCTCGAGGTGAACGCGGATGATGCCCACGCGCTTCGTCTCGAACCGCCCCTTGGGGTCGCTGATCTCCAAAAAACCCTCGCTGCTGAAGGGCAGGTCGTACTGACTAATCTGGTAGCCCTTGGGCAGGTCGGGATAGTAGTAGTTCTTGCGGTCCCATTTGGTGAAGGCGGCGATCTTGCAATTGAGAGCGACCGCCGCCTTGAGCCCCAGGTCGAATGCCTTCCGGTTCATCACCGGCAAAACGCCCGGCATGCCGATGCAGATGGGGCAGGTCTGCGTGTTGGGCGGCGCGCCGAATTTCGTCGCGCAGCCGCAGAAGAGCTTGCTGGCCGTCAGAAGCTGCACGTGGGCTTCCAGGCCGATGACGGTGGTGTAGGGAGGCATGAGGCTGGAGGCGAGGGGCTAGTGGCTGGAGGCTAGAGGGAGATTCGGAATGCGTCATCTCTTGGGCAAGGATAAGCGTTTGTCGCCGTTATTGCCAAGACGCAGGGTACGGCACTTCCAGGCCGTCATTTCCGCGACGGCCCGGAAGGGCCGTCCTACGGCGCAGCGCTTGCCGCCCGCCGTCGCCCGCGCCGCCTCCCGAGGCGCTCATGGCTGCGGTCCCGCAATCAGCCGCTTCATCTCGCGCACGGCCCCTTCCATCCCCACGAAAACCGCCCGCGACACGATGCTGTGCCCGATGTTCAGCTCTTGCATGCCCGCAATGGCGGCGACGGGCTGGACGTTGTGGTAGTTCAGCCCGTGGCCGGCGTGCAAGACGAGCCCGGCCTTCACGACGGCCTGCCCGCCGCGCTGGAGCTGCTTGAGCATGGCCGGGCGCGATTTCTCGTTTCCCAGGGCGTACTTTCCGGTGTGCAGCTCGACGGCGTCCGCGCCCAGCGCCGCGCCGGCGGCGATCTGCGCTTCGTCCGGATCCAGGAACAAGCTCACGACGATCCCGGCCGCCTGGAGCTTCTTGATCGCGGAGGCGACTTTGTCGCGGTGGGCCAGAACGTCGAGGCCCCCCTCCGTCGTCACTTCTTCGCGGCGTTCGGGGACGAGCGTGGCCTGGTCGGGCTTCATCTGGCAGGCGATGCCCACGATCTCGTCGCTGCACGCCAGCTCGAGGTTGAGCTTGACGGTCAGAATCTCGCGCAGCAGGCGCACGTCGCGGTCCTGGATGTGCCGGCGGTCCTCGCGCAGGTGCACGGTGATGCCGTCCGCCCCGCCAAGCTGCGCCGCCACCGCCGCCCAGACGGGGTCCGGCTCATACGTCCGCCGCGCCTGGCGGACCGTCGCCACGTGGTCGATGTTGACGCCAAGTTTGGCCATGTCGCTTCTCGACGTTCGAACAGACGGCGAAAGAAAGTCACGCCGCGGGCCGTCCCGGTTCGCGCGGCGGCCCTTCCACCGTCTCCGGCGCCACGATCTCCGGCACGATGATCTTTCCGTCCGCCGGGCCGTCGCCGTCCTTTTGCACGTAGCGCGCGACGTATTCGGGCAGCTCGCGGCGGCGCCGATGGAGCGCCATCCGGACGGCAAAAAGCGCCAAGAGGGCCGTGCCCAGGAGGATGAGCATGATCTGAAACGGTCCCACGGCGGCCGGTTCCGGCCCCGCGGCCAGCGGCTGCCACTGGACGGTCCGCGCCAAGACCAGCGGCGCGACGCGCAGCGCGTCCTGCGCCCGGTACGCCAGGCGCCGGTAAAACAGCCCGCTCACCTCCACCGGCTCGTTCATTTCAAAGCGCGTCGGAAAGCCCGAGGGCGTCCGCAGCACGTGGACGAAAATCAGCTCGTCGTGGTTGTCCTCCGGCTGCACGACGACGTGGTAGTAGCCGACGATGCCCTGCTTGCCGCCGGGCAGCTCGCGCCACTCGGTCCTGCGAACGATCCCTTTGATGCGCACCGGCCGGGCGCGGTACACGTCGGGCTGGTTGAAGAGCTGCAAGTGGCTTGTGCGGTCTGCGCCGGCCAGGGCGTCGTCGTCGGCCGCGCGCAGCGCCGCGAGCAGATGCAGGTGCACGTCGCCCTCGTCCCGCTTCCAGAGCCAGAGCGTGTCGTCCTGGATCTTCGACACGAGGTTCGGATCGACGCCTGGAAACGGGGCGGCCTTACCGGCGTCGGGCGCGACAGGCGCGTCGGCCCTGGCGATAAACACATCGGGATCCAAGGCTGCCCCCGCCGCCGGCTGCAGTCGCGTGTCGACTTTTTCCTGCGGACCCTGCGCTTGCTTCCCCGTGAGCCAGCCGAAAAGCCCCGGCCGCTCGATGGCGCCGGCCACCACAATCATGACGGCCGCGATCAGCACGAGGCCCGCCAGGCTGCGCTTGAAGCGCCGGTCAACGAACATTGGACCGCGCGGCTGGCGTCGAAAGTCGAAACCGGGTTTGGGCCTGCGGGGCGGGAGCAAGAGAGCCTCCGTTTCAACGATTATAGCAAATGCGGGGTGGCACGCCCTGAGCAGTTTTGGGTGGCACGCCCTGAGCATGACAGTGCGAGCTATTGCAAATCACTGTACGACCAGGATCGGAGATCTCGCTCCGCAGTTGTTGCGAAGGGCGTGCCTTTCGGGCGGCAAGTGCCACGCCCTTCGCACCCGTCGCCAAAGGGAAACGCCTTATTCGACAGCCTGCGACATGGCCCGACCTGTGTCTCACAGGGCTGCTCAGGGCGTGCCACCCGGCTCGGCGTCTGCTTGCAAATCGAGTCCCCGCAATGTTAGATGAACCCAGCGTTCCACGCCCCCCTTCATGGAGTTCCGCCATGCGGGCCGTTTTTATTCCGCTCGTTACGGCGACGCTCGCCGTCGCTCCGCTTTCACTCGTTCCCGCGGACGAAAAGCCTGCCAAGCCGCGGGCCGCCTTTGGCATCGAGAAGCGCGTGCCCTGGACGACGTCGAACGTCAAAGGCAGCCCCGACCCGCCCGCGCCCTACCGCACGGAAGTCGCCTTCCCCAAGGTCAAGTTCTCCGAGCCGCTGGAGGCGATCCGTTGCCCCGGCGACGCGCGCATTTTCGTCGCCGAACGCTACGGAAAAATCTTCTCCTTCGCAGACGACCCCGCCGTCGAAAAGGCCGATCTGTTCTTCGACCTTAAGCACACGACCTACGGCCTGGCCCTGCACCCGAAGTTCCAGGAAAACGGTTTCGTCTTCGTCGTCTACGTCCTCGATCCCAAAGTCGAGGAACCCAAGGGCACGCGCCTGTCGCGGTTCCAGGCGACGGCCGACCGCCGCGGCGTCGATCCGGCGTCGGAAAAAGTGCTCCTCGAGTGGCCCTCCGGCGGCCACAACGGCGGCTGCATCCGCTTCGGCCCGGACGGCTTTTTGTACATCGTCTGCAGCGACGGCAGCGGGATCGCCGACGGCTTCGTCACCGGGCAGGACCTAACGGACCTGCTGGCCTCCATTCTCCGCATCGACGTGGACCGCGAAGACAATGGCCTGGCGTACGCCATTCCCAAAGACAATCCCTTCGTCAACACGCCCGGCGCCCGGCCGGAAATCTGGGCCTACGGCGTCCGCCAGCCCTGGAAGATGAGCTTCGATCGCGCGACGGGCAACCTCTGGGCCGGCGAGGTGGGGCAGGACTTGTGGGAGATGGTCAACATCCTGCGGCGCGGCGGCAACTACGGCTGGAGCGTGCAGGAAGGCACGCATCCCTTCCGCCCCGAGCGAAAGCGCGGGCCGTCGCCGATCGTGCCGCCCATCGTCGAGCACCCTCATTCCGATTTCCGCTCCATCACCGGCGGCTACGTCTACCGCGGCGACCGCCTGCCCGAGCTGACCGGGGCGTACATCTACGGCGACTACGACACCGGCCGCGTCTGGTCGCTGCGCTACGACGGCAAAAACGTCTCCGAGCACCGCGAGCTGGTCGATACGCCGCTGCGGATCATCTGCTTCTGCGAGAGCCAGGACAGCGAGCTGTATCTCGTCGATTTCATCGGCGGCCAGTTCCATCGGCTCGTCCCCGCGCCGAAGACCCAGCAGACGCACAAGTTTCCCAAGAAGCTCAGCGAGACGGGACTCTTCGCCAGCGTCAAAGACCACCAGCCTGCGCCGGGACTCATTCCCTATTCCGTCAACTCGCAGCTTTGGTCCGACGGGGCGCAGAAGGAGCGTTTCCTGGCCCTGCCGGGCACGTCGCAGATCGAGTTCGAGACGGTCACCTATCCGCAGCCCGCCCCCGGCTCCGTGCCCGGCTGGCGTTTCCCGGACGGCACCGTGATCGTGAAAACTTTTTCGCTGGAGATGGAAAAGGGCAATCCCGCCAGCCGGAAACGGATCGAGACGCGCCTCCTGCACTTCGAGCAGCTCTACGGCACGGAGGAGATCGGCGACCAGTATTGGAAGGGCTACACCTACGTCTGGAACGACGAGCAGACGGAAGCGGAGTTGGTCGAGGCCAAGGGCACGGACCGGAAGTACGCGGTCCGCGATCCGGCGAGCGGCAAGACGACCGAGCAGACCTGGCACTTTCCCAGCCGGCACGAGTGCACCCTCTGCCACACGATGCCGGCCAAGTTCGTGCTGGGCGTGAACACGCACCAGTTCAACAAGGACCACGACTACGGCGACCGCGTCGCCAATCAGCTTGCCACGCTTGAACACCTCGGCATCTTCAAAGAGCCTCTGCCCGAGCCGCCGGAAAAGCTGCCGCGGATCGCCGATCACGAGGACGCCTCGGCGTCGCTCGACGCCCGCGCCCGGGCCTATCTGCACTCCAACTGCTCGCACTGCCATCGCAAATGGGGCGGCGGGAACGCGGAGTTCCAGCTTCTCTCGACGCTGCCCCTCGCGGAGCTGGGGATCGTCGACACGCCGGCGGGGCAGGGGACCTTCGAGATTAGGGGCGCGAAGATCCTTACGCCGGGCCGTCCCGAAACCTCGCTCCTCTTCACGCGCATGAAGCGCCGCGGCCTGGGCCAGATGCCGCACGTGGCGACGAACATCGTGGACGAGAAGGGCGTGAAGTTGATCGAAGAGTGGATCAACAGCCTCAAGCCGTAGGGTAGGCGGCCCGCCTGCCCTCCCGCGACCGCAAGGTCGGCGGCCCCGACTCCCCCGCCTCTTGCGTTGCGAAGAGTGCGGGCCGGCACTTCGCGGCCGATTCGTGTGCGAGGACGAGTACGAACAGCGGCGCGCGAGCGTGGAGCACGTGTCATGTCGTCGCTGCAGCCTTCGTCCCTGGCCCTGCTCACGGACCTTTACGAACTCACGATGGCCTGCGGATACTGGCAGGCCGAGGCGAAGCGGAACGAGCCGCCCAGGGAAGCCGTCTTCACGCTCATCTTCCGCTCGCTGCCCTTCCACGGCGGATTCGCCGTCGCCTGCGGCCTGGAGACCGTCTGCCAGTTCCTCGAGGAATTCCGCTTCCGCCCCGACGACCTCGCCTACCTCGCCTCGCTGCGCGGCGCCGACGGCGGACCCCTCTTCGAGTCGGCGTTCCTCGATTACCTCGGCCGACTCGAGCTTTCCGTCGACATCGACGCCGTGCCCGAGGGCGCGCTCGTCTTCCCGCAAGAACCGCTCGTGCGCGTGTCGGGGCCGATCCTCCAGTGCCAGCTTCTGGAGACGGCCCTGCTCACGATCCTCAACTTCCAGACGCTGATCGCCACCAAGGCCGCCCGCGTCTGCCTGGCCGCCAAGGGCGATCCGGTCATCGAGTTCGGCCTGCGGCGGGCGCAGGGGATCGACGGCGGCATCTCGGCGGCGCGGGCGGCGATCGTCGGCGGCTGCGAATCGACCTCCAACGTCCTGGCCGGAAAGCTCTTCGACGTGCCCGTCCGCGGCACGCACGCCCATAGCTGGATCACGGCCTTCGACGAGGAGCGGGCCTCGTTCCGCGCCTGGGCCCGCGCCATGCCGAACAATTGCATCTTCCTGGTCGACACGTATGACACGCTGCAGGGCGTGCGGCACGCCGTCGAGGTAGGAAGCGGGCTGCGCGCCGCCGGCCACGAGATGATCGGCATCCGGCTGGATTCGGGCGACCTTGGTGCGCTGAGCATCGCCGCCCGAGCGATCCTCGACGAAGGCGGTTTTCCCAAAGCCAAGATCGTCGCCAGCGGAGACCTCGACGAATACGAAATCGCGCGTCTCAAGGCGCACGGCGCGAAGATCGACATCTGGGGCGTCGGCACGCGACTCACCACCGCCTACGACCAGCCGGCCCTGGGCGGCGTCTATAAGCTCACCGCCATCCGCACTCGCGGCGGGCCGTGGCAGTACAAGCTGAAGCTCTCCGAGGAGGTGGCCAAGAGCACGAACCCGGGCCTTGAGCAGGTGCGGCGCTTCCGCGGCGCCAGCGGCTTTGTCGGCGACGTGATTTACGATGAGCCGTTGGGCATTCCGTCGCCGGCTGTGGCGGTCGATCTGGCCGATGAAAACCAACGAACGACCTACGCTCCGCACCTGACGTATGACGACGTGCTGGTGCCGGCTTTTCGCAGCGGCAAGCGCGTCTACCCGCATACGCCGCTCACGGAAGTCCGCTCCCGCACGCTGGCCCAGCTTGCTCTCCTCCCGGAACCGCACAAGCTCCTCAAGGATCCCAAGCGCTATCCCGTCGGGCTGGAGTCGAATCTTCACGCCCTCAAAGTACGCTTGATGGACGAAGTCCGGCGGCGACAATGGGGCAGTGGATGACTGTCCCACCCCACTTTGCGGTGGAGGGCCGGGGTGCGCTGATGAACTTGTCGAGATTCAACATCAATAATTCAAGAAATACTATTGACGTGTGAGCAGCTTTCCACTGTCAATGCGCCAAGATGTGCGCTTGCCCCGCTCTCTCGCCTTCACCCCTAAATCCGCGCATGATCGCCCGCTTTGCACGTTTCGCTCATCGTTCTGGAAGCCACCGGCGGCTACGAGCAGGTGGTGACGGCGGAGCTGGCCGCGGCCGGTTTGCCCGTCGTGGTCGTGAACCCTCGACAGGTTCGCGACTTTGCGCGCGCCACCGGCCGTCTGGCCAAGACCGACCAGATCGATGCTGCGATCCTGGCTCAGTTCGCCCAAGCCGTCCAGCCGCAATTGCGCCCGCTTCCGGATGAGAAAACGCTGGAATTGCGGGAAAAACTGGGGCGGCGCAGGCAGTTGCTGCAAATGTGCAACGCCGAGCGAAATCGCCTGGCTCAAACGCGCAGTCCCGCCGTCCGCCGCAGCATCCAGGCCGTCCTGCGGCTGCTGCAGAAACAGTTGGAGCAGCTCGAACGCGACCTGCACCAACTGATCCGCAGTTGCCCCGTGTGGCGTGAGAAAGAAGATCTCCTGCA
>JACOUI010000188.1 GCA_016177915.1 Planctomycetia bacterium
ACCTCACGCGGAGCGTGAGGGCTACTTTTACTCGTACTCGAATACGACCATCCGAGTGCGAGTACGACCACGAGTACGATAAAAACCGAAACGGACGTTGCCTGTTTCCAACATCTAGCGAGGGAGCCCCGCCATGTTCACCCGCCGTGAATTTCTGGAAGCCGCCGCCGCTGGGACCGCCGTCGCCCTCACCGTCGCGCAGGCCCGCGCCCTGGCGGCGCCCTCCGCCAAAATCCGCCTGGCGGTCATGGGTGTGAACGGCCGCGGCAGCGGCCTGGCCCGCGGCTTCGCCGAGCTCGAGGGCTGCGAGGTCGCCTTCGTCTGCGACGTCGACAGCCGCGCCACGGCGAAGACGGCCAAAAACATCGCCGCGCTGGGTGTCGCCACCCCCAAGGAAATCGCCGATTTCCGCAAGGCCCTCGAGGGCGACCAGATCGACGCCCTCGTCATCGCCGCCCCGGACCACTGGCACGCCCCCGCCACGATCCTGGCCTGCCAGGCCGGCAAGCACGTCTACTGCGAAAAGCCCGCCTGCCACAACCCCCGCGAGGGCGAGCTGATGATCGCCGCCGCCCGCAAGCACCAGCGGGTCGTCCAGCACGGCACGCAGCGCCGCAGCTCGCCGGAGATCGCGGAGGCCATGCGCCGGCTGCAAAAGCAGGAGATCGGCCGCGTGCTCATGGCCCGCGGCTGGATCAACAGCACGCGCGAGAACATCGGCCGCGGCAAGAAAACTTCGCCGCCCGACTGGCTCAACTACGAGCTTTGGCAAGGGCCCGCCCCGGAGCGCCCCTACCAGGACAACCTCGTCCACTACCGCTGGCACTGGTTCTGGCACTACGGCACGGGCGAGCTGGGGAACAACGGCGTGCACGCCCTGGACCTCTGCCGCTGGGGCCTTGGCGTCGACACGCCGCGGTCGGCCGTCTGCGCCGGCGGCAAGTTCCATTTCGACGACGACCAGGAAACGCCCGACACGCAGCTCGCCACCTTCCACTTCGGCGACAAGATGATCCACTGGGAGCACCGCACGTGGAGCACGCGGGGCTTCGAGGGTTCGCTGTGGGGCGCGGCGTTTTATGGCGAGGAGGGGACGCTCGTCATCGCCGACAAGACCGTCAAGGTCCTCGACATGGACGACAAGGTCGTCCTCGAAACGCCGGTCCACGTCGGCGAGAAGCAGCACCTGACGAACTTCTTGCAGTCGATCCGCGGCGAGGCCAAGCCCAACGCCGAGATCGAGGTCGGCGTCAAAAGCGCGATGCTCTGCCTGCTGGGCAACATCTCCTACCGCACGGGCCGGGCGCTTTCGATCGACCCCAAGACCGGCCACGTCGCCGGCGACGCCGAGGCGATGAAGCTCTGGGGCCGCGAATACCGGCCGGGCTGGGAGCCGAAGGTGTAAGAGTTTTCCCCCACCGACCCCGCGTCACGCACAAAAGTAGCCCTCACGCTCCCGCGTGAGGCAGCGCGAACGTGGCCTGTTTGACGACGAATGTGAATCCGGACCAACACGGTGCTTGCCAAAGCGCCACATCACGCGGAGCGTGATGGCTACAGAATACGCCGCGCTTAATGCCGCTTTCGCTTCGTGATCTCGTCCCGCAGACGCGCCGCCCGCTCGTACTCCTCGGCCGCGATCGCCTCGGCAAGCTGTTCGTCCAGCGTCTTGCCCACCTCGTACTGGCTCCGCACCGCCTCGCGCAGCTCGTTTAAGCGCTTGACCATCTCGTCCTCGTCGAATTCGTCGTCCAGCTCGTGCTGGACGAAGAACTCCTTGATCTGCGCCAGGCCGATGTTCACCTGCTCGATGGCCAGCTCGGGCGATTCCTCGAGCACCTCGAGCGCGGCCGCCTGGGTGCGGTGGAAGAGCACGAAGGGCCGGTACTGCTCGTGCGACATGGTCCACTCTTCGTCCTGCGAGTGGCCCTTGGCGAAGTCCATCAGCGAGAGCGTGTGGTCGGCGTCGGCCACGGCTTTTTTGAACTCGCGCATCGCCAGCCAGCAAATCCGCCGGTGGTAGTACTGCACGAACTCCCGGTCCACCTCCGTGCACTGGTCCTCGGTCAAGACGAGCTGCTCGCCGTTCTTGCCGGCCAGGTTGCGGAGGTGATCGAGGAAGGTGATCGCGCCGCCGGGGCGTTCGCCGTCGGGCCGGCCCTCGCACTCGAGCTGCAAGACGCCCAGCTCGACGCGCATTTGCAGGACCTGCCGGCCGTTCGCCGCCTTCACCGCGCGGACGCGCATGTCGCCCGGCGAGTAGGGCCAGTCGCGCAGCACCTGGTCGATGTCCTTCCGTTCAGCCATGTCGGCTTCCAAGCAGTTCCGGTGATTTGCGCACAATTATACCCAGCCGCAAACGGCAAGACACCCCTGGCGCGCCGCGCCTGTTCTGACGCCTGTGCCGCCAATTCGTTCGCGCTAACACGCGCCCTCCGCGCGTCCGGCCGGCCGCTGCGGTCACCGGCGCGGTCGGGCCGATATCTCCTTCGGTCTCCTGGCGTTTTTGCTTTACACCCTGGAGGAAACCATGGCCCACGAAACGTACCGCGTCGTCACCCGCGGCGCCGACGGCAAGCTGCGCATCCGCGACTTCCCCAGCCCCGATCCGCTCCTGCGGATGCACGTGCAAGTCGGCATCGACGATTGCAGCACGGACCTGACGCTGCGCGGGCTGCCGGTCTTTCGCGGGCTGATCGGGCCGATTCCGGAAGGGAAGAACGTCGTCCGCTACGAGTCGCCCGAGGTCTTCGAGACGCTCACCAAGGAATGGACGTCGGCGAAAATCCGCGGCCGCCGAGCGTCGCAGCGGCAGACCGAGCCGGCCGAGGAACGGCCGCTGAGCTGAAAGTAGCCGTCTCGCTCCGCGAGACGAAGCGCCGTAGCCGTCTCGCTCCGCGAGACGAAGCCCCCGGTCGCCGTCGCGCTCTAGGGCGCGCGGCTCATCACGCTGAGGTGATGGCTACCAAAGCCCCCCTCGACCTCGTCCGCCCTGGCCGGTAACATGGGGCCTTCCACCTTGAAGTCCCCACGAAATCTGCAGAGCGCCATGTACGCCATCATTGTCGACGGCGGCCGGCAGTTGAAGGTCGAGCCGGGCCAGGAAATCGAGATCAACTACCGCCCGCTGGAGGCCGGCTCGCCCCTGCAATTCGAGCAGGTGCTGGCGGTCCGCAGCGAAAACGGCACGAAGATCGGCCGGCCCACGGTGGCCGGCGCCGTCGTCAAGGCGGAAATCCTCGGCCCGATGCAGGGCGAGAAGCACTACATCCAGAAGTTTCGCCGCCGAAAAACCTACCGCCGCCGCACCGGCCACCGGCAGATCTTCACGCGCGTCCGGATCACCGAAATCAAGGCGTAGTAGCCCTCACGCTCCGCGCGAGGTGACCTGCCATCGCAACCCGACGCATCCGCGCGGGATTCCTACAGCAATCTGCCTCGCAATTCAGGCTGCCTCACGCGGAGCGTGAGGGCTACTCAGGCTGCCTCACGCGGGAGCGTGAGGGCTACAAAATCCATTCCCGAAGACATTATGCCTCCCCAGGAAAACCGCCAGCCCTGGTACAAGGACGGCCTGCGCTTCACGTGTACGCAGTGCGGCGACTGCTGCACCGGCGAGCCGGGCTTCGTGTGGGTCAGCGAGGATGAGATCAAGGCGCTTTCGGCGCGGCTGGGCCTCTCGATCGCCGACTTCGAACAGCGCTACATTCGCCAGGTCGGCCCGCGCAAGAGCCTGATCGAGGTGGACAACGGCGACTGCGTCTTTCTCAAGGACCGCAAGTGTACGGTCTACGCCGACCGCCCGCGGCAGTGCCGCACGTGGCCCTTCTGGGATTCCAACATTCGCACGGCGCAGGCCTGGAAGGAAACCTGCCGCGAGTGTCCCGGCGCCGGCACGGGCGATTTTTACCCGCTCGAGAAGATCCGCGAGGCGGCGGCGGTGATCCGCATTTGAGCGTACGGTGGCTAGGCCACATCCACCGCGGCGTAGACCTTACCGTGCTGCTTGAGCCAGGCCAGGTCGCCGCGCTCGGCGTGCTCCTCCACGTCGCGGAGCAACTGGACGGTTTCGGCCTCGAAACAAGGCTCGCTGGGGTCGTCGAAGGGAACGACCATTTCGACGTCGACGGCAACGACAAAGCGGTCCGTGTGAACGAATCGCGTGCGTTTGACGCGCTTTCCTGGAATGCGCATGCTTCGGAATTCCATTTCAATGGCGTGGACTCAACTGGCCACGAGCCACTGGCCACCAACCACTACTTCGCGTGCCGCCGCACAATCTTCCGCTGCAGCCGCCCCTGGCGCTGGCCCAGCGTGGGGGCGTAACCGTAGCGAATGGCGAACCACTCGGCGAAGCGCTCGCGCTCCGCGCTGTTCGTGTTGCGGTCGTCCAGCAGATGTCCCAGCTCGTGGATCAGGATGTTGTTGAGGTAGAAGTCCTTGATCGCCTCCGGCGTCCAGATCAGCCGCCAGCGCTCGCCCGCCTGCTCCCAGCGTCCGCCGTACATCCGCGCTTCGTTGTACTGGCTGGGCTTGGGCGGCCGCGAGTAGTTCTCGACCAGGTCCACCTCCATCGGATAGAGGTAGATCGACGGTCCCCACTGCATCCCGTAGCACGGGAAGCACGACTTCTTCCGCGTCTGCCGGCTGAACTGCACGACCTCCAGAGGGTGCGTCAGGTCTTCGGGTAGTTCGGCCAGGCGGCTGCGCACATCCGCCTCGCTGACGACGTGCTGGAATCCCTTCCCCGGCGGCTGCACGATCACCCGATAGCCGTCCCCCTCGCCGGTCGGCTCGTGCCAGTTTTCGGGCGGCGTGAAGGGCAATCGCTCGTCAATCTGCTCGCCGCGCCAGCGCTGACTCAAAGGCGCGCGGTGCGTGAGGGCGCGCCGGGCGTCGGGCACCGGGCGGTAGAGGTTGAAGCGCGGGTTCAAGACTTTGAATCGATTGCGGGACATGGCCGGACCTGGATGTTGTCTTGGTGCAGCGGCATTGTGTGCGTGGAAGCGCCATCCAAGTCGATCCGTCGAACTGCCTGTTGACCGGTAAACGACGGGCCCGATCGAAGGCTCCCACCCCATCCTATGCAGGGGCGGAGCGCAGTTTCAATAGAGTTCGTAACATTATGTAAATAAAGGCTTTACGATTACGAAAACCTTGCCGCCGGGGCAAAGATTGCAGCCGGACGAGCGAATTCACAAACAACGACCCGCGCCGTTTCGTCGGCCCGCCGCGACGGTCCAGATGGGCTGGATATGCGGGATGGGACGTGATCGACACCAACCAGGAGGAGCAACGTCCATACCGCCTCCCTGCGAGGCTGCCGCTTTGGCGAAGCGGCCGCGCTGCGGCCGCCGCACGTGCCTTATTACGCGCTCGCCGATCGGCCGCTATAGTGGTTGGCGGTTGACAGCCGCGCTTCGCGCCGGCGGACAATTACCGAGAGGTTTCACGCGCGAGGAAGCACATGCCCATCGACTTCACTTGCCCCCATTGCGGTCATCACACAATGGTCGCGGACCAGTTCGCCGGCCAGGCGGGTCCCTGCGGGCGCTGCGGCCAGATGGTCACAATCCCCGGGGCCGGCGGACCGCCGCCGCCGTACGGGCCACGGCAAAGCAAAGCCGGCGTGACGGCAATCATTGTCGTTGGAATCGTTGGCGTCGTGCTGTTGGCGTGCGGCCTGGGGTACTACTTTCTCATGAAAGGCGCCGGCTACGCCCGCAATGCCGCGCGCCGCACCGCCAATTCAAACAACCTGCACCAGATCAGCATCGCCATTCACAATTTTCACGACGTCTACGGGCACCTGCCCGCCCACGCCAATTACGATCCAAACGGCAAGCCGCTGTTGAGTTGGCGCGTGCACGTGCTGCCGCTGATGGAACACGGGCAGCTCTACGAGCGGTTCCACCTCGATGAGCCCTGGGACAGCCCGCACAATTCGCAACTCACCTCCCAGATGCCGATCGTTTACCGGCATCCGGAGGACACGGGAGCAGACGGAAAGACGCGCTACCTGGCGATCATCGGGCCGGGAACGATGTTCCCCCTGCAACCGGGATCGAAACCGGAAACTGGCATCGGCACTCTAAGGCTTGCTGACATCCCCGACGGCTTGCCCGGCACGCTCATGGTTTTGGAAGCGCCTCCGGAGCAAGCCGTCATCTGGACCAAGCCCGATGATTGGCAATACACCCCGCAGTCCTTGGACCAGTTGGCCGCCTATGTGGCCGAACGAAAGTACGTCCTGGCCGCTCGCGCCGATGCGTCCGTCAGCGCGCTGAAGTCCGATACGGGAAGGGAGGACCTTCGGCACTTGCTTGAAATCAACGACGGCAAGTAGGCCTCACTCGTCTCCCGGAGAAAACGAATGCCCCTCGACTTCACTTGCCCCCACTGCGGCCAGCGGACGATGGTCGGCGACCAGTACGCCGGCCAGACCGGTCCCTGCGCCCGTTGCGGCCAGATGGTGACGATTCCGGCCGCTGCGGGAGGCGGTCCGGCCGCGGCGTATCCGGCGCCGCCCCAGCGCTCGAAGGCGGGACTCATCATCGGCATCATCGTGGGCATTCTGGTGCTTTGCGGCGGCGGCATTGGCGTCGTCGGCTGGCTGGGCTACCGCGCTTTCGACGAGGCCCAGCAGCGCGCCGAGTCCCAGCGGGACCTGCACCAGGTCGCAATCGGCTTGCACAACCATTTCGACGTCTATAGCAGCCTGCCCAGCCCAGCCAGCTACGACGCAAGCGGCAAACCCCTTTTGAGCTGGCGCGTCCACCTGCTTCCCTATTTGGATCAATCAAACCTCTACGATCAGTTTCATCTCGACGAACCTTGGGACAGCCCCCACAACAAGCAGTTGATTTCGGAGATTCCGTCCGTCTACCGCATGCACGGCGACACGGCGGCCGAGGGCAAAACGAGAATCCTCGCCGCCGCAGGAAAGGACACGATGTTCGAGGCGCCACAGGGCGGTTTTCCCAGGTCGCCGCAAAGCGGCATCACCTTTGGCCAGGTGACGGATGGATTGTCGAACACCGTGATGCTTTTGGAAGTCCCTGCGGAGCAGGCCGTCATCTGGACCAAGCCGGACGACTGGCAGGTTTCGCCCCAGCAGCTCGACACCCTGGCCAACGACCTGGCGCAGGGCAAAACGGTCCGCGTGGTGATGGGCGATGCATCGACTCACACGATCAGCGCCAATACCCAACGCGACATGCTCCGCAGGCTTTTCGACCGTCGCGACGGCGAGGCGATTGACCCCGACTGGCAGCGTTAGCAACGCGGCTGCTTCGTCTCACACCAACCCGAAGCGCAAGCGAGCGATTCACTAACCCGAAGCGCAAGCGAGGGAGACTCGCCACCCGCCGCGCCTACATCAACCCCGCTTCTCCACCGGCACAAACTCCCTTAGCGCCGCGCCGGTGTAAATCTGCCGCGGCCGAGCGATCCGCTTGCTCGGGGCCTTGTGCATCTCCCACCACTGCGCGATCCAGCCCGGCAGTCGCCCGATCGCAAACAGCACGGTGAACATCGTCACCGGCATCCCGATCGCCCGGTAGATCACGCCCGAGTAGAAATCGACGTTGGGATACAGCTTCCGCTCCACGAAATAGGGGTCGCTGAGGGCGACCTCCTCCAGCTCCTGGGCGATGTCGAAGATTGGGTCCTTGATCGAGCGCTTGGAGAGCAGCTTGTCGCAGGTGCGCTTGATGATCGTGGCCCGCGGGTCGTAGCTCTTGTAGACGCGGTGCCCAAAACCCATCAGCCGCGAGCCGGCCTGCTTGTTTTTCACCCTTTCGATGAACTGGCGGACGTTTCCGCCCTCGTCGCGGATTTTCTCGAGCATCTCGACGCAGGCCTGGTTGGCCCCGCCGTGCAAGGGTCCCCACAGGGCGCAGATGCCCGCCGAGATCGAGGCGAACAGGTTGGCGTCGCTGGAGCCCACCATCCGCACCGTCGAGGCGCTGCAGTTCTGCTCGTGGTCGGCGTGGACGATGAACAGCAGGTTCAAGGCGTCCACGAAGTCCTGATCGACCACGTACTCCTCGCACGGCACCGCGAACATCATCCGCAAAAAGTTCTCGCAGTAGCCGAGCTTGTTGTCCGGGTAAATGAAGGGCTGGCCGATCGACTTCTTGTAGCTGAAGGCCGCGATCGTCGGCAGCTTGGCCATCAGCCGGTGGATCGACACGGTGACCTGCGCCGGATCGCGCGGGTCGAGCGAGTCCTGGTAGAACGTCGAGAGCGCCCCCACGACCGAGCCGAGGATCGCCATGGGATGGGCGTCGCGGGGGAAGCCGTTGTAGAACGACCGCATGTCCTCGTGCAGCATCGTGTGCCGCCGCAGGTTGTCGCGGAACTCCGCAAGCTGCGAAGCCGTCGGCAACTCGCCGTAGATGAGCAGGTAGCTGACCTCCGAAAAGTCGCACTTCTCGGCCAGCACCTCGATGGGGTAGCCGCGATATCGCAGGATGCCGCGCTCGCCTTCCAGAAACGTGATGCCGCTCGTCGTGCTGCCGGTGTTCATGTAGGCGTCGTCGAGCGTGATGAAGCCGGTCTTCGCCCGCAGGTTGGAAATGTCGATGGCCCGCTCGGCCTCGGTCCCCTCGATGATCGGCAGCTCCAGCTCGGTGTCGCCGACGATCAACCGGGCGACCTTGGGACCGGCAGCGTCGTTCTTCGGCGCCTGGTTCATGGGGGCACTTGCGGCGGGTGCAGCGTGGCTTGGCGATTCGTGGCGGGAGTCGGTCAGGCGGGTGTCGGAGGAGGCGGCTTGCATCGGGCGGGGCTTCCTTGGCGACCCCTCCTCCCCCCTTCGCGGGGGAGGGTCGGGGCGGGGGGCGGACAAGCGCTGATTCAAGTCGGATGGACGTTCGACGGCGACGCGATAGCAGTGTAGCGGCGCATGCAGGCACGTTCAATCGACTGCCGGAAACGCAGCCGCCCACGGCCTCAAGCCGCACAACTCTACGGCGCTGTTCCCGATCGCGTCGCCTGCTGCCAGCACTTGCCTTGACGCCAAAACCCGCCTCCTCCTATTATCCGCCCTCTTCCCATTCCGCATTCCGAATTCCGCATTCCGAATTCCCGTGGTTCCCCGCCCCGCCAAAATCCTCTGCGTCGTCGGCACGCGGCCGGAGGCCGTCAAAATGGCCCCCGTCATCCGCGAGCTGCGCGCCGCACCCTGGGCGACCGTCCGCATCCTGGCGACCGGGCAGCACCGCAGGCTCCTCGACCAGGTGCTTTCGTTCTTCCGCATCCAGGCCGACGCCGACCTCGATTTGATGCGCCCCGACCAGTCGCTGGCCGACCTCACCGCCCGCGGGCTCAAGGCCCTCGACCCGGTCCTGGCCGAAGAGCAGCCCAGCGCCGTCCTGGCCCAGGGCGACACCACCAGCGTTTTCATCACGGCCCTGGCCTGCTTCTATCGCCGCGTGCCGTTTGCGCACGTCGAGGCCGGCCTGCGCACCGGGCGGAAGGACTCGCCGTTTCCCGAAGAGATGAACCGCGTCCTGGCGTCGCGGCTGGCGGATCTGCACTTCGCCCCGACCGCCTCGGCCCGCGACAACCTGTTGCGCGAGGGCACGCCCCCCGAGCGCGTGTTCGTGACGGGCAATCCGGGGATCGACGCCCTGCACTGGGCGTTGCGGCAGGAGCTGCCCAATCTGTTCGCCGACCTGGCCGGCAAGCCCGTGATCCTGGTCACGGCCCACCGCCGCGAGAACTTCGGCCCGCCACTGGAGGAAATCTGCCAGGCGGTCCTCGAGCTGGCCCGCAAACGCGACTTGGCGATCGTCTTCCCGGTCCACCCGAACCCCAACGTGCAGCGGCACGTGCAGGAGCGCCTGGGCGGCCATTCGCGGATTCGCCTCACGCCGCCCCTCGATTACCCGCAGTTCGTCGCCGCTATGCAGGCTGCGCATTTGATCCTCTCCGACTCGGGCGGAGTGCAGGAGGAGGCGCCCGCGCTCGGCAAGCCCGTGCTCGTCTTGCGCGATACGACGGAAAGGCCGGAGGGGATCGCGGCCGGCTCGGCCTGTCTGGTGGGCACGTCGCGGCAGCGGATTCTGGCGAAGGTTTACAAGCTGCTGGATGACCCCGCGGCGTACCAGCGGATGGCGAAAGCTCAAAACCCCTACGGCGACGGCCGGTCGGCGCCGCGGATTGTCGATATCCTGCGGCATCATTTCGCAGCGCAGGCGCTGTCTTCTTCTTCGCGTCGCGCCGCGTAATGTTGGAGTACCGCCTTCAGGCGGTTTTTCGTTCGTAGTGACCGCATTCATGCGGTCCGGCTCTTCCCGTTCTCGTCGTCGTCCTCGTGCTCGTTCTCGAAGCGAGGGGCGCCGGGCCAGCGGCATCGCCGTGGCGTCGGCCGGCAGGACCGCATGAATGCGGTCACTACGAACGGGAGACACGAATCGCTTGCCTCCCATTTTCTTGGAATATTCCCCGCCCCGAGCGCGTCATAAGTGCGGACAACCTGCGGCGCTGACTCCGTGAACGCGGCCGGCGCCGCCCGATCGTTCTGTCGACACGACCCCGTCGCCGCTTCCCGCCTCTTTGCGACGGCTACGGACATTCCCCGCGCACACAGGAGCCAAACAATGCGCGCCTCGTTGGCCCTTCTTGCCGTGCTCGTCGTTGCGATCATGGGCTGCGGCGATTCAACGGAGTATGCCGCTTCAACCGGCATCGCGGACGGGTCCGGGACCACGTCGTCGCCGATGGCGCCCCGCGCCGCCGCACCGCAGGCCGGGGCTGGCCAATTCCGCTCGCCGCCGATCGACCAGTTCGCACAGCCACAACAGCCCGACGCTCCCGTCGAGAACACGGAGGAATACCGCTCGTTTGCCGACAACGAATTTCAGCTCGCCTCGCTCGATCCGCTCTCGACGTTCGCGATCGACGTCGACACCGGCTCCTACGCCAACGTCCGCCGCATGCTCTGCGAAGGCCGGCTGCCCCCGGCCGACGCCGTCCGCATCGAGGAGATGATCAACTACTTCCAGTACGACGACCCGCCGCCAGCCGACGACTCGCCCTTTGCCGTACACGCCCAGGTCGCCGCCTGCCCGTGGAACACCGATCACCGCTTGCTCCGCATCGCCCTCAAAGGCCGGGAAGCGCCCAAGGGCGACCGGCCGCCGGCGAACCTCGTCTTCTTGCTCGACGTCTCCGGCTCGATGGACTCGCCTGACAAGCTGCCGCTCCTCAAGGCGGCGTTCGCCATGCTCGTCTCGCACCTCTCGTCCGCCGACCGCGTGGCGATTGTCACCTATGCCGGCGACTCGTCGATCGCGCTCAAAAGCACCAAGGGCGGCCAGAAAAACGTGATCCTCGACGCCATCCGCCGGCTCGAGCCGGGCGGATCGACCAACGGAGGGGCGGGCATCCAGACGGCCTACGAAATCGCCCGCGAACATTTCATCGAGGGCGGAGTCAATCGCGTGATCCTGGCCACCGACGGCGACTTCAACGTGGGCGTGACGAGCCACGACGAGCTGGTCCGCCTCATCGCCGACAAGGCCAAGACCGGGGTGTTCCTGAACGTGCTCGGCTTCGGCCGCGGCAATTTGAAGGACGCCAAGATGGAGCAAATCGCCGATCGCGGCAACGGCAGCTATCACTACGTCGATTCGCTGGACGAAGCCAAAAAGGTCCTCGTCCGCCAGGCCGGCGGCACGCTGCTGACGATCGCCAAGGACGTGAAAATCCAGGTGCAGTTCAATCCCCAGCGCGTGGGCGCGTATCGGCTGATCGGTTACGAGAACCGCCTCTTGCGGGCGCAGGACTTCACCGACGACACGAAGGACGCGGGCGAAATCGGGGCGGGGCACTGCGTGACGGCGCTCTATGAAGTCGTCCCCGCCGGCAAGGACAATCCGCTCGTGAAGGCCGGCGCCGCCGCGGCCGAAGAGCAGCGCAAGTCGGTCGCCTTCCCGCCGGCCGGCGCGCCGGGTTTTTCCGGCGACGAACTGCTGGCCGCCAGTTACACGTACAAGGAACCGGAGAGCGACAAGAGCCAGCCGCCGCGGACCATTGCGGTGCGCGACTCGGCCACGCCGATCCTCCAGGCGGGCGACGATCTGCAATTCGCGGCGGCCGTCGCCGCCTTCGGCATGGTGCTCCGCAACTCGCCGCACAAGGGCACGGCCGACTACGGCCTCATTGTGGAGATGGCCCAGGAAGGCATCGGCCAGGGCACGAGTTCCGACGCGCAGGGCGATCGCCTGGAGTTCCTGGAACTCGTGCGGCGCGCTTCCGCAATTGCCTCGGGCGAGGGCCGCGGCCTGCCGCCGCTGCCGTCGCGGGAGGAGCTTCTGGAGAAATGGCGGCGATCCGAAACCGCGCGGCGCCTCTCGGCGGCGAGGCCCGTCGAGGTCCCGCCTTCAGGCGGCTCTCCGACCGTGGCCCTCGCTTCGGCCTCGGGCGCTGCGCCTGCGGATGACGACGCGAGCCAGTATTTCAAGCTGGGCATTGTCATCGCCTTCGCGGCCGCCGCGGCCTGGTTCGGCCGGCAAAAGCCCATCTGATTCACTCCTCACGCTTCGACGCGCCGCGCCCAGCGGGCGCGGAGGTCTTTCGATTGGCAGATCGCTTCCGAGAATGCGACGGTTCGCGCTTCGGCGCCAGGCGCTTGCGCCGTTTGCCAGCCGCCACCATCGACGTCGGTTGAGCTTCACTCACGTCAACGTGGACTTGGAAGCGCTGGACCATTTCCATGACCGCTGATCGATGTTCGGGCGGCAGTGGATCAAGCACGGACGGATCGGCGCCTTCGAGGATCTGAACGACGGGCAACATGATATCCAGGGCTTCGGCAACCTCGGATGGCTGGCCTTCGCGGAGCGAACGCCATGCATGTGGCCAAGCGTCGCGCAGGTCGGCGTCTGCAACGCGGCCTAGCAGCGCAATGCACTCGTGCGCGAGCGCTTCTTGCGGCAAGTGCCTAGTTGCGGCACGGAACGCGTCTAAGACAGAATCGGCAAGGCGTCGATTCTCGATTAGCACCCACGCCGCCTGAAAACCGCAAGATGTCGCAGTCAGTCTATTATTGGCCCCAGCGTCAGGATGATGAATGGCTCGAAGAAAGTTTTCGATTCCCTGGGCAAAGGCGCCTTGAACTGTGCGAGCCAATCCCAGTCCGACGTTCGCTGCCGCGACCAACCGACCGGGTACATCGGACAGGGCCAACATAGCCGAGTAGTCCTCTGTCGCACCAGCAAAGTCAAACACCATGCCTTTGCAGAGCCCTCGCTCGAACAGTGCATCCGCAAGGAAGGGGTCCGGCGTGTCAGGTGATTCGATGAGCAATGTGAAATCTTCGATCGCGCCGTTGTAATCGCGCAAGAACTGTTTGGAGGAGCCACGGAGCCAGTGGGCAGCGCCGCTCAAATATGCGGGCAATCGATCCAGAGAGAGAATGCGATTGCACTGTTTCACAACCGCGCGATGCTTGTGCGAATGAAAGAATGCGAACGCAAGGTGGCATCGGAGCTCCGTATCGTCCGGTGCAGCCTTTACGGCCGCTTCCAGCGCAGCGACTTCTGTCTTCGAGTCTCCGCGAGTCTCTGCCCACTTGGCCAGTTTCGCTAGCCAATGCGATTCACGACCATCCAGGGTCCTGGCTCTGGCAAACTCAGCCAATGCGAATGCCGCCTCGCGAAAGTCGCCTACGGCGAGCCAGCAGCACACCGCTAGGTCGCGAGCTTCCCTGGAATGTCTCGTGCCGGTAAGCGTCGCGGCGAAGTACTCCGCCATCGCCGCCGCGTCGCGTGCGTTGCTTCCGAGTTGCTCGGTGGCGTCCACAAGTGCTCTCAGTCGCTCGAACCGCTCCTCGGCTTCAAACCAAACACGCAGAACTCGCACGAAGAATTCGATCCTCCGGCGATTGGGCCGAAGGTAGCGCATCTGGTACCACGTGGAAAAAAGCGGGTCCGGGACGGTGTAATAAGCGGGTTTTCCCTTCCCGCCCCCGCGCACGGCCACCTTCTGCTCCTCCTTGAGTCGCCCAAGCTGTGTCGTGACGGCGTTGAGCGGCAAGCGGCTCAATTCGGAAATCCTGGTCGGGGTCGCCGTTCCGCCGGCGCGCATCAGCGCGTCGAGGACCTTGGTCTGTTGGGGCGGCATGCCCTTGAGCACGTCGCCGAGCATCGGAGTCAGTTCGTCAATGAGGCGATGCAGAGCTTGCACGACCGGCAAGACGTTCTGATCGCTGAGCATTTCGTAGAGCATCAGCAGGAGACGCGGATTGCCGCCAGTGAGGTGGGTTAACGCCCGCACCTTCGCTCGTTCTTCTGGGTACCGACGCTTGAACTCCTCGTTGCGGTCGTAGTCGGCCCGCTTGAAGAGCAACTCCTGCACCTGCTTATCGCTCAAGCCGTCGAGCGGGACCTCAGAAAAAAAGCCGAAAAACGTCCGGTCGTATGCCTGGATTTCCTCGAAGACGCGGACGGCCGTACCCACGATCAGGAGGACCGGTTCGCTCATCAGAAGCCGGCGCAGCCGGGCCTTCCCCTGTTCGTCCAAGCCCCGGTCGAACAGCAAGTCCAGGTTTTCGATGAAGAAAATGAATCGCTTGTTTTGCGATCGAGCCACTTCCCGCAGCCCTGAAATGGCCAGCGATTCACTGTGCTCGTCGTCCGGTTCGTCCTCGCAGCGCTGGTGCCACGCTTTCGCCGACTCGACTCCTTGTTCTTCGCCCAGGATGCGGAGCGCGGTGACGAGCAAGTCTCGTAGCGAGGTCACGTTGAGCTGCTCCTCGGGAAATCGCACCGGCAGCCAGGCGCGGTTCAACCGCTCATCCTGGCCGATGCGCCGGCAGAGCATGAGGACCATCGTGGTCTTCCCGGCGCCGCGCGGGCCCGTGATCAGGTAGCTGTTGGGCGACTTTGCGGCGGCCTGTTTGCGCAGCTCTGCCACCAGGTAGTCCAGCGTGTGCTGGCGGGCCGCGAATGTTCCCTCCAACTCCTGCTCCGACATTTCCGTCGGCATGTACTTGTGCGGAACGAGCGTTGCCATGTCACTTGCTCCGTTTCGGCTTCTTGAGACGGGCCATCGGGTACCAGCGCGACCACCAATCCTTCATCACCGGCAGCATGAAGGCGTATTCGTTCGTGTGAACGTCGAGCACGAGATACCAGTCGCACTCGAGGTCCGCCATCAGTTCGTTGAATTCCTGCTCGCAAGCGCCTTTTTTTCGCGTCTTGCGATAGACGTCGTACAACTCGCTCGCGGGCACGCGCGCGTGCTCCGACTCGGCGACGGCGCGGAGCATGGCGAGCGCCGCGCGTTCGCCCCGGGGGCCGTAACGCCGGAGACGCCCGCGGTAGTGGTCGAAATAGTGCTTGCAGCTCGGACCGAGGACGCGGCGGTTGTAAACTTGCGAAAGTTGGTCCTCGGTCAACGAGCGGCGCTGCTCCGCCGGCGACTGGGCGACCTGCGAGAAAAGCAAGTGGATGAAGTAGGGAACGGCCGGGCCGATCAACTCGGCCATGCGCTCGGACAATTCGCCGCTCCAGGCGACGTCGAGCGACGCAGCCAGGTCGCTCGCCAGCCGCTGTGCATCGTTCTGCGAGATCGGCTCGACGTACAGCCGCTCGAAATCGTTCAACTTGTCGAGGGAGTTGAGTCGCCGCAGGATCGCATCGATGCTCGTGCTGCCGGCCAGGATGAAGCGGTATCGACGCAACCGGTCCTTCTGCTGCAGCCGAACGTTGCGAAACCATGCCAAGAATTCGCGCGCTTCCTCGTCGCCACCTTTCCGACGAATGTTGTCGAGCATCGTCGGCAATTCATCCAGCACGAAGATTACGGTCGGTGCAGCCTTTTCCATTTCCACAAGGAGCCGTCCGCCCGTTTCGCGCCAGCCTTCCTCGACTTCCTCCTTGAATTTCACCTTGGCCCCGTCGAATTCGATTTCGTCGAACGTGTCGGCAAACCATCCACGCAGCGCTTTGGGGAGCCTTCGTGCGTTTGATAGCACCGACCGAAGAACGTCCTGTGCGAGCAATTCGCGGGTAAGGCGCCAAACGAACTCGCTCGGCGAATCGATGTCCTCCAGGTCGAGGTAGACCGGCAGATACCCGTCGCGCGGCTTTTGCAGCACGTGCCGCATGACGCCGGTCTTGCCGAACCGCCGCGGGGCCATGAGCAACACGTTGTTCGCGTGCAATTGCCGCCAGAGGTGATCGATCAAGCCCTCGCGGCCGTAAAGCTCGTGCGGCTCCGGCACATTCCCCACGATGTTCCGCGTCGCCATGACGTCACTCCGAAAGCAACAAAGTCGTTGTTTCCACTAGATCATAGCAACAGATTTGTTGTTGTCAAGCAGTTGTCCGCGTCGTGACTGGCGGACCGCGTGCTCCAGGCCCAGATTCTGCATTCCGCATTTTCGCCCTTTCGCCTAAGCTTCCGCCGCCCAGGACCGGATCAACTCAGCCACGACCGGCGCTCACGGACGACGCGCATGCACCGCAAGCTCATCCTCTTCGAGCTGAACGAGGTCCCGCTGCGGATCGTCGATGAGTTCTGCGCCAGGCGGCCCGCGTCCTGCCTCGCTCGTCTTCTGCCCCGCTGCCGGCAGTTTGAGACCTACGCCGCCGACGCCGGACACCTCTCCCCCTGGATCACCTGGCCCACGCTCCATCGCGGCGTCTCCAACGAAAGACATCTCATCACCAGCTTCGGCGAGGACCTGGCTGAGCTGGACCGGCAGTTCCCGCCGATCTGGTCGCTCCTGGCGCGGCAGGGCGTCTCGACCGGCGTCTTCGGCAGCTTGCACTCCTACCCGCTGCCCGCCGACCTTGAGAATTACGCCTTCTATGTGCCCGACACGTTCGCCGCCGGCAGCGAGTGCTTTCCCAAGGCCGTCTCGGCGTTCCAGGAGTTCAACCTGACGATGGCCCGGGCGTCGGCGCGAAACGTCGATACGCGCGTGCCGTGGCGGGCGGCGCTCAATCTGCTGGCGCACCTGCCGGCGCTGGGTTTCAAGCCCGGCACGCTGTTGCGGATGGGCGGACAGCTTGCCGCGGAGCGCATCCAGCCCTGGCGGCGCACGCGCCGCCGCACCTGCCAGGTCGTGCTGGCCTTCGACGTGTTCATGAAGCAGCTTGGGCGCACGAAGCCCGCGTTCGCCACGTTTTTCACCAACCACGTCGCGTCGTCGATGCACCGTTACTGGGCCGCGACGTTCCCCGGCGACTACGACCGGCTGCACGTCGACGACGGTTGGATCAGGACCTACCGCAGCGAGATCGACTTCACGATGTCGGTTTTCGACCGCTTCCTGGCGTGGCTCGTGAAGTTCATCGAGCGAAATCGCGACTACTCGCTCCTCGTCGCCACCAGCATGGGCCAGGCCGCTACCACCGCCAGGCACATCGACCGCCAGCTCTACATCACCAACCTGCCGAAGTTCATGAGCGCGCTGGGCGTCGAGCGGGGGCAGTGGTCGCAGCGGCCGGCGATGGCGCCCGACACGTGCGTGGTCGTCGAGCCGTCGCAGGCGGCGGCCTTTCAGGCGGCTATCGAGGGTCTCTCCATCGACGGCAAGCCCGTCGACGTGGTCGCCAAGGAGAACGGCTTTTTCCAAATCCGTCTGGGCCAGACCGCGGCCGCCGGACAGTCGCAAACAGTGCTCCTCGCCGGCCAGCCGCGATCACTTTCCGACCTCGGCCTGTCGAACGTGGACATCGACGACCGCGCCGGCTGCACGGCCTATCACGTGCCCCAGGGCAGTTTGATTCTCTTCGACCCGCGGGCCGATGCGGAACCGCAGCCGCGGACGCAGATTTCGACACTTGACGTAGCGCCGTTCATCCTCAGTTTCTTCGGCGTCAGCGTGCCAGAGCACATGCAGCGGCCGGCGCTAAAGGCGGCGTGACCTTCCTGCCACCAAGCGGAGGGGGCCGCGTGGCGACGTCGAAATCTGCCGCACAAAGTGCGGCCTGCACTCCCAAGTTGCGCGCCGACAACTTAGAATCTCACTGGGGCCAAATAGCGCCCCGTCCGCATCCACGCCAACCAACTTGCCATGCTCCTTCGCTTCCGCCAACGCCGATTCGCGCTCGCCGCACTGGCGATCGCGGTGGCATGGCTCGGCGCGAACGTGCGGGCTGAAGACAAGCCGGCGCCAGGCGCCGACGAAGCGACGCTCCGCCAGCTCATCGGCGACCTGGCCGACGACCGCTATGCCGTGCGCGAATCGGCCGAGCAGCAGCTTGAGTCGGCCGGGTTGCCGGCAGTGCCGCTGCTGGTCGAAGGAGCACAGAGCGGGGACCTGGAAGTTGTGGTGCGCTGCAGCCGCGTGCTGGCGTCGTGGGCGGTGGGTTCCGACGAGAAGCTCGCGGACGCGGCGCGGCAGGAGTTGGGCCGCCTCGCCGCCCAGCCCGTCACCGTCGCCGGCCGGCGGGCCGCCGAAGTGCTGGCGTCTGTGGCGGCCAAGGACGAGGAACGCGCCCTGGCGGAAGTCCTGCGCCTCGGTGCGGGATATGGGACGGGCTTCAACACGAACATCGGCGACCCGCGCTCCGATCATCTGGTGATCAGCCGGGCGTGGCGCGGCGGGACCGAGGGCCTCAAACACCTCCGCCTGATCGCTTCCGTCGATTACATCAGCATCCGCGCCAACGCCTTTGGCGACGACGCGCTCGCGCACCTCCAGGCGCTCAAGCACCTGCGCAAGCTGGAGCTTTATGGGACCGCGATTTCCGAGGAGGGCCTGAAGCGCCTCCGCGACGCCCTTCCCTCGACCGACATCGATATTCGCCGCGGCGGACTGCTGGGCGTTTCCGGCAACTTCCAGGACGTCCCGGCGCGCATCAGCAACGTGCGCGATGGCTCCGGGGCGGCCCGGGCCGGCCTGATGCCAAACGACATCGTGCTGCGCGCCGATGGCAAGGAGTGCCCCGACTATAAGACCCTGATGGGGATCATCGCCACCAAGGCCCCCAAGGACGTGATGGAGCTGGAGGTCGACCGCGACGGCCAGCACCTGACCATCAAGGCGACGCTCGATGAATGGGAGTAGGGGATTCAATCCACGATTCGCAATCGCCACTCTCGATTGACGCCGCGCCCGCGATGCCGATGCCCAAATCGCCCTCCGACCCGCCTCTTTTGCGCATCGTCGACCTGAAGGTCCATTTCCCTTTCACTCGCGGCCCCTTCTGGCGCCGGCGGCACGGCTTCATCCGCGCCGTCGACGGCGTCAGCTTCTCCGTCGACGAAGGCGAGACATTCGGCCTCGTCGGCGAATCGGGCTGCGGAAAATCGACCCTCGCCCGCGCCGTCCTCAATCTCATCCCGCCCACCGAGGGCGCGGTTTATTTGAACGGGCACCCGATCGCCGGCCTGGGCGAGGCGGAGATGCGCCCGTACCGTCAGATCGCGCAGATGATCTTTCAGGACCCCTTCGCCTCGCTCAATCCCCGCATGACCGTGGGCGACATCATCGCCGAGCCGATGGCGATCTTCGGCCTGGCCGGCCGCCGCGACCGCAAGCTGGAAGTATTGCGATTGATGGAGCTGGTCGGACTCAACCCGCGATTCCTCAACCGCTACCCGCACGAGTTTTCCGGCGGGCAGCGGCAGCGGATCGGGGTGGCGCGGGCCCTGGCCGTGCGGCCGAAGCTCATTTTTTGCGACGAGCCGGTCTCGGCGCTGGATGTTTCGATCCAGGCGCAGGTGGTGAACCTGTTGGTCGACTTGCAGCAGAAGCTGGGCCTGGCCTACGTGCTCATCGCGCACGACCTGTCCGTGGTGCGGCACATTTCACACCGCGTGGGGGTGATGTACCTGGGGCGGATCGTCGAGATCGCCGACGCGGGCGAGCTCTACGCCAACCCGCGGCACCCCTACACCCAGG
>JACOUI010000189.1 GCA_016177915.1 Planctomycetia bacterium
CGCCACGCCGGGACTGTGTAGCCCTCACGCTCCGCGTGAGGCAGCCTGCCTTCGTGACGACTCCGCTCCGCGAGGGCGGGCCGGCTCGTCAAGCTGGCCGCGATCGCGATGCAGGGCACCTCACGCGGATCGTGACGGCTACCATCGACTTTGCCTGTCGGCGCGATTCTGCCGCGCCGCTTTCCGCGCGGCGCCGCTCCGCCGCCATTCCCGGCGTAGTCCGGGCCGCCGGCGCGTGGTATGCTTGGGAAAAACCTGCCTCTCATGGATGCGCCCGCGCATTTTCCTTCCGTGCCCACCGAGCTGCTCACTTCCCGGAGCCACCCGGACTTCGACTTCACGCACCCGTTGTCGTACGGGGCCTTGGTCTGGGAGAAAGGCGTCCAGTTCGTCGTCTTCAGCCGCTCCGCGACGGCGATGCGCGTGCTCCTTTACGACAAGGTCGCCGATACCGAGCCGGTCGAAGTCATCGCCTTCCATCGCGACGCCGATCGCTGGGGCGACGTCTGGAGCCTCTTCGTCCCCGGCATCGGCAAGGGGCAGCTCTACCACTTCCAGGCTGACGGGCCCTTCGATCCGTCGCGCGGGCAGCGCTTCGACCCCCGCGCGCGGCTGATGGACCCCTATGCCAAGGCCCTGGCCGGCGACTTCCAGCCCGGGGACGACGGGATCATCCGCCCGCCCAAGTGCGTCGTCATCGACGATCACTTCGACTGGCAGGGCGACCGCCACCTCCGCCGGCGGCTTTCCGAAACCGTGATCTACGAGCTGCACGTCCGCGGCTTCACGCGTTCGCCCAGCAGCGGCGCGGCGAATCCCGGCACGTACCTGGGACTCATCGAAAAGATCCCCTATCTCAAGTCGCTGGGCGTCACCGCCGTCGAGCTGATGCCGGTCCACGAATTCCCCATCCTCGACTGGTACGGCCAGCCGCGGCAGCCCGTCAACTATTGGGGCTACGACCCGCTGGCGTTCTTCTCGCCGCACCGCGGCTATGCGTGCAGCCAGGAGCCCGGCGCGCAGGTGCGGGAATTCAAGCAGCTCGTGATGGCCCTGCACCAGGCGGGCATCGAGGTCATCCTCGACGTCGTCTTCAACCACACCTGCGAGGGAAACGAGCAGGGACCGACGCTGAGCTTCAAGGGCCTGGAGAACCGCGTCTACTACATGCTCGACTCGCAGGGCGGCTACCGCAATTACTCCGGCTGCGGCAACACGGTCAACGGCAACCATCCCATCGTCCGCGAGCTGATCTTCAATTGCCTGCGGCACTGGGTGCTCAATTACCACGTCGACGGCTTCCGCTTCGACCTGGCCTCGATCCTCAGCCGCAACCGCCGCGGCGAATTGATTCCCGAGCCGCCGCTGGTCGAATTGATCGCCGAGGACCCGCTCTTGGCCGACACGAAAATCATCGCCGAGGCCTGGGACGCGGCCGGCGCCTACCAGGTCGGGTCGTTTGCCAACTCGCGCTGGTCGGAGTGGAACGGCCGCTTCCGCGACGACGTCCGCCGCTTTTGGCGCGGCGACGAGGACACCGTCGGCGCCCTGGCCACGCGCCTCGCCGGCTCCAGCGACCTCTACGAGCAGAGCGGCCGCCGTCCCTTCCACAGCATCAACTTCGTCACCTCCCACGACGGCTTCACGCTCCACGACCTGGTGAGCTACGAGCAAAAGCACAACGAGGCCAACGGCGAGGAGGATAACGACGGCGAAAATCACAACTTCTGCTGCAATTACGGCGTTGAGGGGCCGACCCGCCGCCGGGCCGTCGTGGCCGTCCGCCGCCGCCAGGTCCGCAACTTCCTGGCCACGCTCATGCTCAGCCAGGGCGTCCCTATGCTCCTGGCCGGCGACGAATGCCTCCGCAGCCAGCACGGCAACAACAACGCCTATTGCCAGGACAACGAGATGAGCTGGTTCCACTGGAGGCTCGTCAAGCGCCACGCCGACCTCGTCCGCTTCTGCCAGGCCCTGATCGCCTTCCGCAAGTCCGAGCCGACCGTCCGCCGCATCCGCTTCCTCCGCGGCCAGCCCGAAGCCCCGGGCGCCTTGCCCGACGTCGCCTGGTTCGGACCCGACGGCGCAGCGCCCGATTGGCACGGCTCGAAGAACTGCCTGGGCTACCTGTTGGCGGCCACGCCGCCGCAGGACTCGCAGTCGGCCGGCCGGCACGTGCTCGTCCTCACCAACGCGACGGAGGAGGCGGTCGAGTTCAAGCTGCCGGATGTCGCCCAGGAACTGGCTTGGCGGCTGTTCGTCGACACCGCCGCCAAACCCCCGCTGGACATCTACCCGGACGTCGACGGCCCGCCGCTTGCCGCCGACGCCGTGACGCTGGAGGCGCGGTCGCTGAGGTGCTGGGTGGCGCAGCCTTAGCCGGAGACGACTCTTGCCGTCCGCCGTTGACGGCTGGAGGCTCAGCCCTCCCGCCCCAGCCTGTGGTCATACAGCTCTTCGTAGCAATCCAAGCACTCCCGGTACAAAGCGAGCATTCCCGGCGCCAAAGGTTCGGTCTTGGGCTTCCAGGGGTTGAACGTCGTCGATTTTTCCACCTCGTGATACCAGGACTTGGCCCACACGCCGTCCGTCGGCCGCGGACCGGCCGGCCACGAGAGCATTTCGTCCCAGAACCGCACGCCTAGCGCCGCGCAGAGACGCATGAGCTGCCCCCGTGGGTCAAGGAGCACGTCCTTGGCGTCGAGCACGGGCGGCGTCCGGCCGGTCCGCTTTCGCACGTCGCGGAAAATCTCGCATTGTTGCGCGAGCCCCGTGTCCGCCAGCTTCGCGTCCGGCACGTTTTTGGCGAGCGAGATCAGCATTTCCTTCGGGTCGCGGATCAAAAACGCGTGCGTCAAAGAACCGAGCCACTCGCGGTCCATCCCCGGCAGCAGGTGATGGGCCATGTGCTTCTGGAACCAGATCGTCTTCCCCTGCGGCACCTCGCCGGTGATCTCTGCGACGACCTTCTTCCAATCCGTCTCGTACGTGGCGACGACCTCCTCCGCCCCCGGGTGCTTCCGCCCCGTGGCCACGAGGTAGTGCGCGTAGAGCGGCTCGTCGGTGACAAACGTGTCCGGCCGGTTCCCCCACGACCGCATCATGGCCGTGGAGATGTTCCGCGGGCCGGACCACATGGCGATCCGCAGCGGATAACGTATGACGATGCTCATTTGCCAGGGCTCAGGAAGCGGGAGGC
>JACOUI010000190.1 GCA_016177915.1 Planctomycetia bacterium
CGAAGGGCGGTTCTGGTTCAAGGGGCGCAACGACGACGTGATGAAGGCCAGCGGCTATCGCATCTCGCCGTTCGAGGTGGAAAGCTGCCTGGCGGAGCATCCGGCCGTGCTGGAGTCGGCGGCGGTGGCCAGCCCGGACGAGGTCCGCGGCGAGGTAGTGAAGGCGTTCATCGTTTTGCGGCCGGGATTCGAGCCCAGCGACGGCTTGGCGCACGAGCTGCAAACGTGGGTCAAGCAGCATCAGGCACCGTACAAGTATCCGCGAAAAGTGGAGTTCATCGCGGAGCTGCCCAAGACGACCTCCGGGAAGATCAAGCGGCGGCTCTTGCGGGAGCGGGAGTTTTCGGCGCAGGCAGCGGGCACGGCGCGGGGAGGGTAGAAAGGCGTGGCGCCTGACGAGGGTCGGCGGATCGGTTTCCGCCGGCGCGGTTTCCACCAGCGCGGTTACCCCCTGACGCGCCGGCGCGAGGTCGTTAACCTGACGACATTCGATCCCTGCTGACAAGGAGCATCTCATGCGACTTTGCACGTTCGCCGGGCCCTGGTTTTCCGCGTTGTTCGTTTCCGCGCTGCTGGGGGCGTCGCCGGCCCGGGCGCACTTCATCTGGGTCGTGCTGGAGAGCAAGAGCGACGGCGCCGCCACGGCGCACGTTTACTTCTCCGAGACGCCTTCGCCCGGCGAGGCGCACCTCGTGGACCGCGCGGCCCGCGCCAAGGTTTTTTTGCGGGAGTCCGGCGGCAAGGGCGCGCCGGTCGAGCTGAAGGCGGCAACGCAGGGCGACGTGGGCGAGCTTTGCTGCGAGGTGAAGCCGGCGGGCGCCGCGTGCCTGGAGGCGACTTGCAAATACGGCGTCATCACGCGCGGCGAGAAGTCGTCGCTTTTGCACTACTACGCCAAGTGCCTGGAATATTCGCCGGCCGCGCTCCGCGACCTCGGCCGTTCTGAATCGCTGCCGCTCGACATTGTTCCGCACGCCAAGGGCCAGGGCCTGGAGCTCGAAGTCCTCTGGCAGGGAAAGCCCGCGGCGGGGAGCCAGGTCGTCGTCATCGACCCCAGCGGCGAATCGAGCGAGCTCAAGGCCGGCGATGACGGGCGTGTGACCATCGAGACGCTGCGGCCGGGAAAGTACGCCGCGAGAGCTCGCGTGGTCGTCGACAAGCCGGGCACGGACGACGGCGAAGAGTACGCCCAGGAGCTGCACTACTCGACGCTGGTCCTCGTCGTCCCAGAACAGGCGGCGGCCGTCGAAAAACTCACGGCCGCGCAGATGCTCCGCGCCGCCCGCGAGGGCCGGGCCGTCTGGAACGATTTTCCAGGCTTCGAGTCCGACGTGACGCTCTACGAGTCCGGCAAGACGCAAAAGGGCCGGCTCGTCGTCTCGGCCGACGGCGAAGTGAAACTGGCGGCCTTCGAGCTGGCCAAGGACTCGCGCGTGGAGGCGACGCTGCGGTCGCTCGTCGGCCACCGCCTGCCCGGCGGCGAGACGAGCGACGACGTCTCCTTCGCCGACGAGAAGACCGACCACCCGCTGGGCCGGCTCATCAAGCTCGATTACGACTCGCAGATGGCCAGCGCCTATCGCATCCGGGACGACGTGATCCACGAGGTGAACCGGCAACTGGAGGGCGGCGGGCGGTTCACGATCAGCGTCTTCGAGGTCCACCGCAACGCCGAGGGCAAATACCTGCCGCAGACCTACACCGTGAGCTTCTGGAACAAGGACGGGACGCTGCGCTCGACGAGCGTGACGCAGGAGCGCTGGGTCCGCGTCAGCGCCTTCGACCTGCCCAAGTCGCACGACTCGGTCACGACCGGCAAGGACCAGCACGCGAACGTGCGGATGGAGTTTTCTAACCACAAGCTGCTAACAAAGTAGCCATCACGCGGAGCGTGAGGGCTACGTACGAAGGCGCGTTCCCAAATCCGCCGCCGGCCGTTATGCTGCCTTCGCATAAAATGGATGACGACGCTCGGAGGGAACCGCGATGATCGTTCTTCACGCCGGCATGGAGGACGGCCGGCTGCTGCTGTGGGGCGAATCGCCCGCTGCAAACTCTCACGCCCCCCGCGAAAAGAAGCGCGAGTCACCCCGCGCGGCGGCGCTTCCCTACGACGCCGGTGCGAAGCGACTGGCCGGGGCGCTGGAGACGGTCGGGTCCGTTGGCGAAGGCTGGAAGCGGTCGCGCGGACGTGACGTCACCCGCACGATTTGGCTTCCCACGCGCGCAGGCACGCCGATCCCCTCCAGCCCAATGATCTCCGACGTTGAGGCCGGGCGATCCGCTCCCGCGCTTGCGCCCTGGAGCGTGACGTGCGTTGGGCTCCCCTGGCCGGACGCCACGGCGCTATTGTGCTTTACACACGAGCGGCCCGTTCTGGCGCCGGGCGTGCTGGCCAGCGGCAGCCTTAGTTTCCTGGCCCAATTGCTGCGGCACGCCGGCGCGCTCGTGACGCGGCAGCAGTTCCTTCCGGGCCTGCGCCAGGAGCAGGGCAAGTGGTTCGCCCGCTGGGAGCCGGTCCTTTCCGGCGGGGAAGGCACGTCGCTCGCGGAGTTGGCGCGGCAGATGCCGCCGGCGGTCCGGGCGATCGCCGCCGACGGCGAGGCCAACGCGCCCTCGCGACCCGCGGTGGAAATCGTGAACGACGCGATCGGCCGCCTGGTGGACTGCCTCGTGCGAGGGTCACGTCAAGCGGCCGCGGCTGAGGGCGCCCCGCGCAGCACGAAGCGCCAGGCCCGCCGCTTCGACAGCCTGCACGACCAGTGGCTTTTTGCCCTCGGTTCACCCGACGGGAAGATGCAAGCCGGCGATAGCGAGCTTGCCGAACTGGCCGCACAGGTTGAGTCCTGGCGCCGTCCCGTCCACGTGACGACGAGGGCCCCGTTCCGCCTTTGCTTCCGGCTGGAAGAGCCTCCGCCCGACGAGGCCCAGGGCTCTTCCGCCGATGTCCGACGGCCCGTCCGTGCGGGCGATTGGTACGTCCGCTTTCTTCTCCAGGCCGCCGACGACCCGAGCTTGCTCTTGACCGCGGAGAAAGCGTGGAACGCCGATAAGCGTGCGGATTCGCTCTGGCGGCGCGCCGGACTTAGGCCGCAGGAGCTCCTCCTGTCGACGCTGGGGCAGGCGGCGGGAATCTGTCCGCGCATCGAAAGCAGCTTGAAAACGCAGCGGCCCGCCGGCTACGGACTCGACGCCGCCGGTGCGTTTGAATTCCTCAGCGAAACGGCGATGACGCTCGAGCAGGCCGGCTTTCGCGTGCTGCTGCCCGCCTGGTGGACCCGCAAAGGAACGAAAGTCCGCCTGGCGGTTCACGCCAGCGTGAAGGGCCCGCCCATGAAAAGCGCGGGCGCCCTGTCGCTCGACGAGGTCGTCACTTTCCAGTGGCAGGTTGCCCTGGGCGACCAGGTCCTGTCGCGCGACGAGCTGGAAGCGCTGGCGCGTTTCAAGCAGCCGCTGGTCAACGTCCGCGGGCAATGGGTGCAGATGTCGGCCGAGGAAATCGAGGCCGCCCTCGATTTCTGGAAACGGCAAAGCGCCGTCCAGGCGACGGTCCGCGACGCGGTCAAGATGGCCCTGGGCGCCGAGGCGCCGATGGGACCCCTGGCGTTCGGCAGCATCAAGACAACCGGGTGGATCGACGACTTCTTGAAACAGCTTCAGGACGGCGCATCGCTCGAAGAGCTCCCGCCGCCGACCGGCTTCGTCGGCACGCTCCGCCCCTACCAGGCGCGCGGCTACTCCTGGCTGGCGTTCCTCCGCCGCTTCGGCCTGGGGGCCTGCCTGGCCGACGACATGGGCCTGGGCAAAACGGTGCAAACTCTCGCCTTGCTGCAGCGCGAGTGGGAATCCGGTAACCGGAGCCCCGTCCTGCTCGTCTGCCCGACCTCCGTCGTCGCCAACTGGCAGAAGGAAGCCGCCCGGTTTACTCCCGACCTGCCCGTCCTCGTGCATCACGGCCTGGCGCGGGCGCGGAGCGACGCGTTCCTGCGGGAAGCGAAGCGTCACGCACTGGTCATTTCGAGCTACGCACTTTTGCACCGCGACCGGGAGCACTTCGGCAAGGTCGATTGGGGCGGCGTGATCCTCGACGAGGCGCAGAACGTCAAGAATCCGGCCGCCAAGCAGTCGCAGGCGGCCCGGTCGCTCCGCGCCGAATATCGCCTCGCCCTCACCGGCACGCCCGTCGAAAACCACGTCGGCGACCTGTGGTCGATCATGGAATTCCTCAACGCCGGGTTCCTTGGGACGCAGGCCGACTTCCGCCGGCGGTTCTTCATCCCCATCCAGTCGGGCGGCGACCCCGAGGCGGCCGGCCGCCTGCGCAGAATCACCGGGCCCTTCGTCCTCCGCCGCCTAAAGACCGACAAGTCGATCATCGCCGACCTGCCGGAAAAACTGGAAATGAAGGTCTTCTGCAGCCTTACCAAGGAGCAGGCGTCGCTCTACCAGGCGGCGGTCAACGAGGCGCGGCGGGCCATCGAGTCGGCCGACGGAATCCAGCGCAAAGGGCTGATCCTGGCGCTCTTGTCCAAGCTCAAGCAGATCTGCAACCACCCGGCGCATTTTCTGGGCGACAACTCGGAACTGCCCGGCCGCTCGGGCAAGCTCGCGCGGCTGACGGAAATGGCCGAGGAGGTGCTCGATGGCGGCGACCGCGCCCTCATCTTCACGCAGTTCTCCGAAATGGGCGATCTGCTTCAGAAACACCTGGAGGAGACCTTTGGCCGAGAGGTGCTCTTCCTGCACGGCTCTTTATCGAAGCGCCGCCGCGACGCGCTCGTCGAGCGCTTCCAGTCCGACGCCGGGCCGCCCCTCTTCGTCCTCTCGCTCAAGGCCGGCGGCACGGGCCTGAACCTCACGCGCGCCAGCCATGTGTTCCATTTCGACCGCTGGTGGAACCCCGCCGTCGAGAACCAGGCGACGGACCGCGCCTTCCGCATCGGGCAGACGCGCAACGTGCAGGTCCACAAGTTCCTCTGCGCGGGGACGTGCGAGGAGAAGATCGACGAGTTGATCGAGTCGAAGCTGGAAATCGCCGGCCAGGTCGTTTCCGCCGGCGAGGGCTGGATTACCAAGCTGTCGAACAACGAGCTGAAAGAGATCTTCGCCCTCCGCAACGAGGCGCTGGCCGACGACGAGGCGGACAGCCTTCGCCGCCGTCCCTCGCGTCGCGCAGCGGCCGCATTGCAATCCTGAGAGGCACGTATGGGCTGGCGCTACTACAACGACTGGTACGGCGGATTCCGCAAGACCAAACCCCGCAAGGCCAAAGGGGGCATCAAGGCCCAGTCGCGCCGCGGGACTTTCGGCGAAAGCTGGTGGGCCAAGCGCTGGATCGCCGTGCTGGAGAGCTTTGATCTGGGCGCCCGCCTCGCGCGCGGCCGCTCCTACGCCCGCCGCGGCCAGGTCCTGTCGATCGACGTACAGAAAGGCTCGGTCGCCGCCAAGGTGCAAGGCTCGCGGCCCGATCCGTACAAGGTGCGGATCGAGGTCAAGACCCTCGACGACGGCGAGCGAACGAAGCTGGCGCAGCTTTTGGCGTCCGAGGCGATTTTCGCCGCGCGGCTCTTGGCCGGCGAGATGCCAAACGACATTGAAGACGCCCTGGGCCGCGGCGGCATCTCGCTCTTTCCCAACCGCAGCGCCGACCTGAAGACGGCCTGCTCGTGCCCCGACTGGTCGAACCCCTGCAAGCACGTCGCGGCCGTCTACTACCTGTTGGGCGAGGAATTCGACCGCGACCCGTTCCTGATCTTCCGCCTCCGCGGCGTGGAGCGCGACGAGCTGCTCAAGGAGCTCGTCGATTCAGGTGCGGCTGCCGCGGTTTCCAAAACGGCGTCCCCCCATCAGCCCGAAACAGCTTCCGCGCCGCCCGCGAAGCAGCGCCGACACAAAGCGGGCGGCGCCGCCAAGGCAGTCGAAGGCGCGGTCGCGTCCCGCTCTGCCCTCGAGCCGCTCCCGGCCGACCCGGACACCTTCTGGGGCGGAACGATCGCCGCGGCGCCGCTGGGCAACCTCGACGCGCCGCCGGTGGCCGCCGCCCTGACGCGCCGGCTGGGAAGCCTTCCGTTCTGGCGCGCGGAAACCCGCTTCCTGGACGCGATGGAAGCGTTCTACTCCCAAGCCTCAGAGCGCGCGCTCGACGCCGTGTTCGGAACCTGACAAGCGCTGCGTCCCACCGCGACTCGACGCGCGGTTCGAAAAACGCCCTTCGCTATGCCTCGGCGCTCCGGATCGGATATCTTGGAGTTGGCGCGCGGGCGCTCGCCGAAAGTAGCCCTCACGCTCCGCGTGAGGTGGCGCGCATGGGAACCGAGTCGTAGAGAAGATTCCGCTCGCCATCAAGCCGGAATCCTGATTCGCGCCGCCTCACGCGGAGCGTGAGGGCTACGATCTCTCCAACTCGCGCGTGCACCTATGAGCACCGAGGTCGTCAAACGCAAACCGCGTCGCCGCTGGCTGCAATTCGGCGTGCGGTCGCTTCTCGTCTTGACGCTCGTGGCGGCGGTCCTCTTCTGGCTGACGACCTTCTGGCGGCCCTACCAGCGGCAGCGGGCGGCGCTCGACGAGATCGCCCGACTCGGCGGCTCCTACCAGACGCGGCCGCTGGGCCCGTCGTGGCTGCCGGAGTTTTTGGCGAAGGATAAGGATTACGTCGAGGTGACGGAGGTGTCGTTTGAATTGCAGGACTATTCCGCGGAATCACGAATTACGTCCGAGGACCTGCGTTGCCTTCGCGACCTGCGTGGGGTGAAGAAACTGGTTCTGCCGTGGTCCCGTGACGTCGACGACGGCGTCGTGCCACATCTGCTGCATTTGTGGACCCTAGAATCGCTGTGCCTGGAGTCGCTCGACTTGAGCGGGACAGGCGTTTCGGAATTGGGGCGGCGGCAGTTGGCGCAGCGACATCGGAAAGTCGTGCCCGATCCATAAGACAGGAAGGCGCAGTGCAAGTCCGTCTCGGCGGTCAAATCCCGTAAACCACGGCCGAATTTCGTCAATCCATAAGCGCCCGCCTATGGTATGATGACGGCCGAAAACCGGCGGTCAGCGGCTATCCCGCCTCGGCCCCGACGGCCCGGAAGGGCCGTCCTGCAAGACCCGTCGCAAAGGCAGCGCCATGCTCACCCTCCGCGACACCCAGAGCGCCCATTGTTGCCAGGGACACACCCGGCGCGATTTTTTGCGCATCGGGGCGCTCGGCATTGGCGGGTTCACCCTCTCCGACCTGCTCCGCGCGCGGGCCAGCGCCGCCGCGGCTGTGTCATCGAGAAGTGCGCCCTCGGGCGGGGCGATCTCGGGCAAGTCGGTCGTGCTGCTCTTCCTTCATGGCGGGCCGTCGCACATCGAGATGTTCGACCCCAAGATGTCCGCCCCCGTCGAAATCCGCAGCATCTTCGGCGAGGTGCAAACCAAACACCCCGGCGTCACGTTCGGCTCGCACTTCGAGAAGCTCGCCGCCCGTGCCGACCGCTTCTCGATCGTCCGCTCCTACGGCTCAGGCAACACGGGGCACACTTATCGCGAGGTGGCCAGCGGCAACAACCGCACCAAGGCCACGATGGGCGCGCTCTACGCCCGCGTCGCAGGCACGAACCATCCCGCGAGCGGGCTGCCGACGAACGTTCTTCTCCTGCCCGAGGCGATCGAGCCGATGGTGAAGTGGGGCAAGAACTTCGAGACCGACGCCCTGCCGACCCTGACCGACCCCGGCGAGTTCGGCCCGGCCTATCGCGCGTTTGATCCACAGGGCGGCGGGCAACTGACCGAGAACATGACGCTGCGCCTGCCGCCGGAGCGCTTTGCCGACCGGCGAGGCCTTTTGAACGAACTAGACGCGCTCAAGCGCGGCGTCGAGGAAGGCGACCTGTTGGCCGGCGCCGACCGCTACCAGCAGCAAGCCTTCGACATCATCACGGGCGGCGTGGCCGAGGCCTTCGACCTGGCGAAGGAAGACCCGCAGACAATCGCCCGCTACGACACGAGCGGGCTCTTCAAGCTCGAGGAGGCGACGCGGTGGTTCGACATGCGTCGGGCCTCGAACCTGCTGGGCAAGCAGATGCTGCTGGCGCGGCGGCTCGTCGAGCGCGGCTGCGGATTCGTGACCGTCTCTGACTGCGGCTGGGACCATCACAGCAACGAGAACAGCCCGCGGGGCCTGGGCGGCATGCAGTGGCTCGGTCCGCAGGTCGATCACGCCGTGGCGGCGTTCCTGGACGACGTGCGCGAGCGCGGCATGGCCAACGACGTGCTCCTCGTCGTCACCGGCGAGATGGGCCGCACGCCG
>JACOUI010000191.1 GCA_016177915.1 Planctomycetia bacterium
ACCCCGTCGGCGTTGCTCTCGATGATGTGCTGGAGGTTGGCCTCGCTGGCCTGAAGCTTGCCCGTCGAGCGCGCCAGCGCCGTCAAGAGCTGGTGCTGCTCGATGGCATAGCGGATGGACCGAACCAGCTTGTCGGTGTCTAACTGAGCGGTGCTGAGGTAGTCGTGAGCGCCCTGGCGCACGGCCTGGACAGCCAACGCCTCGTCGGCAGGATCGGCCACGACGATCACCGGCAGGTCAGGGGCGTGGGAACAGAGGTTGACGACCCCCTGCGCGCCGAGACCCTCACCCGGCCGCAGGCGCACCATAGCCACATCCGCCCCATGCTCCCGCCACTGCGCCACCGCCCGGTCGACATGGTCAACCACCTCGGCCAGATATTTGGCCGCCGGATAAGCGTCAAGCAGTCGGCACAGCTGCGCCGCCTCTGCCGCGCGCGGCTCGACAATCAGCACGCGCACCGACTGCTGCGCGCCTGGGCCGCACCAGAGCCAGCCCGAGGCGAGATTCTCCCTCGCTGGCGCTTCGCGTTAGTGTGGAGGTGATGGCTTGCTGATCGGACCGGCGTTTGCTCGTGAGGCCTGGGCCGCGCCGCGCCGCCCGCGGCACTACATCGCCCGCACGGCCTACGTCGTCGCCCTGCTGGTACTGATGTGGACCCTGTGGATGGTCCTGGCCGGGACGCAGGAAGTCCGCAACATCAGCGACTTGGCGCGGTTCGGCACGATCCTCTTTCAGCTCCTGGCGCCGCTGCAATTGGCGGTGGTCGTTTTCTTCTCGGCCCTGTCGACGGCCAGCGCCGTCGCCCACGAGAAGGACCGCCGCACGCTCGTCCTCTTGTTGATGACCCGGCTCACGAACAGCGAGTTGGTGCTGGGAAAGCTGCTGGGCAGCCTCTTGCACGTTTTCACGCTCTTTTTGGCCGGGCTGCCGGTGTTCGCGATGGTGCTGGTGTTCGGCGGCGTGTCGCCGCAGCAGGCGTTTTCGGCCATGGCGGTAACGGTGTCCGCCGCCCTGGCGGCCGGCAGCCTCGGCTCGACCGTCGCGCTGTGGCGCGAAAAGACGTTTCAGACGCTGGCCATGACGGCGCTCGTTCTGGCCGGCTGGATCGGCGGCTGGGAGGCCGTGCGCAGCGGGGCCTTGGGCTCCGCGTGGCTGGGCGTCTCGACGGAGACCTGGGCCGTGTGGTTCAGCCCCTGGCGGGCGGTGCTCGAGGCCGCCCGGCCCCACGCGCGGATCGCGGAGGGCTCGGTGGTAACGTTTCTGGGCGTCAGCGTCGGCCTGACGGTGCTCCTCAACGCCGTAGCCATCTGGCGCGTGCGGGCGTGGAATTCCGTCAGCGAGGGCGCGCGGCGGGCCGTCGCGGAGGAGTCGCACGAGGCAACCGCGCACAGGGCCGCCGCGCACAAGCCGGAACGCAAACGGCCGCCGAAGCTGCGGGCCGTCTGGAACACGCCCGTGATCTGGCGGGAGATTTCGACCTGGGCCTACGGCCGGAAAGTCGTGCTGATCCGGCTGGTGTATATCCTGGGGTTCGCGCTGGCCGTGGCGGCGCTGTGGTATCAGCACGAAATGGGGCGCGGGATCACGCTGGGCGGGTCGGCGCTCGTGCTGGTGCCGCTGATCGTGCTGAGCTTGACGTTGATCAACGCCCAGGCGGTGACGGCCGTCACCGCCGAGCGCGACCTCGGGGCGCTCGATCTGCTGCTCGTCACCGACATCACGCCCAAGGAGTTCGTGTTCGGCAAGCTGGGAGGCGTGCTCTATAACACCAAGGAAATGGTGCTCCTGCCGCTGGTGCCGTGCCTCTATCTGTGGCACGTGCGGGCGATCGGGACGGAGGACCTGTGGTTCCTGATCGGCGGCCTGGCGGTGATGCAGATCTTCGCGGTCGTGCTGGGGCTGCACGTGGGCATGTCGTACATCAATTCGCGCATGGCGATCGCCATCAGCCTGGGGACGGTCTTTTTCCTGACGCTGGGCATCGCCACGTGCATGCGGATCATGGTGGCGTTCGGCGGCTCGTTTCAGGTGCAGCTTGCGCCGTTTTTCGCGTTCGTGCTGGGAGGCGGGATCGGGCTTTTCGTGGCCTTGGGCATTCGCAACCCCTCGACGGCCATTTTGATCTCGTCGCTCATCTGCCCCTTTGCCACGTTTTACGCGATCACGAGCTTCCTGCTTTTCAACACGGCGGCAGTGTTCATCGTCGTATCGTTGACCTACGGATTCACGACGGTGGCGATGCTGGTGCCGGCGATTTCGGAGTTCGACGTGGCCACGGGCCGCACGACCGGCGGCGAAGGAGGCGGCGACTGACGGCGAGCGGGGGGCGTTCCGTCCTGTCCCCGCTTACGAAGGGGGGGCAGGGGGGAGTTGAACGACGAACCAGCTTTCCACGTGCGTCGATTGAACAACGCGGTTGCCGTCGCGCTCCAAGCCGTCGCCCGGTCCGCGTGTGCGCTACGGCGAAAGCACGAGCCGCTCCACCGCGCCTTCGAGCGCCTCCTCCTTGGCGAGCGGCAGCTCGTGATACCGCCCCGCTAGCCAGTCCTTGAATTGATCGCGATAATTCGGGCTGCCGGGATGGCCCGATTGGCTGGAGGCGTCGATGGCGTAGAGGCGGGGGGCGGTTTCGGCCAGGTCGGCGATGAGCCGGTAGTTGGGTCCGACGCGGGCCTCGAATTTGCCGCCCACGCCGGTGTTGCAGACGGTGGTTCCGTCGCCGCGAACGGGCAGCCCGCCCTGGTCCAAAAGCGCCGCCAGGCTGCCGCGGCCGGACAAAACGTGCCGCAGCGGCAGAACGTGCAGGCGGTCCCAGGTCCACTTCGTTACGTCGGGTCCGAGGCGCTCTTGCAGGTAATCGAGGGCCGCAAGAAACGACTCAGCGATCGCCCGTTCGCGGCGGCCGGCGGCGAACCAGCCGTCGGGATCGTCGCCGAGGAGGGCGACGGCGAGGCCATTTGCCCCGCCTCCCAAAAGCGCCGCGGCGTCTCCGGTGAGCCGCTCGCGGATGACGGCCTTGTTCCAGCGAACGAAAAAGACCTCGTAAACGGAGGCTGCCACGCTCCAGGGGAGCATTTGAAAGTCCCAGGCGCGCAGAAGCTCGACGGCCTGCCGCACGCGCGGCTCGTCGCTGCCGGCAAGGACCTCGACCAGCGGCGGGACGCACGCCCGGGCGCGGAGCGACGTAGCGTCCTGGTGCATGACGCTAAAGCCGGCGCGGTCGTGCCGCGGCTGCGATTCGATCATTTCGCGGATCCGGCGAGCGCGGAGTCCGTCGTTCCAGGTGCCGGAGATCGGGTAGGGAAAGTCGGCGGGGGCTGGGCGGTTGTTGGCGGTGGCCAGCCAGCCGCGCGGCGGATCGTCGACGTTTGGCATGCCCTCGAAGGGAATCAGCCCCTGCCACTGGTGCGCCGGATCCCAGCCGGGGCGGTAGCCGCGCTCGACGACACTGCGAATCGGCACGCGCCCGACGGCCTGGTAGCCGATGTGGCCGTCGAAATCGGCGTAAACGGCGCTGAACGTGGGCACGTGCCAGGGGCGCGTCGCCTCGCGAAACTCGCGGGCCGAGCCGGCCCGGCCCATCGCCAATAGCGCCGTGAGCGAACCGCCCTTGTAAGACCCGAGCCAGCGAAGCGACACGGGGCCGGTGCTTCTCGCGGCGGGGGGCAGGACTTCGTCGACGATCGGCCCATTGCGCGAGAAGCGGATCGTCTTGCGGACCGGCTCGCCGCCGCGGACCAGAATCACTTCCTCACGCTCGCGCGCTTTTTCCCAGCGGCCGTCGTAGAGGAAGCAGCCAGGATGGGCCGCGTCGGTCTTTTCCTGGTAGAGGTCGCGCTGCGACATGATGTTGTTCGTGCAGCCCCAGGCCACGCGCTCGTTGCGGCCGAACATGATGCCCGGCATGCCGGCGTAGGCCATGCCGGCCACGTTGAACGAGCCGCCGCCAAGGTGGGCCTCGTACCACCAGGAGACGGCGTCGAAATAGACGTGCGGGTCGCTGGCCAAGAGCGGCTTGCCTGTGTGCGTGCGGCCGCCCGCGACGACCCAATTGTTGCTGCCGGTGTCGTCGGTTTGGCCGGCCGCGGCGCCGATCGGCTGCGTGCCGCAGCGCGACGGAGGATACGAACCAGGCGGCAGGATGCACTCGTCGTCGGCCTCGCACTGCAGGAAGGCGCGATAGAGCGGCCCGTCGCCCAGCGTGCGCTTGGCCAGCTCCGGCATGACAATAATGGGAAACCGGCCGGTGAGATACCAGCGGAATTCGACCTCGATCGTGAGCGAATCGAGCGCCGACCAGGGCTCGGGGAAGTAATCGAGGAGGTCGAATTCGATAGGCAGCCGGTCGCGGCACTCATCGAGGTGCACGTTGACGCCGGCGGAGAAGTTCTCAAGCGCCGCCCGCGTTTCGGCGGGCAGGATGGTCAGCTCGTGCTCGGCGATGCGCCGCAGGCCGACGGTGCGGGCCAAAAGGTCCAGCTCCAGGACGTTCTGAATGCCGGCGAAGCGCGACAGGAAATCCAGCTCACGGCCGTCGGGGCCGAGAATCTCGGCCAGCCGCCCTGCGCCGCGGCGGCGCAGGAAGTCGAGTTGGAAGAGCCGGTCCTGGGCCATCGCGTAGCCCAGGCCGAAAAAGAGGTCGTCGTCGCTTTCGGCGAAGATGCTGGGGATGCCCCAGCGGTTGCGGGCGATCGTGACAGAGCGGCGAACGCCGGCCCGTCGGGTTCCGGACGCCGGCGGCACACGCGACTGCGAGACGTTTTTCCACCAGGCGTCGAACTGGGCCTTGGAAAGTCCGGCGGCCTGGCAGACGGCGTCGATCGGCTCGCCGCGGCCGAGGCGGCGGAGGATTTCGTGATCGGAAAGAGGCATGGAGCGAATGCGGAATTTGGAATGCGGAGTTCGGAATGCACGGATCACGGAGCGGACAGCCGACAAAGTAGGCGATCGTCGCGCGCGCAGCAAGCGCCGGCGAATGGGAAGGGACGTAGAGCGATCGCGAGAAAAAAGGCTGCCGCGTGGCCAGCGCCGGCTACCAGACTTCAATCAAGTCCTGCAGTTCCCGGCCGTCGACGAGAGTCATCGCGGCCTGCTGGGCAAGCTGTTTGCAGTAGAAGGTCGCGCAACGGCCGGCGAGAACGACGGTGTCGCGCGAAACTTCGACGCGCAGCGCGCGCACTTTGTCGTTCGTCTTGCGGCGGATCGCGCGCTCGATGCGCGTGGCGAGAATCTCGGCCTCCGCCGAAACGCGCGGCGGCGCCTTGCCAACCTTGGCCGCGGGAAGCGTGGCAGCCGCGCCCGTATTCGCAGCCTCGTGGGTCGTCGTCGTGGCCATGGGTTCCTCCGTGGGGCTGTCCGCTGCTTCCTGGTCCCAGTTGGGTGTCCCTCTCGCGGCGGCACGAGACCCCAGCGTCTGTTACGCCACAGTGGGTCCGTGCGTTCTCTCAGCCGACGGCGCGGCGGTTTTCCGTCGCGACGTAGCGGCAAACGACCAGGGAGCAGCGAATCCCTTCGGTGGTTTCCCCGGCGGATGGAGGAAGATCAGGTGGGCAAAATCACGATGCGAGGGACTTCCGCGCCATCCGCAATTGTCCTGTTCGAGTCCTCCGTGAAAACCGTGACCCCTTGACCGATGCGATGGGACTGCCTCGTGACCGATGAACCAGCAACGAAACATCTTACGGGTGGTCAAGCGACTGTCAACAGGCTGGCGCCAAAATCGCCAGGATTTATCGCAATATCATGCTCGCTTAACCAAGGCCCATTCGAGACAGCCAGGATTTAGACGGCCTCGGAAATCCACCCAGTGGGCAATGCACGTTTCGGCAGACGACTAAAGGCGGCAATTGGTTATCTGCATTTCCAGGATTGCCGAAGCCCCCAGGGCTTCCAGCCTTTCCATGATCCGGATCACTTCGCTCCGCTGGACCATCACCCGCACCGCGCACCAGTCGGGATCCTCCAAGGCGCTGACCGTCGGCGACTTGAAGCCGGGCGTGATCTTTTCGGCCTGGGCAAGCTTGCTGCGCGGGATGTTGTACTCCAAAAGCGAGTAGCCGCGGGCGATGACGACCCCCTTCAGCCGCCGCACGACCCGGTCGGCCAGCTCGCCGTGCCGCGACCGCGGGTCCTGGATAAGCAGCGTCTGGTAGGTCCCGATGCGGTCGAGGATGCGCAGGCGGTTGGCGGCCGGCTCGCTGCGCGAGACCCCAGACACGATGAGAACCTGGAGCGGACTTCGCACGACCCCCGCCACATGAGAGTAGCTCAGAATCGCGCCAGGGCCTTGTCCGCCGTGTCGTAGATGTCGAACACCCGGCCCTCCAGCCGCGTGATACGGAACACCTCGCGCACGTTTTCGTTCATCCCCGCCAAGCGCATCACCCCGCCGCTCTCCGCCAGATGCTTCCAGCACGACAAGAGCGCGCCGATCGCCTCCGACGACAGGTGCGTCACCCCGCCGAAGTTGATGAGGAGCTTCTCGGGCTGGCGGGTGTCGACGAGGTTCAGCAGCTCGTCGCGGAGCTCGTTGATCATCAAGCGATCGAGCATCCGCTGGTCGAGCAGGTGCACGACGGTCACGTCGACGTGCTGCTGAACGGCGAAGCACTTGTATTGCGACATGGCTCGGGTTACGAAAACAGGCGCCGGATCGGGTCGCCGTGGTAGATGTGGTGCGGGCGATCCAGCTCATCGCGCCAGGCGGCCGACGGCGGAATGCCCAGGCAGTGATAAATCGTGGCGGCCATTTCCTCGGGCGTGTGGGGTGACGATTGCGGATAGGCGCCGATCTTGTCCGACGAGCCGACGACCGTCCCGCCGCGGACCCCGCCGCCGGCGAAAAACACCGTCTGCACCGCGCCCCAATGATCGCGGCCGGGCAGCTTGTAGTATTGCGGCAAGTGCGTGATCTTCGGCGTGCGGCCGAATTCGCCGGCCATGACGATCAGCGTCGTTTCCAAGAGGCCGCTCTCGGCCAGGTCGTCTAAGAGCGCGGACACGGCCCGGTCGGTCGGCGGGAAGAGCTTGTCCTTGAGGTGCGGGAAGGCCTCGCCGTGCGTGTCCCAGCTTTCGTCGTTGCCCAGGTTCACCTGCACGAGGTTGACGCCCACCTCGACCAGCCGCCGCGCCATGAGGAGCGACCAGCCAAAACAATTCCGGCCGTAGCGGTCCTGGTCTTTGTCGGGGGCGCCGGTGACATCGAAGGCCCAGCGGACCTTGGGGTCCGCCAGCAGCGAAATCGCCCCCTGCCGATAACGGTCGAAGCTGTCCCGTTCCGCGGCCCTTTCAAGCTGCCGGCGCTGCTCGTCGATGTGCGCCAGGAGATTCAGCCGGCCGTGGAAGCGTGGCTCGAGCACGCCCTGCGGCAGGCTCAGGTCGGGGACCTGGAAGGCTCGCTTGTCGGCGTTGCCGCGCTCCTGGTGGTCGAACTGATACTGCGGATAGGCGCCGTAGCTGGTCGAGTGGAACGGCGAGGCCTCGATGAACCATGGCTCGTGGCGGCGGCCCATCACGCCCGCGAATTGGCCGGGAATCACCCGTCCAGAATAATGGACGAGCTTCTCCGGCAGCACGACCGCGGGGGGCAGGTTGTTGCGGGCGGTCGTGGCGGAACCGGCGACGGCCGCAATCGACGGCCAATCGGTGGGCCGCGCTTCGTTGGGCGAAAAACCAGGCGGCAACTGCGTCCGACCGGTGAGCATCATGTGGTGCCCGGCCGAGTGGTCGTTCGAGGGGTGCGTGAGCGAGCGGACGAGCGCGAAGAGGTTGCTGCGCGCGGCCAGGAGCGGCAGGTGCTCACAGATTTGGATGCCGGCCGTGGCGGTGGCGATCGGCTTGAATTCGCCGCGAATATTGTCCGGGGCCTCCGGCTTCATGTCGAAGCTGTCGTGCTGTGCCAAGCCGCCGGAGAGAAAGATGTAAATGGCGCAGCGGGCCTTGCCCGGGGCCTTGGCGGTGTCGGGGGCCCCCAGGGCGCGGAGCGGGGCAAGATGGCCCATCCCCAGACCCAACAGGCCGATCGAGCCTGCCTGGAGCATTGTCCGGCGGGAGAAGCTCGGGTGCTGGGGTGTGCGATGTTGGGGCACGTCGCGCTCTTCGCGTTAAAGTCGAGGCTGAATCGCTCGTCCGACGTTCATCAAGGTAGCCGAATGTGAGGTATGCCGCAACGTTCTCCGGCTTTCCGGCGCAGGAACGTCGGCGCCTGCCAGGCTTTTTCGTCGCGGCGACACAACCTAGAATCGATTGATCCACCAGCCGCCGACCTTGCCATGCTCACCCTGACCCGCGAAATCCGCTTTTCCGCCGACCGGGACTGGCCAACCGGCGAGGTCCTGGCCGCGCCCGTCGAGAATTCCTGGGCGGGCTGGCCGGGAAGCGCCGGCCTGGCGTCGTTCCTGCGGCTGCAAATGAGCGTGACGGGGAAGATCGACGAGCGGCTGGGTTACTTGTGCAACATCAAGAAGCTCGACGAGGTTGCACGGCGCGAGGTCGTGCCGCTGGTATTCAAAGCTCTGGCGGCGGAGGGATCGCACGTTTCCGTGCCGAGGCTGCTCGCCAGCGCGTGGGGGGCCCTTGGCCGCGGCCTTCCCGCGGGCGCAGCGCTGGCGCGATTGACCCTGGCCGTTTCTCCTTACCTGGCCTACACCATGACGCGTGAAAACCCCAGCGACATGCTCGTGACCGAGCAGTTCGAGTTCTGCGCCGCCCATCGGCTGCACTGCGACGAACTGTCGCCGCAGGAAAACGTGGATCTGTTCGGAAAGTGCAACAGCCCCAGCGGCCACGGACACAACTACGTCGTCGAGGTGACGGTGGCCGGGGCCGTCGACGCCGGCCGTGGAACGGCACTCGGGCGGCCGCAGCTCGAGCGGATCGTGAAGCGGCGGGTCATCGACCGCTTCGATCACAAGAACTTGAACGTGGACGCGGAGGAATTCCGCGACGTGAACCCCACTGTCGAGAACATCGCCCGCTGCATCTTCGAGTTGCTGCGGGGCGAGGTGAAGCCGGCGCGGCTGGCGAAGGTGCGGGTGTACGAGTCGCCCAAGACGTGGGCAGAGTACACTCCCGCCCCCCTTGCGGGGGAGGGTCGGGGGGGGGTTGAAGGCTAGCCCAGCGCCGCTGCAGGTTGACGCCCCAAAAACGCTCAAGCTGCATTTCGCAGGCGACACCCTGCGCAAGACACAGCCCGCTGGCGTGCCGCAGGATTCCAACCAAATCGCATGGCCAGCGCACCGAAACGGCCGCCGATGGCGACGACGAGGGCCGGCGCGAAACCGCGAAAACGCTCGGAGATTCCGCCGCTCCTTGCGCCGCTCGGCGCGAGTCGGCATCGCCTTGCACCGACGAATGCGAGAGCCGGGATTCGAACCCGGACCCCTTGCGGGACTGGATCCTAAGTCCAGCGCGTCTGCCAATTCCGCCACTCTCGCAATGTGCAAACGGTCCGTCGGCTCCTGCTGCGGCGCGACCGCCAGCGGGCGGTCGCTATTCATTATGTCGCCGCCGGCGGCTGTTGGAAGCCGAACGGGAGGCCGACGACGACGAGCACCGGCCCCTGGTAGAGGTCACGCCGGCCGCCGCACCGCGCTGAGCACGCGCACCGTCGCCGGCGACTTGTTGAGCACGTAAAAATGCACGCCCGGGATGCCTGCGTCCAACAGCTCCTGCACCTGCCGCGCGGCAAAATCCACGCCTACCTCGAACTGCCCGGCCGGGTCGCTCTCGTGGGACTCCAGCGCCCGCGTGAAACTCGCCGGCAGCTTCGCCCCGCAGAGCGACGTGATCCGCCGGATCTGGGCCAGATTCGTGACGGGCAGGATGCCAGGCACAATCGGCACGCGGATGCCGATCGCCTGGCAGCGCTGGCGGAAGCGGAAGAAGTCGGCGTTGTCGAAGAAAAGCTGCGTGATGACGACGTCGCCGCCGGCCTCCACTTTCCGCTTCAGGTTCGCAAGATCGACCTCCGGGCTGGGGGCCTCCTGGTGCGTCTCCGGATAGCCGGCCACGGCGACGCCGAACTGCGGAAACTCGGCGCGAATCAGGGCGACCAGCTCGTTGGCGTAACGAAAGCCGCCCGGGACCGGTCGAAAGTCGGTCTGGCCGCGCGGCGGATCGCCCCGCAGGGCGACGATGTTCTCCACGTCGCGCCCTGCGGCTTCGCGGAGATAGCAGCGGAGCTGGTCGACGGTCGAGCCCACGCAAGTGAGATGGGAAGCGACGGTGCAGCCGAATTCCCGGTGCACGCGCTGGACGATGTCGAGCGTGCGGTCGCGCGTGGAGCCGCCGGCGCCGTACGTGCAGGTGACGAAGCTGGGCGCGAAGGCCACGAGGTCGCGCAGGTCGACGAACAACTGCGCGACCCCCTCATCGGTCTTGGGGGGAAACAGCTCGAACGACAGGCCGAAACGTCCGGGTCCGTAGGCTTCGCCGATGCGCATGCGGGGGAAGAGGCTAGAGGAAGCGATGACCTGCCCGACGATGAAACTTCGCCGAAACGGCAAAAGCTTGCAAGCCGAAGATTCACGGCGCCACGGCGGGCGCCGGCATCGGGACGGGACCGGGATGGTAGCTGCGGCGGGCGTCGGCCAGCACGTCGGCCCAGTCGAACCGCTCCGGCTTGAGCTTCCGCTGCGAAAGGAGCGGCGCCTGGTCGAAGAAATGCGGCGAGGCGGCGGCGCCGCTCTGGCCGAACGGCAGCAGCGTCGCCCCGCGCACTTTCGGCCCGAACTCCAGGACCGCCAGATACGTGTTGCCCACCACGCCGTAACTGCGCTTGGTGGAGCGGACGAAGGGGATCGTCGCCGGCGGCGTGTAATACTGCGTGAAGATCGCCCCCATCGGGCCGGGCACGCCCAGGCAGGGCAGGCTCGCCTGCTTGTCGTCGAAAGGGACCGCGATCAGGTCGGCCACGTCGGCGTGCCGCTGGATGCGGTGCACCTCACCCCAGACGACGCGCCAGGTGCCGTGCTGAAGCGCAAGCGCCGCCGCCGCCCGCAATAGCGCCCGGAACTGATCGTCCGCGGCGGCATAGCGGGGCTTGAGCGATTCGGCGGGATAGACGCCCTGGTGCAACTCGCGGTGCCAGGCCTCGCAGAGCGTGGCCTGCGTCGATTCCTCCGTGACGCGGTAGTCCCACGATTCCAAATGCCGCCAGTATGGCTCGACCTGGGCGGCCAGCTTGGCGTCCTCGCGTTTCAGCCGCGCGAAGTCGACGGCATAGCGCGGGAACTCGGCTTGCGCCCAATAGACTTTGGTGTCGAAGACCGCGGCCTGGACGTCTTCGAGCGTCGCACCCTGCATCTGCGAGAGAATCTGCCGCGACATCCGCGCCCGCAGCCGGTCGGCGTTGCGGTCCTCGATCATGTAACCCGGAAATTTCGCGGGGTCGGGGTTGTCTCCGTCGGTCGTCGTGAAAGGGCTGGAGTTGCAGTTCTGCACGTAGTGCGACTTGGGATTGATGACCGCCGGCAGTTCATTCAGCTCGTGCCAGCCCTGCCACTCGGTCTTCGGATCGCTGCCGTCGACGGGCTTGCTCCAATCGAACGTCGCGTCGCGCCTCGGAATGAAGCCGTTGTAGAACATGGCGATGTTGCCGTCGCGGTCGGCGTAGGTCACGTTCATCAGGGGGAACTGCCGCAGCGACAGCGCCGCCCGAAACTGCTCGAAGTTTTGCGAGCGGATCATCGCCAGCGCCTGCCGCTGGAATCGGGACTCGAACAGGCCGGAAATCCGGGCCGACAGAAAGTGCTTGTCGTCGAGCTTTTCGACGATCGGCCCGTGGTGCGTCTTGCGGAAGGTGTGTTCTTGCTTTTGCGCTCCGCTGGCCGTGCCCACCAGGACGGTCTCGGTCCACTGGGCAGCCTGGCGATGGCCGTCGCCGTAGCAGTAGCGGAGCGGGTTTTCCGGGTCGTCGAAGGTCTCGATCCAGACGTCGGCGATGTCCGGCTCGTTGGTCGTGAGCGCCCAACCGAGGTGGTCGTTGTGGCCCAGGCTGGGCAGGATGCTGCCCAGGGTCGTCGCGCCGCTGAAGCTCCAGCCCTCGCCGCTTCTCAGATGCGCTTCGTAAAGCTGGCCGAAGCCGAACCAGGGCTGGTGGGGATTGACGACGAGGATCGCGTAACCCGAGGCCGTGCGCTCTGGCCCGATGGCCCAGGCGTTCGAGCCGCTCTGGGTAAACGGCGCCCGGTGCATGCGGGGGGCGTAGGAGTTGCTGCGGCGCGTGTAGCGATACGTGATCTCCAGCATCAACTGCCGGCCGTAGGCCAGCGTCTGCCACGGCTCGAATTGCCGGATCAGCCGCGGCTTCTCCTCCGGGTGCGTGGAGAGGTAGTAGTTGAGACCCTCGACAAATGCAATCGCCAGCCGCTTGTGTTCCGGCGGCAAGGTTTCGTAGTCGGCCTTCGACCGCGGCACAATCTCGAACGCGCGGTTCAGCAGGTCGGAATTGAGCCCGCGCGGGCCGTGAACTTCCGCATATCGCCCTAGTCCGAGGATATACGAGTCCTCGATCTGCCAGAAGTTGTCCTCGGCCTGGGCGTAGGCGAAGCCGAAGACCGTGGCGGCGTCGTCGGCGCCGTCGACGTGGGGGACGCCGAAGGCATCGCGGTGGATGGTCACGTGCTGGGCGAGCGCCGCAGCATCCAGCAGCGCAGAACTCGTCGCGGCCGTTGGCTGACCGGCGATTGGGGACGGCGCTTGCGCGACGACCGGCGCGGCGCCGGCCATCAAAAGCCCAAGAACGCACGTGGAAACAAAGATCGGCGAGCGCGCACTGCCGTTCCGTCCTGCGCTGCCCATAAGCGACACGCCCGATTGAGAGTCCGGCCTGCGCCCCCTGCTCGACCCGCCGCCAGCACGATCATCATAACCGGCCGACATGAAACGGCAACGCCGCCGGAGCGCTGTGAAGGCAAGGGGAAGCTGCTGCGGCGCGGTATCGCGTCGGGCAAGCAACTCCACTGTCCATTTCACGGCAGCATTCCCACTGCGGCTGAAACCCAGCCGCCGCTGCCGGCAACTCTCATTGGCCCACCAGCGGATGACGGGGCAGGGTTTCGCGAGCATAATCACCTGCCGACGCAATTCCGCAGGGCGCCGATCGCGCGCCCGGGCGTTGTCGCAAAGCACGGCTGGAATGAGAGTTGCGACAGCAACGGAGGCTGGTGTTTTTGTGGCCGGCTGCACAAAATAACGGCCGGCCTGTGCGCATCTTGTTATTTGAGCGGGACGCCGCCTGTGCGGTCCCGGAGGAAGCCGCGTGCCTTCCGCGGATGACGTGAGGATCGATCCCGCCCTTGTCGCGTCGCTTTACCTGAAGCACGCCGACGAGATTCGGTATTTCCTGCTGGGAGTTCTGCGAGACGTCGACCTGGCCGGCGAGGCAATGCAAGCGGCATTCGCCAAAGCGGTCGAGGTGGGACACACGGTGCAGGAGGAATCGCTCAAGGCCTGGCTGTTCCGCGTCGCGTACAACGAAGCGCTCGCGATGCGCCGTAGGCAGGCCGTCGGGGAGCGGGTTCTTCAGCAAATCGCGTGGGAGTCCGCCGGCGAGGAACCCTCGGCCGCCAGCCGGTCGAGCCGGTGGGAGACGGTGACGGCCGTTCGCGCGGCGCTGGAATCGCTGCCGCCGGAGCAACGGCAAGTGGTTCGGATGCGGATGTACGAACAAAAGAAGTTCGCCGAGATCGCCAAGGAGTTGGGATTGCCGCTGGGAACCGTGCTGACGCGCATGCAACTGGCGATTAAGAAGCTCAAGCCCGCCTTGGGAAAGCTCGCAGAAGACGATAAGTGACGACCCAACGAGCGCCGGCTTGCCGGTGCATGGAACAAGCGATGTCGCGAGACGAACTCCTGTTTCTGGCCTACCGCTACTTGGCGGGCGAATTGTCGCCCGACGAGTGCGCCGCATTCGAAGGACGGCTGGCGGTAGACCAGGCGGCCCGCGAATCGTTGGCGCAGGCCAGCCAGTTGGCCGAATCCGTGCATCTGGCGTGCGAGGCCGATGTCGTGTCGCCCGCCTTCGCTGGCTCAGCAGCCGACGACCGCCGCGCGCCAACGACTCGCACCCGTCGGGGCTGGTTTCGTCGGGGATGGATTGCGCGAGTCGGTTGGATGGCGACTGGCGCCGCCGCCGTCGCGCTGGTCTACTTTGCGATCCGCCCCAACGGGGCGCCGACTTCGCCCCACGCCGACCCGGCCGCCGCCGCTCTGGCCCTCGTCTGGGCGCAGCAACCGTCTGCGATTGCCGAGCCGGCCGACGATGAATGGCCGGGCGAGCAATCGAGTGGCGACGACGCGGCCGTCGCGGCCGGCGGCGCCGACGAGCCGGAAGTCGTTCACATTCCCCAGTGGATGCTGGCCGCAGTGTCCGCCGCGCAGGGTGCCAAGGAGAATGTCCCTCTCGCTCCCGAGAGGATCGACTGATGAGCACGCGAACGACCATGTTCCGCAGCGCCCGCCGGCTCGTCCTGGCCGCGCTGGTGCTCTTGAGTGCGGTCGCGTTGGGGCAGGACAAGGCTTCCAACGAAACCGTGTCGACCGACACCTCTGCCGCTCCCAAGACGCCGCGCAAGGCGGCCCAGGCGGCCCTGCCGGCCTTTTCCCCCGCCCGCGAAGCCGCGGCCCTGAGCTTTGTCAAGCAGCATCACGCCGAGCTGGCCAAGGTGCTCGAGCCGCTCAAGAAGGCCAACGCCGCCGAATACGAAAAGGCGGTTCGCGAGCTGTTTCGCACGAGCGAGCGTCTGGCCGGCATCAAGGAGCGTGACGAGCGTCGCTATGCTATCGAGCTGGACACGTGGAAGGCCAATTCCCGCATCCGCTTGCTGGCGGCGCGGCTGAGCATGTCGTCGGACAATGCGCAGGTGGAAAAAGAGCTGCGGCAGGCCATCCAGGACCAGATCGACTTGCGCATTTCGCTGCAGGAGCTGGACCGCCAGGAGGCGGAGACCCGGCTGCAAAAGATCGACGCCAACCTCGCGCGACTCAAGCAGCAGCGCGACGACCAGGCCGAAAGGACGCTCAAGCAGATTTTGAACAGCGCCAAAGCCGCCCGTTCCCGCAAGAATCCGGGCGGCAATTCCCCCGGTATTTCCTCGGGCGGCGCCGGCGCCGAGAATAAGCAGCCTGCCAAATCCGGCAACGTGACGCCGCCGGACAAAAAGCAGGGCGGCGCCGATGCGCCATCCAAGAAAGGTCTTGACCTGTAACGCACTCACGGAATTCGTTTTGAGGACGCCATGAAATCACTCGCGATCTCCGCGATTTCTTTGCTCTTGCTGGCAGGCTTGCCGTCCGCCGGCGTGGTTTTGGCCGATGGTCCTGTGGGGGACAAGGATTCGGTTCGCAATGATTCCGGCAGTGCGGTGGGCAGTGGCCAGCCCGGCACGAAGGCAATCGTGGCTTCGGCCAGCCAGCGATTCGCGGCCGACACGGAGGAAGCGCCCAGCTTCCGCAAGCACGTGATTCCGCTTGTGGGACGTCTGGGGTGCAACGGCCGCGCGTGCCACGGGTCGTTCCAGGGGCAGGGCGGGTTCCGGTTGTCGCTGTTCGGGTACGACTTCGAGGCGGACCTGGCGGCGATGATGGCCGGCGACGAACCTCGCACCAACCGCGAGAAGCCGGAGCAGAGTCTGATTCTCAAGAAGCCGACCATGCAGGTCGACCACGGCGGCGAGGAGCGGATGAAGAAGGGGAGCTGGCAATACAAAGTCCTCCTGAAGTGGATTCAGGAAGGCGCCAAAGGTGTGGCCGACACGGATCCGGACTTCGTCTCGCTCGACGTCGCGCCCCAGGAGCTGGTCTTCAAGAAGACCGGCGAGACGGCCCAGCTTCGCGCCGTGGTCACCTGGTCCGACGGCTCCCGCGAGGACGTCACCGCCCTTTGCCGCTTCACGACCAACGATGAGACGGTCGCCAAGATCGACGCGAATGGCCTCGTGACTTGCACCGGCAAGGGCGACACGCACGTCGTCAGCTTCTACGACAACGGCGTCTCTCCGATCCCGGTCATGCTCCCCGTGACCGATCTGACCGGGCCGAAGTATCCGGCGATTGCCGGCCGCACGAAGGTCGATCACCTGGTGCTTCAGAAGCTGCGCAAGATCGGCGTGGTGCCGTCGGAGGTCTGCGGCGACGAGGAATTCCTTCGCCGCGTATCGCTCGACCTGACCGGCACGCTGCCGACCGCCGGCGAGATCGAGGCCTTCCTGGCCGACAAGTCGCCCGACAAGCGGGCCAAAAAAGTCGAAGAACTGTTCACCCGGCCGGGCTACGCCGCCTGGTGGACGACGCGCCTCTGCGACTGGACCGGCGCCAGCCCCAATAACGTCGGCGAGAACCAGTTCCGCAACGAGGTCTACCAGCAGTGGTATCGCTGGATTCACAAGCGCGTGGCCGACAACGCGCCCTACGACAAGCTCGTCGAGGGGATCGTCCTGGCCGTCGGCCGCAGCAATTCGGAGCAGACCTTCCGGGAATACTGCGAGGAGATGAGCTCCTATTTCCGCACGGACGAACCGGCGAATTTCGCGGACCGCCAGACGATGCCGCATTTCTGGAACCGCCGGCAGCAGAACATGCCCAAGGACAAGGCCCTGCAGTTCACCTACGCCTTTTTGGGCGTGCGGCTGCAATGCGCCGAATGCCACAAGCACCCCTTCGACCAGTGGACCAAGCAGGATTTCGACCAGTTCACGGCCTTCTTCAACAACATCCGCTACGGCACCAAGCGCGACGACAATGAGGCGTTCCAAGAGATGACGAAAGAGCTGCTGGGCGAGGCCAACATGCGAGGGGGCCAGGCCCAGCAGCAGATGGCCAAGATGATCCGCGAGGGCAAGACGGCGCCCTGGCGCGAGCTGTACGTAGAAACGCGCGCCGCCCAGCCGCAGCGCCGCCGCCCGGGCAACAACGCCCCGCAGGGCGGCCGCGTCCTCACGCCCAAGCTCCTGGGCGGCGACGAGGTCGTGGCCCAGGAATATCCCGATCCGCGCGTGGCCCTCATGGAGTGGATGACGCACGACGACAACCCGTATTTCGCCCGGGCCATCGTCAACCGCGTCTGGGCAAACTACTTCAACGTGGGCATCATCGAGCCGCCGGACGACATGAACCTGGCCAATCCTCCCAGCAACGCGGCGCTCCTCGATTACCTGGCCGGCGAGTTCGTCAAGAACGGCTACGATCTCAAGTGGCTGCACCGCGAGATCATCGCCAGCGACGCCTACCAGCGAAGCTGGAAGCCCAACGAGACCAACCGGCTCGACCTCAGGAACTTCAGCCGGGCCGTGCCGCGGCGCCTGCCCGCCGAAATCGCCTACGACGCCCTCGTTCAGGCGACGGGCAACTCCGACCGTGCGCATTCCTGGCTGGAGAGCATCGACGGCCGGGCCATTAGCGAGACTTTGGCCGGCCGCGGCCAGGGCCGCCAGGCCAACAACTACGTGATGGCCGTCTTCGGCCGCCCGGAGCGCGCCAGCCAGTGCGACTGCGAGCGCTCCAACGAGCCGAGCCTGCTGCAAACGGTTTATCTGCGCAACGACGACGAAGTCCTGACCATGCTCGATCGCCGCGACGGCTGGCTGGCCGAGGTGAAGAATTCCAAGGACGCGGACGACGACCTCATCCGCCAGGCCTACCTGCGGACCTTGAGCCGCCTGCCGGACGACAACGAAATGGAAATCGCCCGCTCGCACGTCACCCAGTCGCAGGGCCGCGACGCCGGACTCCGCGACCTCGTCTGGGCGCTCATCAATACCAAGGAGTTCATCGTCAATCACTAACAAACTACCGCGAGCGTGTAGGGTGGGCCAAGCGCGCGGTCGACCGATGGTGGGCGTCGCAAGCCGCTTGTCGCGCTACGAGACATCCCGCGATGACCGCGCGGCGTGACGCGAGCGAAGGCCCACCGAAAGACCGGCTTGCTCCACCCACCCTACCAACCCAACCTCAACACCCCGATTCTTCCACGGAGTTCACCATGGCGACTCATCGGTACTGCGACGGCGTTCGGCGCCGCGATTTCCTCAAGGCGGGCGTCCTTTCCGGCATCGGCCTGACCCTGGCCGATTACCTCCGCCTGGCGTCGGCCGGCGAAGTGTCCGGCTCGGCCAAGGCCAAGGCCGCCATCTTCATCAACCTGAGCGGCGGCCCGACCCACATGGACACCTTCGACCTCAAGCCGGACGCTCCCGCCGAGTACCGCGGCGAGTTCAATCCGATGAAGACGAACGCGGACGGGGTCGAAATCTGCGAGCACCTGCCGCGGCTGGCCAAGTGCGCCGACAAATTCGCCATCCTCCGCGGCGTGAGCCACACGCTGGCTGCCCACGACCTGGGCACCAAGTACATGAACACCGGCAATCGTCCGCTGCCCTCGCTCATCTTCCCTGGCTATGGGGCGGTGGTGGGCAAGGAGCTGGGCGGCCCGGCCGACCTGCCGCCGTTCGTCGCGGTCCCCAACACGCCGCAGACGGCCGGCTACCTGGGCATTCGCTATGCCCCGTTCCAAACGAACGCCACGCCCGCCGCCGGCCGGCCTTTCACCGTCCGCGGCGTCGCGCTGCGTTCCGGGCTGACGGTGAGCGACGTCGAGCGCCGCCAGGACCTGTTGAAGAAGCTCGACAAGACCTTCGCCCAGAACGACACCGACGACCTCGTCGACGGCCTGGACAAGTTCGCCCAACAGGCCCACGAGATGATCACCTCGCCGCGGGCCCGCAAGGCGTTCGACATCAGCCAGGAGAACAAGGAGCTGGCCGACCTGTTCGGCGCGACTCCGCTGGGTCAGAGCTGCCTGTTGGCTTCGCGGCTGGTGGAGCACGGCGTGCGGTTCGTGACGGTCAGCTTCGGCGGCTGGGACACGCACCAGAACAATTTCCCGAGCCTCAAGGACCGGCAGCTTCCGCCGCTGGATCAGGGCGTCTCCGGCCTGCTGACGGCCCTGGACACGAAGGGACTCCTGGAATCCACCGCCGTGTTCGTCACCGGCGAGTTCGGCCGCACGCCCAAGATCAACGCCCGCGCCGGCCGCGACCACTGGCCGCGGGCGATGTTCTGCGTCCTGGCGGGCGGCGGCTTCAAGGGCGGCCAGGTCATCGGCGCCAGCGACGACAAGGGAATGGGTCCGGCCGAGACGGGCATCACGCCCGACGACGTGGCCGCCTCGTTCTACCACGCCCTGGGCATCGACCACACGAAGGAGTACCACTCCAACACCGGCCGGCCGGTGATGATCGTCCGCAACGGCAACGTCATCGACCGCCTGTTCGCCTAGTTCCGACTCTCGTTCCCAAACCCTCGTTCCCAAGCTCTGCTTGGGAACGGGCAGTCAGCGAGGCCCCGCCTCGCCTGCAACCGCTGTCCACCCACTCTCTCTTCCTTTCCTTCTGCCCGGAGAACTCACCCCATGAAACGATTCGTTTCCGCTCTCGTCGTGCTGGGCCTGTCGCTGGCCCTGGCGTTCCCGCTGGCTGCCCAGGATAAGGACGCCGCCAAGAAGGACGCCGCCAAGGACCCGGCCAAAGTCGGCGACAAGTCCGACGCGGCCAAAGATCCCGCCAAGACCGACGCCGTCAAGAAGGACGCCAAGACGGACGCCGTCAAGAAAGACGCTCCCAAGACCGACGCTGCGAAGAAGGATGCCCCCGCGGACAAGAAAGCCGAAAAGAAGGCCAACAAGGCCGCCGCGAAGGGCAAGGCCGGCGCCGGCCAGATCGCCTTCCCCAAGGGCGTGGAAGGCATCACCGACGAGCAGCAGGCCAAGCTTGAGCAGTTGCGCGAGAAGTACGGCCCGGCCCTCAAGGCGTTGCAGCAGAAAAATGCCGCCCTCCTCACCGACGAGCAGAAGAAGGCCCGCGCCGAGTCCCAGAAGAAGAACAAGACCGAGGGCAAGAAGGGCAAAGAGGCCCAGGCGGCCGTCGAGGCGGCGCTGAACCTCTCCGCCGACCAGAAGGACAAGATGGCCGCCGTGAAGAAGGAGCAGGCGGCTCTGAACAAGGAAGTCCAGGCCGCCATCCTCAGCATCCTCACCGACGACCAGAAGGCGAAGCTGGCGGCCGCCAAGCCGGCCAAGAAGCCCGCCGAGAAGAAGCCCGACGCGGCCAAAACCGACAAGAAGCCGACGGACAAGAAGGCCGAGGCCGCAAAGGACGCCAAGGCGGCTGACGAAAAGGCCGTCAAAGAGGCGAAGGACGCGGCCGCCAAGAAGGCCGCGGAGGACAAGAAAGACAAGTAACCGTCGGAGCCCCCGTTCGTAGTGACCGCATTCATGCGGTCCTTCGCACGCCGGACCCGATGAATCGGGTCACTACGAGCTAGCGAAACTGGATGCCGCCTCACCGCGGCAGCCAACAGCGCGGGCCGGCACGCCCCACGAGCCGGCCCGCGTGTTTTTCTTGGCCCGTTCCTCACACCAACCCGAAGCGCAAGCGAGGGCGCCGTGCCAAACGCCCGTGCTATGAGTTCCTTGTGTCAGTGCTCCGCCGATTGGCCTATAATGGCAACGAGTCCCTTCCGGCCGGATGGTCTGGCAGGGCCGCAGCAGCGTAGAGGAACTTCGCCATGACGACGGTCAGAGCGCACTTCGACGGCCACGTCTTCGTGCCGGAATCGCCCGTGGAGTTGCCGGTGGGATACGTGCTGGAGATCCCGATTCCCACGGCGGAGCCGTCCGCCTCGCCGGCGAGCCCCTTCGCGGGATTGCTAGAACAGCTTGAGGCGCTGCCCGTGAATTCCGACTGGCCGGCGGACGGGGCGTCGCAGCACGATCACTACCTCTACGGCACGCCGACGCACGCGTAGTCGATTTAGGCGGGCGATTTCGCGTCGCTGACGTTAACGACGACTTGGCGGAAGAAAGGGACACGTCACGACCATGTCCTTGTCAGCGCGCGAATTCGAGGAGCTTGTTGCTCAAATTGAGGCGGTGCTTTGTCCACTCGGGGCGCAGGTCACTTCGCCTGATCGCATTCCGGAAATCGCGACCATCGAGGACCGGCGACCACCAACGCCGCCCACCACCGCCGTCCCCCGAGCGAATTCCAGCGGACAACGGGCTCGTACCTTGGATTCCATTTGTAGTCCGCGAACCTGTTCCGAGATGTGCCGGCGTCTACTTTTTCGCAAAGTTCGACACCATGCCGCCTGACTCTGTGGTTCCGCTCGATCAAGAGGTGATCGACATCGGGATGTCAAAGAGAAGCATTCGCCAGCGCCTCGACGGTTTCGAACAGACTGCCCTCAAGCCGTGCCGTGGCAAGAAAAGTTCTGCGTGGAAGTACCGGAATGAGTTTGTTCAAGACTATGACGAGTTGATTAACTTCGCGGGTCTCTTTGTTTCATGGCGAACTTTCCCTTGGTCGCTTAACGAAGGTGTTTTCGATTACGAGCAGCGCCTGCTTCGCGAGTACCGCGACAAGTGGGGACGTCGCCCGGCGATCAACCAGCGCTAAGAGTGTCGTCCGATCTAACTACAGTCTGTCGGAAAAAGGGCGATTTTCGGGCAGGTGACTCGTAGGATTCAGTGGCGGCTCGCTGTCGGTCATGGCGAAATGACCGGCTGGCACACGAATCGATGCGGTTTCCGTAAGCGTTCGCCTCTGGCGA
>JACOUI010000192.1 GCA_016177915.1 Planctomycetia bacterium
CCTGGAAGAGCGCGCCCGCTGCCAGGCGGAAGAGAGGCGCCTGGCCGAAATGCTCGACGCGCTGGCCGGAACGGCCGGGGGGGCGGATTCGGCCGAGGCGCCGGGCGCGGGTGCCGCGTGCGAGCCGGAGCCGCGGGAAGTTCCCTCCGCCGAGGCTGGAATGCCTGACGCGGCCGAGGTCGTCGCGGCAGCGGAATCCGAGCCGGCGACGGACGAACTTGCTCATTCGAGCGTGGTCTCCCCAGACACGCCCGGCCTGGCGGGCGCCGGGTCCGAAGACGTGGAGTCGGAGGAGCTGCGGCGTCAGATTCGCGAAGCGTTCGGCCTGCCGCTGGAAGCGGTCGAACCGGCCGACGGCGGCGAATTGGACGAGGCCGGCGCTGGAGCTCTGGACGCGCCGCCCGCCATGGACGAGGGCACGGGCCTGCCGGCGGAGGGGCCGCCCGAGCCTTTGGCGGCGACCGCGGAGGAAGGCGTTCGCTGGAAGAGCCTGGGCGACGCGCCCGAAGCCACGACCAGCGGGGCGGCGACCGGCGCCGCGGCCGTCCACGAGCCGCCGCTGGAAGGCGAGGGGCACGACGAGTCGATCGAATCGTATATGTCGCGGCTGCTGGAGCGGGTGCGGACCAGCCAGGACGATAATGCGGCCAAGGCGGGCAGCGGCGAGACGCGGGCGGCCGAAGCGCGGCCGGCGGCGGAGACGCCGCCCACGCCCGCCCCCGTCCCGCCGGACGCCGAACGCTATCGCCCCCGCGCCACGGCGCCGGAAATGTCGGCGGACATCGCGGCCATGCGGGACTTGGCGAACAAGAACGCCCGGCAGGCCATCGACACCCACGCCAAGGGGCGGCTCAAGGCGCAGGCGCGGATGAAGCTGGGCCTGACCGTAGTGATGCTGCTGGCGGCCGTGGGGGTGACTTGGTTCCTGGGAAGCATGGGAACGGCGGCCTACCTCGTGGCCGTCGGCTGCCTGATCGGGGCGGTGATTTTTGGCGTGCAATATCTCGTGCTTGTCAGCAAGATCACGGCCCGGGAGGAGGAAGAAGAGGAAGAGCAGGCCGCGAAGCCGCCGGCGCCGACCGGCGGGAGTGTGGAATCGCCGGCTGCCAAATCGCCGGGAGGCGCGCAAGCGCCGCCGGTCGAGGCGTAGGCAGCTTCCTCCCTTTTACGAGGAAGCCTTTTTCCAGTACACCAGTCCCCGCTCGTCTTCAACGAACCCCATCCGCGACAGCAATTTGAGCGTGGGGGCGTTTTCCTCGGGCACCTGCGTTTCGACGAGGTCGCAGCCTTCGGCGTGCCATCGCTTGACGGCCTCGGTCAAGAGCAGCGTGGCGGCCCCCTGCCGGCGGCGCTCGCCGGTCACGGAGAACTGGAACAGGCCGACGGCCCGTTTCCCGGCGCGCCAGGAGAGCGGATCCATGGTCCAGAACAGGGCGGTGGCGACGGCCTGGCCGGCGTCTTTGGCAACGAGGTCGTAGCGCAGGCGGTGAAAGTCGGAAAGCAGGCAGGCTTCCCACCAGTCGGCGGCCGCCGGGTCTTCGGTCACCCGGACCTCAGCCGTTCTTCGCATCGCCAGTAGCTTGCGGTCGACGACGCTTTTGAAGCTCTCCGGCCCGCACGTCAGCAGGCACACCTGCCGGACCACCTGGTAGCCGCACTTTTTGCCAAGCGCCTGCATGGCCACGTTCGACGCGAGCACTCCCGGCGCGTCGCTGCCGCCGTACATTCCGAAGTAGAAGGGGGCGTAGGGCGAGACGCCGCCCAGGTAGATTTCCCTGGCGCCCTTGGCCGCGAGGTATTGCTCGCATCGCGCGACCAGCTCCCGGCCGACGCCCTGCTGGCGGTGCGCCGCGTCGACGAGGACCATGCAGATCACGCCGATGGACGTGTCCAGCTTCGAGCGGGCCGCGTCCGGGCCGAAACCGGCGTGCGCGAAGCCGACGACCTGGCCGCCGGCGACCGCGACGAGCAAGCCCAATTTGTCGAAGTAGGGTTTGGAGATGACGAGGTCCTCCAGCACCGGCGTTGGGACGGGGCGCATCCAGGGCTGCAGCGCGGCCTCGGCCTGCCAGAGCTTCGCCAGGCAAGGGGGATCGCCGTTCTTGAACGTGCGAAACGAGATCACAAGTCGGCTTGGAGAGAGGATCGTTGATCAGCCCGTCTCGCGGAGCGCTGCCAGGAGCGCAGCGTGGAGCTTGCCGTTGGAAACGACGACGCCGCGGTTGGCCGAGAGCTTCGGTCCCAGCGAGAAATCGAGGGGCCGGCCGTCGAGGTCCGTCACGCTCCCCCCGGCCTGGGCGACGAGCAGCGCGCCGCCGGCATGGTCCCAGATCCATTCGCGGCGGCCCGCGACGGTCGGCAGCCGGAGATAGATGTCGGCCTCGCCGCGGGCGACGACGGCGTACTTCGCCTGGCTGTCGATGCGCAGCGGCGGCAGGGTCAGGCCGAGCTTCTGGGCCAGTTCGGCCGAGGCGTGCTGGTCGCTGTGGCCGCCCTCGACCGACTCGCAGAGCCGGGCGACTTGCGGCGCGCCGTTGTCGCTGACGTGAATGGGCCTTGTGCTTCCGCCGCAAAGCGGCTGCTCGTGCGCTCCGCGTCCTTTGACGGCCGTGAAAAGGGCGCCGCGGATGGCTCCGCCGCCTGCGGACCGAAGATTGGGGCACGCGAGCACCGAGAGCGTCACCTGGCCGACAATGACCAGCCCCAGAGCGACCGCGTATTGCTCGCCGCGCAGAAAACCCTTCGTGCCGTCGATCGGGTCGAGGGTCCAGAAGCGGGGCGAGGGGTCGCGCGTGCCGCCGCGGTCGATCCAGCCGCAGACGTCGCCGGCCGCAGCGCCAGGGACGAACGCCGCCACGTGCCGAACGACGTCCGCCAGGACCGACGCCTGCTCCGGCAGTCGCAACTGCTGCGAGCCTTCCTCCGCCACAATGGGGTCGCCGGGAAACCCTTCGGCCAGCGCGCGGCAGACGAGCGCCTGGCTGCCGAAGTCGGCGACCGTGACCGGGCTTTTGTCGTTCTTGGCGATGGCGACGGCGGACTGGCGATGGACGGCCTGGCACAACCGCGCCGCCTGCGTCAGCGCTTCGACGGCGACCTCAAGCTCCCGCGCGAACATCGACGTTCCTGCCTAGCCCCCGTAGGCGCTGTTGCGGTAGGGTGGGTGGAGCAAAGGCACCGTCCGGTGGGCCATCGCTCGCGGATGATGGCGACGAATTACGGTGTTTTCGTGCCGGTCACGCGTGCTTGCGACGCCCACCATCATCGTCGAGCGAGCTCGACCCACCCTACTAACCCCCGTACGCGCTGTATCGCTTCAGGCCGCGGTAATACGCCGCGCGGCACGCCAGGATGAACAGCGCCGTCCAGGCCGCCTGGATGAGCATCCCCTGGACCAGCTCCGGCCCGCGCACTTTACCCAGAAAGACCGCGCTGGGAAAGTAGGCCAGGTACTGCAGCGGCAGCGCCTGCACCAGCGAGTAGACCGTGAAGTCGCCCCACAGGCGAACTCCCTTGAGCATGTCGAGCGGGAACATGTGGCCGGAAAGAAAGAAGCTGAGCAGCATGTAGACGAAGAGCAGCGAGCTGACTTCCAGGAACCAGAAGCCGATCATGCCCAGCGTGGCCTCGATGAAAAACCCCAAGAGGAAGGCCAGCACCAACGAAAGGACGAACGCGGCCCAGGTTTCCAGCGGCGGGGCGGCCGGGAAAAAATCGCCGCACAAGTAGAACACCAGCGCGAAGGGGAGAAAGGCGACCAGATAGTACACCAGCTTGTGCGCCATCCGGCTGAGGAGCAGAAAACCAATCATGTCGACCGGCTGAATCAAGTACTTCTTGATTTCGCCCTGGCGGATTTGCCGGGCGATGCCCGAGGCCAGGCCGGGCATGCTGGAAAAGGCCCGGCCGATCATGGTGAGCAGGTAATAGGCGACGAAGTCGGGGTAGGAGTAGCCGGCGAGGGTAGCGCGCTGCGTGGCGTCGAAGATGGCGCCCCACAGAAAAATCTGCGTGACGATCGGCAGGAAGCGCATCAACGTTCCCAGCGCGAAATCGACGCGGTAGACGAGGCGCTCCTCGATGCAGACGGAGAGGATCGTTTTCCAGATCTGCAAGCGGGAGACGAGGGTGATGGCGGCTGAGGACACTGGAATTCTTAACGCAGCGTTGCGAACGCCGAATGTAGGACGGCCTTTCCAGGCCGTCCTTTTCCGCGACGGCCTGGAAAGGCCGTCCTACCATCAATCTACGCGGCGCGCTGGCTGGTCGCCGGCGCCGTCGATTCGTGCCACTCCGTCCGGCGGCGGCCGCGCCAAGCCCGATACTCGCGGCGCACCATCAGCCCCAGGTCAATCAGCTCCGCCGCGGCGAACGTGAGCACCACCGCCCGCACCGCCAGCCCCGGATTCTGCAGCCAGGTGGCGGTGAAGACGGCGACGGGCACGACGAACAGCAGGATGTCTCCCGGCCGCGGGCGGCTCGGCTTCCACAACCGGACGATGAACCAGTACGCGCAGGCGACGCCGAACGCGGCCACCGACATCGCCGGAATGGCCGCCGGCCGCAGAAAGCAAACGACGGCGAACCCGAGGGCGAGTAGCTTCCTCAGCGCTTGCCCGCGCCACGCGCCGGCCGAGGGCTCCTCGCCGCCGGCATGGATCAAAAACGACAGGACCGGCGCGGCAAGCGCGACCCCCAAAAGGAGCATGCCCGGCATCTGCACCAGCAACACAACGACGGCCACCAGCAGCGCCTGCGCCGTCGCGCACCAGAAGAGCAATCGCAGGAACCCGGCGTGTCGGCGCTTGGGAAAGTAGGGCCGCCCGGCGCCGCCGTGCCGCACGATGGCGTGCGGGTCGTGCCAGTCGCGGCCGCAGGAGAAGCACTGCAAAGCGCGCGGCGTGGCCAGCGTCTGCCCGCAGTAGGCGCACAGGCCGCTGCCGGCCGCGAACGGCGTCTTTTCTCGCGTGCTCATCGTGGCAGGGCCCGTCGTTGTTCCTTGTCAGACGGCATACGGCGCGGCAAGGCGGTACTGCGGCTGGGTTTCCAGGTATCTTCCGACACGCTCAACACGGGACAAGGCATCGCCCATAAAGCTGATCGCCTGCTGCAGGCGATCGTAACGTTCTGCGCACGAGAGACGCAAGAAGCCCGCGCCGGCCGGCCCGAAACACTCGCCCCCCAGGCAGGCCACGCCAACGCGGTCGTCGGCCCCTTCCAAAAGGTACAGGGCCAGGCCGTGCGACGTGATTCCCAGGCGGTTGCAGACGGCCTTGACGTTGGGGAAGGCGTAAAAGGTCGCGGCCGGCTCGAGGCACTTCACGCCGTCGATGCGATTGAGTCCCGCCGTCAACGCACGGACCCTCTCGGCGAACTGAGCCATCTGGCTGTCGCGCTCGCCGGTGTCGTGACATAGCGCCGCCGCGCCGGCGAGCTGCACCAGTGGCGGCACGCAGGACAGCGTCACGTTGATGACCTTGGCGATCGCCTCGGCGTTTTCGCGCGAGCTGACGGCGAACCCCAGCCGCCAGCCGCTCATGCTGTACGACTTGCTGAACGTGTAGGCCGAGACGCACTGCGAGAGCATCTCCGGTTGCTGGAGGAGCGAGCGGTGCTTCCCCCGCCACACCATGTGGTTGTAAGGCTCATCGGAAAAGACGATCACGTCGCGGCCGCGGATGAGCCGGGCGATGCCCGCCAGGTCATCCTCGGTCGCCACGCCGCCGGTGGGGTTGTGTGGGCTGTTGAGAAAAATGGCCCGCGGGCGGGAATCCTCGCGCAGAAAGCGCTCGACGTCGGCCAGATCGGGGCGGAAGTCGTGCTCCTGCTTGAGGTCGGCCACCCAGGCCCGGGCGCCGCGCGCGGCGATGTTCGGCAGGTACGTGGGAAAGTAGGGGCAGAAGACGAGCACGCCGTCGCCCGAATCGAGAAATGCCATCGCGAAGAGCAGCTCGAAGAC
>JACOUI010000193.1 GCA_016177915.1 Planctomycetia bacterium
CTTCCAGGAGGCCCGCCTGCTGGGTGCGCAGCTCCTCCAATGCCCCGTCCGTCTGCCGGCAGCGCTCGCCGACGGACTCCTCGCACCGCGCCATGGCCTGCTTGAGCGCCGCGAGCTGCGCTTGGCCCTCTTGGCGCTCCGCGCCGGCGGCCTTGAGCCACGATTCCCACTCTTCGCGCCGCTGTTGCCAGAAGCCGCGCGACTCTTGCACTTCGGATCGCACCTGCCCGCCCAGCTCGGCCAGGCCGGCCTCCGCCTGACGCAGCCGCTCGAGCTGCGCCTCGACCCGCTGGGAGAGTCCCTTCCAGTCGCCGATGCGCTCCTGCGATTCCTGCCGCCAGGCCGCCCGGGCGTCGGCATCGAGCTGCGTCTGGCCGCGAATCTCCTCCAGCCGGCGGTTCACGTCTTCCCGATAGTCCGACTGACCCTGGGCCAGCGCCCGCAGCCCCTTCAAGCACGATTCCCACTGCTCCTCCATGGCCTTGCGCTTGTCGTCCACGTCGGCGAGCGACAGCGAGACGGCGTCCAATCGTTCCACGAGACCGCGCTGGATTTCCTGCGGCGTCGGCTGAGGGGACTCCGCGATGCCGACCGCCGCCTCGGCCTTTTCCGGTTGGGCGTTGAGCGCTTCGACCTGGGATTCCAAGAGCGCGGCATACGCCTCCAACTGCGCCAATTGGCCGCGCACGTGTGCCTGGTCCTTCTGCAGCGCGGAGCAGAGCTCCTCCAGGGCGTCGAGCCGGTTGGCCGGCGGCGCCGACCGCGCTTCGCCGCACGGCGGCGGTCCCGGCGTTTTCCCCGCCGGCGAAGAGCGCGCCTCGCCCGACTCAGCTTCCTTTTCCCGGTGCGCAGGCGATGGCGGCATGCTCGACGCCTCCGGCAGGAATGCCGGCGCTGCCGCTTCCCAGGGGTCGGCGACGCCCGTCTGCACGACCGTCACCTCCATGGGACCGACTCGCAACGTGTCGCCGGCCGCCAGCTTGGCCTCCTCGAACTCCTCCCCGTTGAGCAGCGTTTGCGGCGACAGCCGGTGCGCCGTCACCCCGTCGCCCGAACGGCGGATTTCGCAGTGCAGGTCTTCCACGCCCGCCGACCGCAGCCGCAAGTTGCAGTCTTCGCTCGATCCGATCGTCAGCCGCCGCGTTCGCACTTTGACCGTCCGGTTGAGCCCGCTGCGACTGCGCACGCGCAGCGTCAGGCAGTCCTGCGACTTTGCACCGGCCGGGGCCTGCGTTTCAAGCATGTGCCACAAGTCCTTATCCAGGCAGCCGCTTCCGAGCCCGATCCGCACGCTGCCGCGCGGGCCGCCCACCGGGGCCGGCGGCCTCTGGGATCGGAAGACTAAGCCCTCATGGGGCCTATACCTTGCGCCGCAGCCGTAGTCAAAGTCGTGGCCGGCCGTCGCCCCCACTGCCGTGCCAGTGCAGCCGATCCGCCGTCTTTGTCGAGAAAAACGGCTGCATTAGTTGGCCGGTTCTGTCGATTAACGGAGAGCAACTTGCGGCGGATACGCGCGAACCTGATCCCCGCCGCCGGTGCCAGAGTGTCTACGTGCCAGGAAGCGCGCTTGGCAGCGTGAACAAACGACTACAGCTTGCCGCCGATCAAGAGCTGCAAGTCCCCATATTCCAATAACTTGCGGTTCGTTCGGCCCGGCGCTCGAACCGCGTTGGCGTCGAGCCTTGGCGGCCGCCGGCCCGCGCCCTTGACCCCGCATACTATATTTTGGTTGCTGCCCAGCGGACACCGGAACGGCCCGCTGGCGACAGCTTACAGAGTGGACAGCAACGGACGGGAGAGGCTCAGCGTTCGCAAGTGGCTTGTCGGAAGGGGGGACAACCTTCCAGGCCAGCTTCGGACCTTGAAGGTGTGACGACATGGCACGGAAAGATGCGCTCAAAGACATCCGAGCGGTTCTCATCAAGCGGCGGGACGCGCTGCGCACGGCGCTGGCCGGCGACTTGAGCAAGCTCAATGCGCTCAAGGAGCAGACGGCGGGCGACGTCATCGACGCCGCCCTCGACTCGGCCCACAACGAGCTCAACTCGCAGCTCGCGGAAGTCGAAAGCCGCGAGCTGGCCAGCATCGAGAACGCCCTGGAACGCATGCGCACGGGCACCTACGGCCTGTGCGAGCACTGCGGCGAGCGCATCCCCTCCGCCCGGCTCCACGCCCTCCCCTACGCGACCAACTGCATCGGGTGCCAGCGCGAAATGGAGAAGGAAGGGCACGCCGGCGCCGCCGGCGCCGACTGGGGCCGACTGCTCGAGCCGGGCGACGACGCCGATCTGACGATCAACGACCTGGAAGTCGACGTCTCGTAGGCCGGCGCCGCTCCCTCCCCCCTTTGCGCTCGGAGGGTTGGGGTGGGGGGTCGGCGAGTTCGACGGCCTCTTCAAGTTTGCTCGACGGCGCCTTGTCGCCCCGAGTCGCGCCTGCTTGATCTCCGCCGCTGCTGGACCGTCAAGGAGGGAGCCGGTCGATGGTCCAAAACCGTTCTTCGCTGCTCCTCGCTCTCACGTTCCTCGGTTCGGGCGTTCTGCTGGGGTTCTTTCTCCAGTACGGCCCGCCGGGCCAGGTGCTGGGGCAGCTCTTGGCCCAGCCTGGCGCGGCGGAGACGGAAATCGTCTCCCGCCAGCAGGAATACGCCCAGCTCGACCGCGACGCCGAGCACCTCGTCCTGCACAGCCAGGTCCTCCGCCGCGTCGTCCGCTTGAGCGGGCCCTTCGTCGTCCACATCGACGCCCAAAAATCCGAAAACCCCCGCTCCTCGCGCAGCCGACTCGTGGAAGAGGCCGGCTCGGGAATCATCATCCAGCACCAGGACCAGTTTTACGTTCTCACGAACCGCCACGTCGTCAAGGACGCCGACAACCAGCGCATCCTCATCAAGCTCGACGACGGCCGCGAGCTGAACCCCAGCCTCGTCCGCTCCGACGTCGACACCGACATCGCCGTCCTGTCCATCGAGGCGCCGGACCTCGTTTCGGCCCGCCTGGGCGACAGCGACTGCGTCGAAATCGGCGACTTCGTGCTGGCCGTGGGCAGCCCGTTCGGCCTCAGCCGCTCCGTGACCTACGGCATCGTCAGCGCCAAGGGCCGGCGCGACCTGGAGCTGGGGGGCGAGGCCGTCCGCTACCAGGACTTTTTGCAGACCGACGCCGCCATCAATCCGGGCAACAGCGGCGGGCCGCTCTTGAACCTGCGCGGCGAAGTGATCGGCATGAACACGGCCATCGCCAGCAGCTCCGGCGGCAACGAGGGCATCGGCTTCTCGATCCCCATCAACATGGTCCTCTTCGTCGCCCGGCAGCTCATCGACAAGGGGCAGGTGAGCCGCGCCTTTTTGGGCGTGAACCTGGACGCGAAGTTCACCGCCGCCGCAGCCGCGCAGATCGGACTGCCGCGTCCGCGCGGCGCGCGGATCACGGGCGTCACGTCCGGCTCGCCGGCGGAGCAGGCCCGCCTGGCCGTGGGCGACGTGATCCTGGAATTCGACCGCATCGCGGTGGAGAACGACGCGCACCTGATCAACATGGTGAGCCTGACGCCGGTGGAGACGGAAGTGCCGATTTCGGTCTTCCGCGCGGGTCAGACGATCAAGCTGACGGTGAAGGTGGGCGACCGGACGAAGTTCGAAGAGCGGCGCTAGGCGGGCGCCGCGGGCGGCGCCCGAATTCACCCGCTCACCGCCGACCCCGCGTCGGCGGAGGCGGGATTGGCAGCTAGTCGGCGCCCCCATTTCTTTGGGGTCCAACGGCGTGAACGGCCCACCGCCGACCCCGCGTCGGTGGAGGCATGTTTGGGTGCTACTGAGCGCCCCTTTTCTTTTGGGCCACCGGCTGACGCGCGTGTGCCAGTGGCATTCCGGCTCTGCTCTCCGTCAGACCCGTGGTGCGTCGAACCCATCGAAATCCGCTCATGCGACCTTGTAAATCCCGCGCGCCGCTGGGAAAATGAGGCCGCAGGCGGGCGAACGACCTTCGCGGGTTTTCCTCGCTTGCGCTTCGGGTGAGTGTGCTTTCGGCTCCGTTGCTCGTCTCCCTCGCTTGCGCGTCGGGTTAGTGTAGGAGCGTCCCATGTTCTCCATCGACGGCCGGGCGGCGCGGCTTTGCGACGGCATCAGCCGCCGCGAATGGCTCAAAATCGGCGGCCTGGGCCTGGGTGGCATGGGCTTGGGCTGTCTGACGCTCCCCCGCCTGCTAGCGGCGCGCGATACGGCCCCCGCGGGCATTCTGCCCACCGACAAGTCGTTCGGCCGGGCCAAGAATGTGATCTTTCTGTATCTCTTGGGCGGGCCGCCGCAGCACGAGACCTTCGACCCCAAGCCCGAGGCCCCGGCGGAAATTCGCGGGGCGTTTAAGCCGATCGCCACGACGGTGCCGGGCACGCAGTTTTGCGAGCTGTTGCCGCGCACGGCCCGGATGGCCCACAAGCTGGCCGTCGTCCGCTCGATCTCGACCGACGACAACAACCACGACAGCAGCGGCTATCAGCTTCTGACCGGCTACAAGTACATCGGGCCCAATTCCCGCACGATCCAGCCGACCGACTGGCCAAACTTCGGGTCGCTGGTGAAGATGCTCAAGCCCAGCGAGGAAATCCCGCCGCTGTCGGCCGTGTGGGTTCCTGACGTCTGGCGGCTGAACGAGAACGTCACGCCCGCGGGCCAGACCGGCGGCTTTTTGGGCACGCAGTGGAACCCGGACGTGTTCGTGGGCGACCCGGCGGACCCGAAATACCAGGTGCAGGGCCTCAGCCTTTCCGAATTGCCGACCTTGCGCATCCGTCAGCGCGAGGAGCTTCTGAAGCAGGTGCAGCGGCACTTCGCGGCCAATGAGCGCGGCGAGCGGGCCGTCGTGTACAACAAGTTCCAGCAGCAGGCCTTCGACCTCATCACCTCGGCCAAGGCCCGGCAGGCGTTCGACATCGCCAAGGAGCCGGACAAGCTCCGCGACCGCTACGGGCGGTACACCTGGGGGCAGAGCCTGCTTTTGGCGCGGCGGCTGGTGGAGTCGGGCGTGCGGCTGGTACACGTCAACTGGCCGCGCGAGCCGGGCGACAACGCCGTCGATAACCCCCTTTGGGACACGCACGCCCAGAACGCCGACCGGCTCGAGGACGTTTTGTGCCCGCAGTTCGACGTGAGCTTCGCGGCGTTGATCGACGATCTCGACGAGCGGGGGATGCTCGATGAGACGCTGGTCGTGGCAATCGGCGAGTTTGGCCGGACGCCGAAGATCAACGGCAACGGCGGCCGCGACCACTGGGGTCCGGTCTTCAGCTTTGCGATGGCGGGGGCGGGGATCGCCGCGGGGGCCCTCTATGGCGCGAGCGACGCCCAGGGAGGTTATCCCGCGAAGGACCGCGTCTCCGGCGGCGACTTCACGGCTACGATCTTCCATTTGCTGGGAATCAACTGGCAGGGGACGTTCCACGACCGGGAAGGCCGCGAGCACAAGATCACGACCGGTCAGCCGATCTATCCGATCTTGGGGATCGAGCCGGCGGTGCGGCATCGGGCGGAGGCGGGGGGCGCGGTGGCGCGCGTGCCGCCGTTTGACCGCAGCTTGCTTTTGAACACCGATTTTTCGGCGCCGGTGCCTTTGTTTGCGCTGTCGCCGTCGCGGCCAAAGGGGTGGCGGGCGTCGCCGGCGCTCGAGGGCGACGAGAACACGCTCGGCGTGAAGCTGATCGACGCGGGGGCGTTCCGCCCGGTCGCGGCTGAGGGCGCGGAGAAAAAGCACCAGCACGCGGCGATTGGCATCGGCTTGGGTTCGTCCGCGGGCGAAATCACGATCGACGAGGGGGCGGAATCGTTTTTGGCGCAGGAAGTCCGCAGCCCAATGGCGGGGACGTACCGCATGACGCTGCGGTTTGCCGGCGACGGGTCGTCGCAGGAGTTTTTCGAGAACGTGCTCGTGAAGAATTTCACGTTCCGGCTGGTCTACTTCCAGTACACCGAGGCGGGGAAGAACCCGCTGAACCGCAAGGAGCTGGCGGGCGTCGATTTCGTGCCGAAGCTGGCCGACCCCGAGCAGCCGAGCTGCGAAGAGTTGAAGCTGGAGAAGGTCTTTGAGAACCCGATGCCGGGCGGGAATTTTTCGTTTGGCCTGGGGATGGGGGCGGCGGTGATCGTGAAACGCACGACGCCGGGGAAGCTCACGATTCCGGCCGGGTCCGGACCACAGCGAGCGATGCTGCGGATCGACAGCCTGGCGATGGAGTTCGTGGGGAAGCCGAGGAAGGAAGACGTGGTGGTGTGACGGAAATGCAGACTGCTCAAATCCGGTAACGCGTATGGCGACGGCCACGAAGAGTACGCTGGGCATCGGCCTTTACACGCCGGCCGAGGCGGCGTTTTACGCGCGCGTCCGCACGCAGACGATGAATCGTTGGCTGTTCGGCGACAAGCGCAATGCCCGCGTACTGGCGACGCAGGTCGAGGGCGACGGCGAAAAGGTCGTCACTTTCTTGGACTTTGTGCAAGCCCTGGCCATTCGGGCGATTCGATCGAAACACAAGATCCCGCTGGAGAAGATCAGGCAGGCAGTCGATCTCGCGCGAAGCGAGTACGGAATTCAGTATCCTTTCGCCGTCGATCACACCACCTATCTCTTCAGCGACGAGCAGGACGAAGGCCACGGTGAGATTGTCCTGAAGATCGGCGATAAGCTGGTTCAGGCCAGCGGCGTGAGCCGCAAAAACCTCATCCTGAGGGAGGTCGCGGAGTTGTACATCCGCGATCTGAAATTCGACCCCGAGACAAGCCTCGCCCAGGAATACACAGCTTGGAAGGGCGAACACGGTCGAATCGTCATGAACCCCCACATTCGATTTGGGGAGCCCGTCGTCGAAAGGTGCGGGTACAGCGCGCAGACACTTTGGGAGGCCTATGAGATCGAAGGCGGAATCAAGAACGCGGCTGAATCTTACCTTGTCGACGAGGCCGATGTGGAACTTGCTTTGAGCTACTTCGATCACCTTCTCAGCAGCAGTGCTGCGTGACGCCATCGACGACGAAGATCCTCTTTGACGAGAACATCCCACGATTGCTTGTTAGTGAACTGGCGCGGCTCATGACGTTTGCTCTTGAGGACGAGAGGGCGGACGTACGGCACCTGCTCGATTTCACCAATCAACAGGGCGTGTGGGATGAAGTGTGGATTCCCCGCGCAGCACAAGAGGAATGGATGGTGATAGCCGCCGACCGCGGAAAGAAGGGCACGAAGAAAGGGGACAAGCTGCCGCGACTATGCGCCGCCTACGGTATGACTCTCGTGCTGCTAAGCCGACGCGTGCACGTTCGGCCACGCTTTCAGAAGCTCCTGACGATCTTGTCTGTCTGGCATGAGCTAATCGAGATCGGCAAGATGCGTGGCCCCCTCCGGTTCAACCTCGAGCCGTTGTCCATGGCGATCGAATCCCGCGGAAGAGGGAGGCTGGTTCGGAGAGACACGCCGCCGAGCGCAGTTCCGTCGCCAACGCCGCCAGGTCACTTGTTTTGAGATGCAAATGGTCGAAAGACGACAGCAGGATTCGCAACACGATAAGCGCGGCCGTGGCTCCGGCTGGGCGATCGTCGCTCTCGTGGTACTCGCCGTTTCGCAAAGGGCCGTGGCGGACGACATCCGTCTCGAAGTGTATCCGCCGCAGTTTCGGCTCGACGGCCCGCGGGCGCGGATGCAGCTTGTCGTGACGGGTGTGGCCGCCGACGGAAGCGTTCAGGATCTGACGCGCGAGGCGACGCTCGCGTCGAGCGATGAGCGGGTGGTGCGTCTTGTACCGACCCCTCCTGGCCCCCCCTTCGGAAGGGGGGGAGACGCGAC
>JACOUI010000221.1 GCA_016177915.1 Planctomycetia bacterium
AGACTACTTCCATGCTGCCGCATAAAATCGTTCACGGCGTTGCCCGTTGGGGTTGAATATCCAAGCCCAGGGTCGCGCAGCGCACCCTGGGTAGACGGTCGTTGCACGTTCGGTTACCCCGAAGGGGTTAGATAGACCATTGCCTCGTCGCTCGATCGTCCCCCTCGTTCCCGTGCGCCTCGCTGGCGCGCCAAGCGAAATCGCGCCACGCCCGTCTCGCGTTTTTCTTGCAATCGCGATTTGCAGACCGCTATAATCCGGGCGCCCGGCGAAACCGCGGCCGCTTGTTGCACCGCTCCGTTCGCCGGGCGGGAACAGAGGAGCAACACCATGTCTTTGCGAATCTCCACTCTCTTGCGCTGCGCGCTGGTGGCCCTGGGCTTGGCCGTCGTGGTCGCGGCGCCGCTGCTTGCCGACAACAAGGCGAAGTCCAAGCCCGTCGCGAAACGCAGCACCGGCAAAAAGGCCGCGGCCGACGCGCCCAAGCCCGATGCCGACGGCTGCACCATGCTGCACGGCATCCGCTGGCACGAGTCGCTGGAAAAGGCGCTCGCCGCCGCCAAAGACGCCGATGGGTCCGTGAAGTCCAAACCCAAGCCGGTCTTCTTTCTCCGCGTGCTGGGCGATCTGAATGGCTTCATGTGAAGCGCCGGCCACACCCTGAGGACCGTGTCGTTCTCATCGCCGGCCGTGCAGAAGATCCTGAACCGCGACTTCGAAGCGGCGTACCTCAACATCGAGTCCGACCCAAACTCGGGCGTCTCGTTCGCCCACGCCCCCAAGGACCCGCCCGGCCAGTGCTTCCGCGGCAATGGCGAGCACAACATTCAGATCCTATTCCTGACGCCCGAGGGCGAGATCTTCAGCACGCTTTCGGGCTACGTCGAGCCGGAGGGGCTGGAAGCGGAATTGGAATTCGCGCTCGCCACGTTCTCGGCCCTTTCGAAGCAGAAGGGGCGCGACAAGCAGAAGGAGATCGTGGCCAAGGCGCACGCCGACTACCTGGAAAAGCTCGGCTTCCGCGAAAAGGAAATCCACGCAAAGGAGGCGGAGGGGTTCCCGGGCATCCCGGGCCTGGAGGGTTTTCAGAACGGATTGGGGGGGATTCCCGGATTGCCGCAAGGTGGCGGGCCGCCGATCGTGCTGGCGGGCGGCCCGGGCAACGTGCCGGAAAAGTTTTTCGAGCAGTTCAAGCGCGCCCGGATTCTGACGGACCACCGCTTTGCGATGCGCAATCCCCTCCTGCCGGTCAGCGACTTCAAGTCCGAGATGCTCGTGGGGAGCGGGATGTCGTTTTTCGGCAGCGCGAATGTCACCAGCCCGCAGGGCGCGCCCAAGGGCGTGATCGGGGCGCCGTAGCGGCGATGCCCGTGGAAGGCGTCAAGGCTTGGCGTTGAGCCTGGATAGCCGCTCGAGGGCTTCCTGTGTCGTGAAGCGCGGCTCGTTGGACGCTGCGCGGCGTTTGAATTCGGCAATCTCTTCTTCCGTCAGCTTCGGCGCGACCAAGATGTAGCCGAGGTAGTTTCCCCGCTGATCGCGCACGGGCACGTGGGCACCGGGCTCGGTCAGGAGTTGCGCTTGGGCGTCGTTCACCACAAGCTCGTGCATAGATGAACACCTCTGCGCAACACGACTCGCTGCAATGGACCGTATCCGGGTGTGCGGTGGGCGATGCCCACCCTACTTTTTCAGCGCCTCCTTCAGCCCCGGCACTTCCTCCGCGCCCGTGGGCACGGTGATTGTCGAGCCTTGGAAGTCGTCGCCCACCGGCTCGAACTTGCCGCCCAGGTGCTGCGCCAAAAAGGCCTCCGTCACCGCGTAAAACGACATGCGGTTTTCGGGACGGGCGAAGCCGTGCCCCTCGTCCGGGTAGAGCACGTAGCAGACCGGGATCTTCTTTTCCTTCATCGCCTTCACAATCTGGTCGGCCTCGGCCTGCTTGACGCGCGGGTCGTTTGCGCCTTGCGCGATCAAGAGCGGCCGCTGGATCTTGTCCACGTACGACAGCGGCGAACGCTCGTTCAAGAGCTTGCGCCCCTCGTCCGTCTCCGGGTCGCCCACGCGGTCCTTGAACATCTGCAAGACCGGCTTCCAGTAGGGCGGGATCGTGCTGAGGAGCGTGAGCAGGTTCGAAGGCCCGACGATATCCACGCCGCAGGTGAACTTGTCCGGCGTGAAGGTCAGTCCCACGAGCGTCGCGTAGCCGCCGTAGCTGCCGCCCATGATGGCCACGCGCTGGCCGTCGGCGATTTTTTCCTTCACGGCCCAATCGACGGCGTCGATCAGGTCGTCGTGCATCTTGCCGGCCCACTCCTTGGCGGCCGAGTTCAAAAACTTCTTCCCAAAACCCGTCGAGCCCCGGTAATTGACCGACAGCACGGCATAGCCGCGATCGGCCAGCCACTGGTGCTCCGGATCGAGGCCCCAGTTGTCGCGCGACCAGGGGCCGCCGTGCACGTTGAGGACCAGCGGCACGGGCTTGTCGGGCCTTCCATCGGCGTCGCTGTCGCTGCCCTTGGGAAGCGTCAGATAGCTGACCATCGATAGCCCGTCGCGCGTCGGGATCACCACCGGGTGCATCTTCTCCAGCTTCACCTCCTCCAGCGCCTTGCGGTTGGTGAAGAGGAACTTCGCCTTCTTGGCTGCGCGATCGTAGACGTAATACCGCACCGGGCCGTTGTCCATCAGGAAGGCCACCGTCCAGATCTTGTCGTCGAGCGTGCGGCTCGTCACCTGGATGTCGCCGGCCGCGACCGTCCGCAGGTACTTGAAGTCCGCCTGCACGGCCGCGTCGAGGATCGTCCATTCCGTCCGCGTATACTCGAACGACACGGCCTGCAGCGTGTTCTCGGTGGGGTGCATGAGGGCGGCGCTGACGTCGGCCTTGTCGTGCCTGGCGACGATCGCCTGCTTGCCGTCGCGGAGGTCGATCGTCGTCATGGCCGACGTGTCCCGCCCGCGGCTGTCGATCATGTACATCACGAGGCCGCTCCTGTCGAAGCCCGAGGGCGACGTCGTGAGCGTGTCCTCCTGCGGGATCTTCATGTACTGCTTCCACTCGGCGTCGCCGGTTTTCTGGTGGAGCGTGGTCGTGCCGTCCGGCTCGTAGCGCAGACCGAAGCGGACGCGGTAGTCTTCGTCGACGAGGAACCCGGCGAACTCCGTGTTCTTCTGCAACAGCTTCCGCTCGCCGGTTTCCAGGTTCACGAGGTGCAGGTCGTGGTAGGTCTCGTCGCGGTCGTTGAGCCCCACGACGATTTCCGTGGGGTTGCGATGGCTGACGGTGTCGATCTGGGCGGCGATCTTGGGAAGCGGCGTGAGGTCGGTCGTTTCCAGCGTGCCCAAGTCCACGCGGTAGACGTGCCAGTTCTCGTCGCCGTCCTTGTCCTGGATGTAGAGGATGTGCTTGTTCGTGTACGGCCAGAAGTACGACCGGATGCCGCGCTTCGTGTCCTTCGTGACGGGCTTGGCCTCGTCGGGCTTGTCGGCCGGGGCGACCCAGACGTTGAGCACGCCATTCACCGGGGCCAAGAAGCTGACGTGTTTGCCGTCGTGGCTGATCCGCAGGGCGGCCTTATCGGGGTTGCCGAAGAGGACGTCGCGGGGGATGAGGGGCGTCTTCTGCACGGCGCTTTTCTGCACGGCGGTCGTCTCCTTCACGGCGGCAGTTTTCTTGGCCTGCGGCGGGGCTTTGTCGTCGGCACGGAGCACCAGCGGCGCACCGGCGGCTAGCGCCGCAATCACCAACCCCATCGCCACCCTCGCGGCCGGACGCAGCACCCGCGCTGCCGATTCGAAAAACCTCATGGACAGACTCCCTTGTTCTCGCACAACGCTCGGGTCTTTTTTGAAGGGTCCCAGCCGTCGCGTGGCAGCATACCCGATCGTGCGAAACTGGGAAACGCCGGCCCTTTGGAGTGCTGCGACTTGTCGCAGCTTTGGTTGGGGCGTTGAGCGGTGGACCGGCGGTGCGCCACAGTGGCCCGTCCTGCCGGCGGTGGTGTTCTCTGGCCGGCGGCCGAAAAAGCGGCGACAAGTCGCCGCAGTCCCAAGTCGCCGCACTCCAAAAGAAAACGGCGGCCCGGAGGATTTCCGGGCCGGCCGTCGTTGGAGTTCCTTCGTTCGTAGTGACCGCATTCATGCGGTCCCGTTGGAGTCCCGCCTTCAGGCGGCCCGCGGCGATTGGCACCGAAGGGCCCGATGAATCGGGCCACTACCAACGGCGCCGATGAATCGGTGCCCTACGAACGCTACAACGGCTGGTTAGCCGCCGGCCCGCGCCGACAGATTGCTCTTGCCCGAATTGCATTTCGTGCAGAGCGTTTGCAGATTGTCAAGGACTGTGAACCCGCCTTCAGCCCAGGCCTTGATATGGTCCACATTCAACTCGACGCCCGGATCGGTGGCCGGCGAGTGACCACAGTAGCAGCAGCGAAAGTTATCGCGGCGCATGACGAGAAACCGCAACCGTAGCGAGGGCTCGCGCGGCCCTCTCCGGCGGATAAGCGCCGATCCGTTTGCCGGGCCGTTTGATTGCCCGCCGTCTGCGTTCCCGCAGTTGGCCCACCGCACAAATGCCTTAAGCGCGTTGCGCCATCCACCAAAGCGCCGCTTGTAAGTATCAGCAGACAAGCGCGAGGTCTCGGAGGTCAAATCCGCCATTCGCGGTTGGCGCCCGAGCCGAGTCCACACGTCGGCAAGGTTGTTGAACAACTCGTCTTGGGGAGTGTTGATATTCCGAACCTTCGCCAAGCCGGCGCGCTGAAGTGCCCGGTGCCACGAGCCGAACCGTCTTTGCAGGGCGGACGCGCTGAACCGGCCGCGCTCGTCGTATTGAACCATGGTCACGGTGGTAGCGCGCAGTTCGTCGGCAACCCGCTTGAGATCATCGAGGAACTCCGCGTCGGGCGTGTTCCGATGCAGAGGTTCAAGTTCGTAGCGAATGGTCATGATCTTTGGCCGCTAACGACCAAGCTCAGCAGCGGCGCCCGCGCTGAGTGGCAGCCAACACTCAAGAACCAGGATCGCGAGCGAGGGCAGCATCGGCGCTGGCCTGGGTAACGCCGCCATGGTATCGCGCCGACAAGCGGAACGCCAGATTGGCGCGCCAATTCAAGGCGGCGACAAGTCGCCGCACTCCAAAGAAAACGGCCGGCCCGGAATTTCGTTCCGGGCCGGCCGTCGTTGGAGTACTGCCTTCAGGCGGCGCGTTTACACCGACAGCGACCCCAGCTCCTTCGCCAGGCGCTTGCGGGCGACGTGCAGCCGCCGCTTGATCGTGCCCACCGGCGAAGCGAACCGATCGCTCATCTGGACCAGCGACTGGCCGTTGACGTAGAACGCCACCAGCGTCTCGCGGTCCAGCTTCCGCAGCCGGCGCAGACCGGCGCGGACCGAGCGGGCCCGCTCGCGCGTCATGGCGCCTTCGACCGGCGACGCCTGGCCGCCTCCGGCGCCCTCCAGCGTCTCCGGCTCGGCCAGCGACACCGGGCCGCGCCGCACGGCGCGGTTGATGGCCATGCGGACGGTCATCGAGCGCAGCCAGCTTCCGAAGCACTCCGGCTGGCGGAGCTGATCGAGCTTGCTGAGCGCCTGCACGAAGACGTCCTGGCACAGCTCCTCGGCCTCGGCGTAGTTCGACAGCCGCCGCAGCGCCGTGGCGAACACGGCGCGCTCGTACCGCTCGACCAGCCGGCCGAAAGCCTCGCGGTCGCCGCCCTGCGCGCGCAGCACCAGGTCGCGCAGCGAAGCGTCGAAGACCACAGGATGAGCATAAGCGAGGCGAGTCATTGGTTCTCTCTCCCGCCCGCCGCAGGTTTTTCAAACCGGGCGAGCATCACTTGCAAAGGGCCAAGGCGGAAAATCGCCGCCATTGCCGTCGCCTTGAGGTGCGGACTGTTCCGCGCGTGAAACTCACGTGCGGCGCCGCGCCTTTCCGAGCCGTTCGGGATGAATCGCTGGTTTGGGCCTTAGCCCTGGCGATTGATCCCTGGCGTGCCCGGATAGGCCTGCCACAGGCGCGCCTGATTCGTTTCAGGCGCCTGGCAGGGCATCCGCATCGTTGAATGCGGTTGGCCTGCCGTGCCCGCGGTCGGCCTGCCGGCGCTTTTCGAGCCGGCAAGGGCGAGGGCATACGGTCCCGATGCGCCGACCGGCGCTGGACCGTGCAAGATGCGCTTCGCATCGGAGTGCGAGCGCACCAGGCCACGACCCATGGCGACCGGGCGAGCCGAGGCAAAGCCACGGACGCGGGCCAAATGGGTTTGGTGTGTGGTACGCATCGCGAACTCCTTCGCTTGCGCGAGTGGAGAGAGAACAGAAACAGCCGGCGCACGCCGGCAAGTCCTGCACCTGTAAGCTTAGGCTGCGAGCCTCCAGAATCAAGGCCAGGACCTGGTAGACACCCTAAGACGCACGATCGGCATTTGAGGTTCGCGCTTTTTGCAAAAAAATCCTTTGCGGGTCCACGGTCGGTGGATAGGATGCTGCAAGCAGTTGGGGCGCAATGCTTTGCGCCGCGGCAGCGTCGGCGGGACGGAGTTTCGACGGCGGAGCGACGGACACCAATGAACTTCCAGGATCGCTACGAAGCTTGGCTGGCGACGTGGGGCAAGCGCCTCAAAGGGCAGCGGCGTGCTATCGCCGATGTGGTCGCCGTCCGGCCCGGCCCGTTCACCGCCGACGACCTGCTGGCGGCGGTCGGATCAACGATTTCCCGGCCGACGGTCTTTCGCACGCTCAACGAACTTGTGCGCGCCGAACTCCTGAAAGTTCGCGGCGGAGGCGGCGCAAGCGGGTACGTGCCACGCGCCGGTTGACTTAACGCCCGGCACGGGGCACAGTCTTAGTCATCGCGGTTGTTTCCGTCCCCCATTCGACATTGCGCATTCCGAATTCCGCATTTCCCTCATGTCCCTCACCGCCGGACTCGACGAATTCGTCCGCCCCAACGAGCCTTTGGCGCCGCGGACGTGGTTCCGCGTCGGCGGGGCGGCCGAGCACTTCGCCACGCCGCGGACCGAAGACGAGCTGTTGTCCGTCATCTGCCGCTGCCGCGACGAAGGCACTCCGCTGCGCCTCTTGGGCGGCGGGTCGAACGTGCTGGTGCGCGACGAAGGAGTGAGCGGCGTCGTCTTGCACCTTTCGTCGCCCGCCTTCACCGCCATCCGCGTCCAGGGCAACACGCTCGTCGCGGGAGGTGGAGCGCGGCTGGGGCACGTGATCTCGACGTCCGTGCGCGAAGGCTTCGCCGGATTGGAATCGCTCGTCGGCATTCCCGGCACCGTCGGCGGAGCGCTGCACACCAACGCCGGCGGCCGCAGCGGCGACGCGGGACAGTTCGCCTCGGCCGCCACCGTCATCACCCGCGGCGGCGACGCGATCGCCCGCCAGCGCGACGAGATGGTCTTTGCCTATCGCCAGAGCAGCCTCGACGAGCTGGTGATCCTCTCCGTCGAGTTCCAGCTCGACAAGGGAGACCCCGAAGAGCTCACCCGCCGCATGCAAAAGCAGTGGATCCTCAAAAAGGCCGAGCAGCCGATGGGCCACCAGCCGACCGGGCGGATTTTCAAGAGCCCGCGCGGCATGTCGGCCGAGAACCTCGTGGACCAGGCGGGCCTGAAGGGGACGCGGGTGGGCGGGGCGGAAGTCTGCGACCGGCACCCGAATTTCATCATCGTCGACGAGTCGGGCGCCAAGAGCGACGACGTGATCCGGCTGATCGACCTGATGCGCAGCCGCGTCACGGAGCGGTTGGGCGTGGAGCTGGAACTGGAACTGGAAATCTGGTAGGCCAAGCTCCCTCCCCCTTGTGAGGAAGGGTTGTGGGGGAGGGTTGGGGTGGGGGGGTGAGGGCGAACCGAGTTTTGAGACGTTGGCGACGATGAGCTCGATTCCGCCTCCCGCCGACGATCGCCACCGAACCGTGACCCAAGAGGGCGCGACGCGCGACCCGACCGCGCCGGCGGCCAGCCAAGACACGCGCCCGCCGCAAGGGAAGCTGGCCGACGCCGCAACGCGCCCGCCCGATGCGAGCCTCCCGCACGTTGACAGCCCCAATGACCTCGCTCCAAGTTCTCCGAAGATGCAACCGGCGGGCTTTGGGTTCTCGCCCTCGATCTTTCGGCGGGTTAAATTACCTGGGCCACATCGCAATTCCGCCATTCGGGAGGCCCCCCATGCACCGCCGCCATTTTCTGCAAACGACCGCCACCACCGCCGCCGGGCTTGCGCTGTCGCGCGCCGCCCTCTACGCCGACGAGCTGGCCGACGCCAAGAAGCGCGTCGGGCTCATCGGCTGCGGCTGGTACGGCAAGTGCGACCTGTTGCGATTGATCCAGGTCGCCCCCGTCGAGGTCGTCTCGCTCTGCGACGTCGACCGCAAGATGCTGGCCGAGGCCGCCGATCTCGTCTCGCAGCGCCAGGCCAATAAGAAAAAGCCCCGCACCTACGGCGACTACCGCGAGATGCTCAAGGAAAAGGACCTCGACATCGTGCTGGTCGGCACGCCCGACCACTGGCACGCGCTGGCGATGATCGCCGCCGTCGAGGCGAGGGCCGACGTGTACGTGCAAAAACCGATCAGCGTCGACGTCGTCGAGGGCCAGGCCATGGTCGCCGCCGCGCGCAAGCACAAGCGCGTCGTCCAGGTCGGCACGCAGCGCCGCAGCACGCCCCATCTCGTCCAGGCCCGCGACCGGATCATCAAGGAAGAAAAGCTCGGCCGCATCGGGCTGGTCGAAATCTACTGCTACTTCCACATGCGGGCCAACGAGAACCCGCCGGAGACTTCGCCGCCGGACAACCTCGACTATGAAATGTGGACCGGGCCGGCCCCGCTGCGGCCCTACAACGCGCTCGTCCACCCGCGGCGCTGGCGGTCGTTCGTGGAATACGGCAACGGCATCATGGGCGACATGTGCATCCACATGCTCGACATGGTGCGGTGGATGCTGGGCTTGGGCTGGCCCAAGACGATCTCCTCGGCCGGCGGCATCCTGGTGCAAAAGCAAAGCAAAGCCAACATTGCCGACACGCAGACCGCCACGTTCGACTTCGGCGATTATCCGGTCGTCTGGCAGCACCGCACCTGGGGCCAGCCGGTGGACCCGAAGTATCCCTGGGGCGCGACCATCCACGGCGATAAGGGCACGCTCAAGGTCAGCGTCCTCCGCTACGACTTCACCCCGCAGGGCAAGACCGAGCCGACCGAGTCGGGCGAGCCCCTGATGGAACTGGACACGTATCCTGAGGACAAAACCGAAAAGGACCTGGAGCTGCCCGTGGCCTCGGCGAATCGGGCGCACCAGCGCGATTTCCTGCGGGCGATCACCTCGCGCGGCAAGCCCGTGGCCGACATCGAGGAGGGGTACATGTCGTCGGCGAGCTGCATCCTGGCGAACCTGTCGATGCAGCTTGGCCGGTCGCTCGCCTGGGACGCCAAGGCGCAAAAGGTCGTGGGCGACGACGAGGCCAACAAGCTCCTGCGGCGGCCGTACCGCTCGCCTTGGAAGCATCCGGAAGTGGAAAGCGTGTGACGGAGAGTGGTTAGTGGCTGGTGGCTGGTGGCTAGATGCCCAGGCGGAACTCCGTGGGAGGCGCTTTGTGCGCCCGGAACCCCCCACCCCAACCCTCCCCCGCAAGGGGGGCGGGGGCAAGGCCCCGGCGGACCAGTCTGCGCCGGTGTGCCGGCGATCCGGTCGCCTTCTGCCCGGCCGGGAATTCCTGTAACATCCGGAATCTGCTTACGCCTGTGATTTCAGGCGCCGCGTCCCGCGCGGGCCTTGTCATCGTGTTGATTGTTTCATCGGGCTTGCGAGGTCATCGATGTCGTCTCCTCGTCCGCCGGGACCCAAGGGCGGCTGGCTGCTGGGCAACCTGCGGGAATTCCGCCGCGACACCCTGGCGTTTTTGACGCGCGTGGCGCGGACGTACGGCGACATCGCCTGCTATCGCCTCGGCCCGCGGCGCGTGTACCTCGTCAGCCATCCGGACCTGATCGAGCAGGTCACCGTCACCGACAACCGCAACTACCACAAGCACTACGCGCTGCGGTTCCTCCGCCCGGTGCTGGGCAACGGCCTCTTGACGAGCGAGGACGACTTCTGGCTGCGCCAGCGTCGGCTGATCCAGCCTGCCTTCGCAAAGGCCAGGCTGGAGGCCTACTCGCGCGCGATGATCGACAAGACGCTGGCCATGCTCGAGGGCTGGCGCGACGGCCAGGTCCGCGACGTGCACGAGGAGATGATGCGGCTGACGCTGTCGATCGTCGCCAAGACGCTGCTAGACGTGGACATCGAGGCCGACACGAGCGACGTCTCGCAGGCCGTCCACGTGACCATGGAGGATTTTCGCTTTCGGTTCGAGCAGGCGGTCCCGCTTCCCGTCCGGCTGCCGACGCCGCGCAACCGCCGCTTGAAAAGGGCCATCGTCAGCCTCGATGCGATCATCCACCGGATCATCAACGAGCGGCGGACGTCGGGCAAGGACCGCGGCGACCTCTTAAGCACGCTCGTCGCCGCCCGCGACGAAGGCGACGGCGCCGGCATGACCGACCGCCAGCTTCGCGACGAGGTGATGACGCTCTTTCTGGCCGGCCACGAGACGACGGCGGTGGCCCTGGCCTGGACGTTTTATCTGCTGGCGCAAAATCCCGACGTCGCCCGGCGGCTGCACAAGGAGCTGCACGAGAGCCTTGGCGGCCGCGCGCCGTCGGTCGCAGACCTGCCGCGGCTGGTGTATGCCGAGCGCGTCGTGCGGGAATCGATGCGGCTCTATCCGCCGGCCTACGCCTTTGGCCGGACCGCGATCCGCGAAGGCAAGATCGCAGGGTATCACGTGCCGATCGGCCAGACGATTCTGATGAGCCAGTGGGTCGTGCACCGCGACGCGCGGTTCTTTCCCGAGCCGGAGCGCTTCCGCCCGGAACGGTGGGGCGAGAGTGCGATCGAGCAGCTTCCCAAATACGCGTACTTTCCCTTCGGCGGCGGCCCGCGGGCGTGCATCGGCAACGCCTTTGCGATGATGGAGGCGACGCTGGTGCTGGCGGCGGTGGTTTCGCGATTCGAAATGTCGCTCGTGGGGGGGCATCCGGTCGTCCCCTGGGCGACGGCGACATTGCGTCCGCGGCACGGTATCCGCGTGCGCTTACAGGACGTGCGCATGCGCAAACAAATGGAACCTGCGGCGTCTGCGCCGGGCAGCGCGCACGCCGGCTAGCCCGTCGGCGCCGCTTAAGGAACGACGCCCTGGGGCGGTGGTTATCTCGAACCGCCGCCGACCGCAGCTCTCTGCGGGCATCGGGCAGGAGCGTTTTGCATTGGCCGGGGCGCCAAGGTAAGCTAATGAGGCTTTGGTTTGGACCAAGGCCGCTGGAACCCCTGCCCGCCCCCGCCCCTTTGCAAGTGGAGCCTTGCCATGTCGACACGCCAGAATCGCCGTGAGTTTTTGCGGAAGTCGGCCGCGGCCGCTGCGGCCGGGAGCGCCGTCCCCTACTTTTTCTGGACGCCCAAGCCCGCCTCCGCGTTCTTCCAGGCGAAGAACGACCGGCCCCGCCTCGGTCAGATCGGCTGCGGCGGCCAGGGAAGGCACGACACCATGCGCGCGCTGGAGTTCGGCGACCTGCTGGCCGTTTGCGACGTCGACTCGCAGCACGCCGAAAAGGCCAAGGCCGAGCAGGGCAAGGGCAAGGCCGAAGCCTGCAGCGACTACCGCAAGCTGCTGGCGCGCAGCGACATCGACGCCGTCATCGTCGCCACGCCCGACCACTGGCACACGAAGATCGCCATCGAGGCGATGAAGTCGGGCAAGGACGTGTACTGCGAAAAACCGCTGACGCTGACGATCGAGGAAGGCAAGCAAATCTGCAAGGTCGTCAAGGAGACCAAGAAGGTCTTCCAGGTGGGCACGCAGCAGCGGAGCGAAGGGCCGTTCGCCAAGGCCATCGCGCTGTGCCGCGAGGGCCGGCTGGGGAAGGTCCATCGCGTGACCGTGGCGATCGGCAAGGGCGATCTCGGCGGCCCGTTCAAGAAGGAGAGCCCGCCCTCCAATCTCAACTGGGAGATGTGGCTGGGCCAGACGAAGCTGGTCGATTACATCAAGGAGCGCTGCCACTACCAGTTCCGCTGGTGGTACGAGTACTCCGGCGGAAAGATGACCGACTGGGGGGCCCACCACGTGGACATCGCCCACTGGGCGCTGGGCGCCGCCGACACGGGTCCCGTCTCGTTCGAAGGGACCGCCACGCACCCCGTGCCGCTGAAGAACGGCTATCCCACCCAGGACGACAAGTACAACACGGCCCGGGAATTCAAGATCGTGGCGAAGTTCGCGGACGGGCGCGAGATCGTGATCCGCGACACCCACGAGGACTTTGGCAACGGCTGCCTGATCGAGGGCGACAAGTCGAGCATCTTCGTCGACCGCGGACAGCTCACGGGCGACCCGGTCGACGCGCTCAAGGACCACCCGCTGCCGGCCGACGCCATCACGAAGGTCTACAACGGGAAGCAGCACGGGCACCACATGCGGAACTTCTTCGAGTGCTTGAAGACGCGGGAGCAGCCGATTTCGGACGTCTTCTCGCACCACCGGGCGCTGTCGACTTGTCACCTGGCGAACATCTGCATTCGCCTGGGCCGCTCGCTGAAGTGGGACCCGGCGAAGGAGCAGATCGTGGGAGATGAGGAGGCGAACGCCTGGCAGCGGCGGGAGCAGCGGGTGCCGTATCAAATTGAGGCGTGAGTACACCAACCCGAAGCGCCAGCGAGGGCGCTCACACTACCCGACGCCCAAGCGAGGGCGCACCGGCAACGCGGTTGCCGGCACCGTGCGCGTTCATTAGCAGCGCTCGCCCCGAAATTGGAATGGTTGACGCGGTGAAATGCGGGCCGCTTGACGGCCCCGCGCCGCGGTGTTTTCACAACGGAGGAACGAACATGAAACGGACGTCGTACATCGTGGCAGCGGCGGCACTGACGGCTTGCGTCGCGGCCGTGCTGGCGGCGGCGCCCTTTGCGTCGGCGGAGGACAAAGTGGAAGAAGAGTACATCCGCGTCGAGGTCAAGGGCGTCCTGCAGACGGGCATCTTCGCCATCGGCGGCGAGACGACGGGGGTGATCATCAAGGCCGGCAAAGTCACCTGGGAGTTGGACCTGGCGGGCGACAAGGAGTTGATCGCCCTGGCCGAGAAGCTCGACAAGAAGACGGTCGTGGTGACGGGCGACTACACGCAGAAGCAAGGAGTGGAGGTCCGCGTGCGGCACATCGTGAAGGTCAAAACGCTGAAGGAGGCGGAGGCGAAGTGATGCGGCTCGTTGTCCTTGGCGTCTGTGCCTGCCTGGCCCTCCTTTCCACGTCGTTTGCCGGCGACAACTGGCCGGAGTTCCGCGGCCCGCGCGGCGACGGCACGTGCGACGCCCGCGGATTGCCGACGACGTGGGGCAAGACGCACAACGTCAAATGGAAAACCGCCCTCCCCGGCCAGGGGTGGTCGACGCCGGTCATCTGGGGCGGACAGGTGTGGCTGACCTCCGCCGCGCCCGACGGCAAGAAGATGTTCGCCCTGTGCGTGGACAAGGAGTCGGGGAAGATTGTGCGGCAGGTCGATGTTTTCGAGAACGACGAGCCGGAGCCGAAGAACGACGTCAACAGCTACGCTTCGCCGTCGCCGGCGATCGAGGAGGGGCGCGTCTACGTCCATTTCGGCACGTACGGCACGGCCTGTATCGACACGGCGTCGGGCGACATGGTGTGGTCGCGGCGCGATCTGGACCTCGACCACAAGGAAGGGCCGGGGTCGTCGGTCATTCTCGTCGACGACAAGCTGGTGTTTCACTGCGACGGGATGGACGTGCAGTACATCGTGGCCCTGGACAAGGCGACCGGCAACACGCTCTGGAAGACCGACCGCACGGCCCACCTGGCGGCGCAGTTCCCGGACTTCCGCAAGGCCTACTCGACGCCGATCGTGGTCGAGGTCGGGGGGCGGCGGCAGATCGTGAGCACGGGAGCGCACGCGGCGTATGCCTACGACCCAGAGAACGGCGCGGAGCTGTGGCGCTTGCCGTTTAGCGGTTTTTCGAACGTCTCGCGCCCGGTCGCCGGCGACGGCCTCGTTTTCATCAATACGGGCTACATCCGGCCCCAGCTTTGGGCAGTGCGGCTGGGAGGATCGGGCGTGCTCTCGCCAGGGCAGGTTGCGTGGAAGGCCCAGAAAGGCGTGCCGCGGAACCCTTCGGCCGTGCTGGTCGAGGGGCTGTTGTACTTGATCGAGGACGGCGGCGTGGCGTCGTGCCTGGATGCCAAGACGGGCGAGCCGCTTTGGTCGCAGCGGCTGGGCGGGAATTTTTCGGCCTCGCCGGTCGTCGCCGACGGGAAGATCTTTGCTTGCAGCCAGGAGGGGCAGACGACTGTCTTGGCCGTCGGGAGGCGGTTCAAGCAGCTTGCGGTGAATACGCTCGAGGAGGGCTGTATGGCGTCGCCGGCCATCAGCGGCAAGGCGCTGTACCTGCGGACGAAGACGCATCTCTATCGGATTGAACAGTAGCCGCAGACCTGGTCCGAATCTCCACCTTGAACAAGGGACAAGCAGCGGCTCCGACACAAACCGGGCAAGGCGAAGCCTGCCCATCACGGCGTTTCGTGGTACACTGTCCAGCCAGCAGCGGCGGCGGCCTACGCCGCGGGCTGCCACATGTTTCGTCATGAAGAATAACCCACTACCTAGGCTTGATGCCTCACCTGAATTGCGGGATCGTCTCCTTCCGCATTGCAGGCTGAAGGCGGGCGAGCTTTGGCAAGACCCAGAAGGGAAACACCGAGTCGGTTGCCTAGATGCGACTGATGCGACGTTGGTCGCAGCGCTCGTCAGCGGTTCATCTCCGACCTTGGCGATCCAAGATCCCCCATACAACCTTGTTGCCTTTGAGCGGCGAAGCACTGAGGAGTACATCGATTGGTCTAGGCGCTGGATTCGCATTACCTACGACGTGCTCGCCAAGAACGCATCTCTTTACGTTTGGTTGGGAGCGGACCAGAACGACGGCTTTCAGCCCCTCGCGGACTTCATGGTTATGATGCGTCAGGAACCCTTTGCGTCCCGTAGCTTCATCACCATGCGCAACCAGCGAGGATACGGAACGCAGAAGAACTGGATGGCGGTTCGTCAGGAGTTGCTGTACTACACGAAGGGGTGCCCCGCATTCAAGATCGAAGCAGAATACACGGACATTCCGAAGATTCTTCGTGGCTACTACAAGGAGGTTAAGAGCGTCGTGACTGAGAACCTTGAACGAAGCAAGTCCCACACTATCCGTGCGGGCAATGTGTGGGTCGATATTCAACAGGTCTTTTACCGCATGGAGGAGAACGTCTCCGGCTGTTATGCCCAGAAACCGCTCAAGAGCGTAGAACGCATCGTTCGGGCAAGCTCGAACAAAAACGACGCAATCGTGGATTTGTTCGCTCACTCAGGTTCTACGCTCTTGGCGGCGGAAATCCTTGGTCGTCGATGCTTCAGCGCGGATGTTGATCCCGTCTTTTGCGAGATCACCATCCGCCGACTCGAGCATTATCGGCGAACCGGGAGGCTTGGTTGGCAAAACGGTCATCCGTTCGAGAACGAAATGCCGGAGCCTTTTCAGAGCGCCAATGGCGAGGCACCGCTACCGTCGCGAATGCCATCTCCACAACCAACGCTCTTCGGATGAGTCGTGGACAAATTGCACCAAGAACTGGACCATCTCCTGGAAACGCTGCCCGACGCGGAGCAGATCCGCTCCCGGCTTGATGCACTTGTTTCCGTCTATCCGTTCAACGACTACGAATTCATCATCTCTCATCTCCTGGCGAAGGATGTCCTGTCGTTGGATGAATACCTCGAATTGCGTGACAACTATATCGCGCGGAACATGTATCTATATATCTTCGAGATCAGCGCTCCGCGAACCTTTGGCGAAGCTTGGGCGCAGGGACACCTCAAAGAGCTTGTGCCCGAGCTTGTCAAGTCCACGAAGAAACTTGATCCGAATTATTCAGGTCAATACGACTTCTTGCTTGACGGGAAGGTCCGGATTGAGGTGAAGGCATCCCGTGCCGTCGATGCCAGTATCGAGGCACCGCTTTATGTCAAAGCTCTATCCTCGGACTCAACAAAGCCGTTTTGGATGAACTTCCAGCAGATCAAACCGGCCTGCTGCGACGTGATCGTCTGGATCGCGGCCTGGCGGGACGTGATTCGCTACTGGGTTCTGTCCTCGCACGAGGTTGAAACCCATCCGGATTATTCCAAGGGGCAGCATCGCGGCAACGTCGGTGAAGGACAGCTGCATGTAACTCACGAGAACATCGGCAAGTTTGATTCTTTTCAGGTGCAGCCGAATAAGTTGGCCCAAGCCATTCGTGAGGCTTACACGCGGCAGCCCGCAGCGAAGAAGCCTGGCTAACGATCGTCGTGCGGGACGCTCGGTTAGTTCTCACGCGCATCCCAACCCTGCCCGCCAAAAGGGGAGGGAGAAGGAAGCATGAACCGCGCGCTCTGGGGAAAGACGATCGCCGAGTCGCGGCGGCTGTTTCTGGCCTGCGCCGCGCTGCTCCTCGTCTTCAACGCCCTGTTCGTCTGGCTCACGAGCCTGATCGACCTGGGGATGCTCAAGTTTTTTCTGCAGTTCGGCATCAAGCTGAATATCCAGGGCCTCTTGCCCGTGCCGATCGAGTCGATGGCCACGCCCGAGGGCATGATCGCCGTGGCCTATGCGCACCCGCTGGTGCTGTTCACGATGACGGTCTGGGCGATCGCGCGCGGGTCGGACGCGGTGAGCGGAGAGGTGGACCGGGGCACCATGGAATTCCTGCTTGCGCAGCCCATCCGCCGCTCGTCGATCGTCGCCGTGGCGGCGATCGTGACGTCGGCGGGCGCGGTGCTCTTGGGCTTGGCCTGTTGGCTGGGGACGTGGCTGGGGATTCATCTGGTGAAGGCGGAGGCGAACGCCTCATCGTTTCTGCTGCCGGCGGTCAACCTGGCGTCGCTGGCGGTCTTTCTGGGCGGGCTGGCGACCTTCGTCTCCGCGTTTCAGCGCTACCGCTGGCGGGCGATCGGCTGGATGGGCGGAATCTACGCGGTGGAGTTGATCCTCAAGGTGGCCGCGCAGATGCTCAAAAGCTCCGGCGAGGAAACGGCGCACTTCGGCGATTGGCTGATGTTCACCACGTTTTTCGGGGCCTACGAGCCGGAACGGTTCGTGCAGTGGCAGCCGCTGATGGCGGTGGAATTCAACGGCGTGCTGCTGGGAATGGGCGCGGCGGCGTACGTGGGGGCGGGGATTGTGTTCTGCCGGCGCGATTTGCCGGCGCCGCTGTAGTCGTGATCGCGACAGGTGAGAGAAGAGACCAGCTCAGGCGACGGCCTGAATTTCGGCTGGCATCGCACCATTCGGAGCGCGGTCTTCGAGACGGTCGAGGCGCGATTCGCGGTCGGACAATTCACGCTCGCGCAGCGCCAGCACGGCGGCCAGGTCGTCGAGTTCCGCCCGGCGGCGGTCGACCCATTCCTGTACGGCCTGCCGCTCGGCGGACAAGGCGTCGTGCTCCGCCTCCAGGTCGCGCCGCACGACGTGCAACTCCGTTAGCCGCTCCTCGACCTCGCGGGCGGCCAGGCGGAAGTGATCGGTCAGGCGGCCGCGGACTTCGGCCAGCGAGCGCGAGAGCGTGGCAGCGGGCACGCCGGCCGAAAGCCTCGCCCAAAGCTCCTCGGTGGCCAGGCGCATTTCGAGCGTTTCGCGCTGCGCCTGCCGCAGCTCGGCGCGGAAGCTCTCCAACTCAACTTGACGTTGGTCGAGGCGGGCCTTGCGGTCTTCGATCAGCGTGAGCTGGCTTTGCAGCTCCTCGTCGGCACGGCGGCGGTCTTCGGCCTCGGCGCGGCGACGCGATTCGCTTTCGTCTTCCAGGCGCTGCCGGGCGTCGTGAAGCCCTCGGCGCTGGGTTTGAAGCTCCTCGCGCTCCGTGGCGACGTGTGCTCGCTCCCGGATGAGCTCGTCGTGGATGCGCGTGGCTTCGCTTTCGCGCTCGCAGAGCGCCGCGGCGCGCGATTGGCACTCGCCTTGGAGGGCTTCCAGCTCCTCGCGGGCGTGGCGTAGTTCGGCCTCGTTCGCCTCGCGCTGCGTCTCCAGCTCGCGCTCGCCGGTGCGGATCACATCGCGCCTGGTTTTGAGTTGCTCAATGATCTCGAGCAGGAACGTCTCTCGCGCCGCAAGCTCCTCTTGGCGGTGGCGAGCGATTTCGGCGTCGGCCTCGAGCTGAATGTGCCGCTGGCCCTGGGCTGCGAGCGCTTCTGCCAGCGATTGCCGTTCTGCGTCCAATTCCACCTGGCGCTCCTGGAACCAGAGGCGCAGGTCGCGCCCCTGCTGGTCGAGCTGGGCGCACTGGGCGTTGAGGCGCGCCTCGCGGCAATCGAGCTCGTGCTGCTGCTGCTGCAAGAGCGCGCCGAGCTGTTCGGTTTGCGTGCGCATCTGCGCCAGAATCCAGGCCGCCTCCTCGGGCGAGTCCGGCGGGGGCAGGTCGTCGGAGGGGACCTCGCGGAGCGGCGTGCCCAGCGTGTGCGGGCCGTCCACGCGCAGGCCGATCGGCGCCGGCGGATCGTCGCCGGCGGGCAGCGGGGGCGCGTCTTGTCGCACTTGCAGCATGGTGCTGTCGTCGCTGGAGTACCGCCTTCAGGCG